>CAUPCW010000001.1:0-117198 GCA_963509895.1 uncultured Flavobacterium sp.
AAAATAACTACGCTTTAGCTGCATAATCCGAATTATAGTACGATTGCGCCACGTTCCTACAAGGTAGGAAAGCTGGATTCTCCTTGAAAGCCTTGGTTTGTGGCGGTCAGTACAGGGGAACCGTAAAAATAAACCTAGATTACTATGAGCTTCGGGTGGTAATCGAAATTAAGAAGATAAGTTGCATGTGGCTGTTTCTGGCCTAGCATTCAATCGAAAACCCAATCAGGAAATAAGCGTGTAGAAAGCCTTTTAGTTGCTTGTTTGGACCCGAGTTCGATTCTCGGCGACTCCACTTTTACTTTTTCAAATCAGAGCAAAAGCCTGTAAATCATAGGATTTACAGGCTTTTTTGTTTTCGCTTAAACTCAAATTATATAGTAAATCGTGTAATTTTGGTGTGAAATTGGCTACCCTAAAATAATCAAAATCAGGGTAACCGAATTTCTTGTGAACCCAATGATTGTATAGGATTCAGGAGATGAATATCTTGTTAAAAAAAGCTATTTAAAATAAATTTAATAAACAATTAACACGTATGTTATGAGTCACAAAATTTCAAATCTATTTTATACAAAAAAATCTAAAGCTTCCAAAAACGAACTATTCCAAATTTAACAAACGATACAATCAACGGACCTAAAATTGAGCTCAATACTTCTCGATTTATCGAAATTTCAAAATGAAACGGAACCACGGAAAAAATGAAAGGAAACTCAACTAAATCTTATACTATAAATAGTCATCTTGAATTATTACGAACAAAAGTCTTCGAAACCGAAAAAAGTTACTTATAAGCAATAAAAAAATCAACATAAAACACTAAAAAACATGAACTAAAATTTTTAAATACCCTAAAAGGTGTACGTTTTTCTTATGGAATATCAGTTATAAACATCAAAAAGAACCTCTTTTATTTGTTAAAAAATAAACAAAATTACATTTGTTTCTTACTAAAATAATTTTAAATTTGGGAACCCAAAATTCTATCAACCCGTAAAAGGTTAGTAAAATAAAATTACAAACTTAACCAAAAAAAAATTGAAAAAAATTAATACTAAGTTGCGCTTATTAATTTTAAGCATCATTCTTCTTGTTATTGCTCCTCCCACATACTCAACTGTAGTTAAAGACTCAATAAACAGTTCAAAAAAGAGATCATTATCGCAAATAAAATATGTAGATACTAAAAAAATTATCTCAACAAATGCAACATCAAGCCATTATTATAAGCCAGCAAAAAGTGAGTTTACCCTCGATTATTTGACTAAAAATTTCCCTGTATCGCAAGAAACACAAAACGATTTAGATCTTGCAAAAGCTACTATAGAAAAAATAGAAAAAAATAGCAGTCTAACTGATTTATTAGAGCCAAAAAAGCTTTCGATGTTGCCTTTAGGTATAAAAAAAACAATTGGAGGCATTCAATATATGTTAGGAATAAGCAAGGCCACATTTAAAGCTGATTATACTGAATTAACGGCTTTCGTACGAATCATAGTTCCACAAAAAGATGCTAACGGGCAGTCAACACAATTATTCTTTGGTGCAAACAATATTAAACTATCCCACAAAGGCGGATTAGTTGGTGATACTAATCTAGTTTTACTTGGTGACGTTCCTATCAAAATTAATGGTGAAAACCTTTTATTGATTTTAAAGGGAGGTATGAATATGGCAACTGGAGAAGTTGATAAAAAGACATATGTCACAATTGATTGCAATGGTTTTAAAGAACTAGGAATTACTGCCGATTTAAAATTTTCCAGAAATCTAATTATTCCAGTTAATGACAAATTTATTGCTGAAGATAAGACAGCACATGTTACTACTAATTTCAAAACTGTTGTGTCAAATTGGAATGATATTTTGGTAGAAATATCTATGCCAAAATTTGAGTTGGCTTCAAAAAAAGGTTTTTGTTTCGAACTCAATAATGCAGTACTGGATTTTAGCGATTTAAGAAATTCTAAAAATGTAAAATGGCCTGTTAATTATGAAGCCAAATATTTAATACCCGGAAATGAAAATTTATGGCGGGGAATATATGTAGAAACGCTTAATGTTGTGTTACCTGAGGAATTCAAGAAAAAGAATAGTAAGGCTAGGGTACATTTTAACGCAAAAGATCTACTAATTGACCGTATGGGGGTTTCAGGACATTTTTTAGGAACTAATTTAATTAGCCTAGATGAAGGTGATGCCTCTGGGTGGGAAATGTCTTTAGACTCACTCGATGTTAAAATTGCTGCAAATTCATTAGTTTCAGCTGATTTTAATGGTGAAATTCTTTTACCTGTATCTGATAAAACATCTACTTTTAGCCAAGAACAAAGATCTGAGTTAAAATACAAGGGTAGCATAGATCCAATAAATGATGAATATATTCTTAATGCACAAGTTACTAATGATATATGCTTTCAGGCCTTCAAAGCAACTGCTACCATTAAGGAAAACTCATATGTTGAACTAAAAGTTAAAGACGGTAAATTTTTTCCAAAAGCTGTTTTATTCGGGACGTTGTCATTAAAAGCGAGTAATAAATCGCCTAGTACTGCACAATCAGGAACAAATGCACAGACCAAAGAAACAGTTGATTTCAAAGGAATTATATTCCAAAATTTGACATTACAAACGGTCTCTCCTTATCTGAGTGCTGATTACTTTGGTTATAAAAACACTGATAGTAAAGACGCTAGTGTAAGTAATTTTCCTGTTACTATTAATGAAATAGCACTAATTACATCTCCAGAAAGTGCTAGCTTAAAAGTTGATTTGGCCATTAATATGATGGAAAATCAATTTACAGGGCAAACTAAATTTTATGTCGTTGGAAAATTTGGAAAAGGGGAAGGAATCCAGAAATGGAAATACGATCATCTGACCTTTGAACAGATTGCCATTGGAGCCGATTTAGGTGGTATGAAACTAAATGGAAGCATTGCCATAATGGACAATGATCCTGTTTATGGCAAAGGTTTTAAAGGAATGCTAAGTTGTGATTTCACTGGTGGTATCAAGGTTGAGGCGAACGCAATATTTGGAGCAACAACATTCAGATATTGGTATGTTGACGCCATGGTAGATAATCTAAATATTCCTTCGGGAGCAATCACCTTTAAAGGTTTTGGTGGTGGTGCTTACTATAGAATGAAAAAAGAGGGATTCAGTAGCAGTTTTGTGGCTTCAGGTTCAAATTATGTGCCAGATATCAATTCAAGTCTAGGGGTAAAAGCCATGATTAAATTTTCGGGAACAGCAACCACAGATGCTTTTTGGGGAGGTGCTGGTTTCGAAATAGCTTTTAATAGCAATTCTGGCATTAACAGAATCAGTATTTATGGTGAGGGTCATGTTATGCAACCTTTTGAAATTCCCGTACCAGATAAACTTAAAGAGGCGTTAAAAGCTGTTAGTGAAAAAGAAGCTACATTTTCAAAAGCAATTCTTGAAAAATTAAAACAAGAAAACCTATCCAAAGCGGCAGAGGATTTATATCCAAATGATATAAAAAGCTCTATGGGAATTAATGCATTTGCAGCAATAGAATATGACTTCAGATCAAAAACATTACATGGTACATTTGACTTATACATTGATACTCCTGGTGGTTTTATAAAAGGTCGCGCATCAGGTAATCGAGCTGGGTGGGCGGTTTTACATTTCGCTCCTGGCAAGTGGTATATTCGTATGGGAACTCCAACCGACCGATTAGGTTTAAAGATGGCTATAGGTCCTGTTGAAGTTGAAGCTGGAGGTTATTTTATGATGGGAGACGATATACCTGCAAGTCCACCTCCTCCTGCTATAGTTGCAGATCTTTTGGGCGTTAAACTAGAACAGTTAGACTACATGCGTAACGAAAACAGCCTTAGTAATGGCAAAGGTTTCGCATTCGGATCTGATTTTAGCATCAAAACTGGAGATATAACTTTCCTACTCTTTTACGCTAATTTCCAAGCTGGTTTTGGTTTCGACATTATGCTTAAAGACTATGGCGAAGCGCAATGTAAAGGTTCTGGTCCCATTGGGATTAATGGATGGTATGCCAATGGTCAAACGTATGCTTACATAAAAGGAGAGTTAGGAATTAAAGTTAAACTCTTTATGATAAGAAAGAAAATAAAAATTATTGAAGGAGGAGGTGCCGTTTTAGTACAAGCAAAACTACCTAATCCAGTTTGGATCAGAGGGTATATGGGTGGATATTTTAATCTGCTTGGAGGATTAGTAAAAGGACGATTCCGATTCAAACTTGAGTTTGGGAAAGAATGCGAATTCATCAATGACACACCTTTAAACGGTTTAAAGGCCATAGCAGATATTACCCCTTCCAAAGATGCTAAAGATGTAAATGTTTTTGCCGTACCTCAAGTTGGATTTAACATGCCAATAGATAAAAGCTTCGTAATCGAGGAAGATAACGGCTCAAAAACGTATCGACTAAAACTAGAAGAATATACTATTAAGAAAAATGGTGCTCCAATACTTGGCTCTATCAGTTGGAATGCAACTAATGATTTGGTAAGCTTCAATGCTACCGAAGTATTACCACAAAATTCTGATTTAATACTTAATGTAAAAGTAAGTTTCCAAGAATATAGTAATGGTAACTGGAAAACCATTTATGATAACGGTCAAATCGCTACCGAAAATGAGACAATTAATTTTACTACTGGAGCAGCGCCAAATAATATACCTGTAACAAATATTGCTTATTGCTATCCTGTTTTTGATCAAAAATATGTGTATCAAAATGAGAGTAAAGAAGCTTATGTAGTCCTTAAACAAGGTCAATCTTATTTATTTGAGCTAAAACCAGGTCAGACTCAAAAAGCTTTTTATAAAACCGGCACCAAAACAGTAAATGGCGGAATAACCTATTCAACTAGTTTGAAAAAAGTAAGTATTGACATGCCAGTTTTAGAAACAACAAAGTCTTACAATCTCACTTTAATGACTCTAGAAACCCAATCAGAGGCAAATAACAATCTAAAAGAAAGTTATCAAACTCAAAATTTAGATTCAGAAACTAGCGTTGAAACTAAAAACAATGAGTTAAAAGAAACCATAACTGGAGGACAAGGTATTGAACTTTTGCAATACAATTTCAACACAAGCCAATACAATACTTTTCAGGAAAAAATGGCTGCAAAAAAACCAAAACAAACTTTGGTAGAAATCATCTACTCAGATGTACATGCCTTACATTCGATCAATAATTCGACAGAACCATTTGACGAAATTGAACTTATAGGTAATGCCAAAACTTTAAATATTCCTTTGGTAACCACTGAAGCTATATTGGACGATAACTATTATAAAAATGAAATATTCCCTTTGATATATAAAGGATATCCATTAGAAAGTGATTTAACCTTAGACAGAAATACAAATATCTTAGGAATTCCGCCAACAAAAGGTGTCGAAACATTGGTGTGGTATCAAGACTATCTGATGAATAATTCAAGTAGTTTCATGCTCAGAGATTACCTACCTTATCGATATAATTTACCTTTTTATTACAAGACTGACTTTGTAGATCTAAGATATAAAGTAGTAAACAAATATCTAAACACTACCAATCAAGACATGAAAAGTAAGTATGATTATATTATCAACGGGACTTTTCCTTACATCAAAAAAGGTAACTACAACATAAAATTGAATTACACTTTACCTGGTGGACAATTAGGAACAAGTTCAATTTTTACATTCAATAAAACCAATTAAAATGAAGTTAAACTATATACTAATCCTTATTTTAACAACTATAAATTTAGGATTAGCTCAAAATAAAACCATAAAAGAAGCTGAAACTTCAGAAAATAAACAGGAAATCAGAGTACTCTCAAGAGTTCAAAAGAATAAAGTTTTACTACGATGGGCAGTTACCGATGCATTAGCATGGAAAAAACTAAACAAGTATGGCTATTTAATAGAGCGTTTTACTATTGCGCGCAACAATAAAACCCTATCTAGTCCTGAAAAAGTTATTCTGGCTAAACAATATACACCAGAACCTTTAGCTTCTTGGGAAGCAATAATTGAGGCTAATGAAAACGCTGCAATTATAGCTCAAGCAATCTATGGCGAGGAATTTTCTGTTACAGGAACCGATAAGCTACAAGCTATTATTAACCTTTCTGAAGAAACTGAACAACGATTCACTTTTGCTTTATACACGGCAGACAAAGACTTTGAAATTGCAAAAAAAGCAGGATTAGGTTTTGAAGATACCAATATCAAAGAGAACGAAAAATACCTGTATCGAATTTCTTCCAATGTTCCTAATGAAGTATTAGAAATTAAGTACGGAGGTGTTTTTGTAAATCCAAAAGAGTGGGAAGCTTTACCTAAACCCATGGATTTTACCGCTCATTTTACTGACAATAGCACGATGTTGAGCTGGAACTTCAATATACTAGCCCACGCATATGGTAGTTATTATATTGAACGTTCGTTGGATAAAAAAACGTTTGAACGAATTACTCAAAAACCATATACTAGCCTGAATCAAGAAAACACAAATAATAATAGAATATTTTATGTAGACTCTATTGCAAACAATCGGGAGTACAGTTATCGTATTCAAGGGATTTCTGTTTTTGGAGAATTAGGTCCTTACTCTGAAATTGTTAGTGGAAAAGGAAAGTCATTACTAAAATATGTTCCTCACCTTACGGTAAAAGAATTTAAAGACGATACTACCGTTAACTTAGTTTGGGAATTCCCAGAAGAGGGAAATGAAGAAATATCAGGTTTTGAACTTAATCGCTCGGATAAAGAAGATAACAACTATGTCACAGTAATCAAAAACATTACGCCAAAGACCCGAACTATCCTCTACAATAAATTAAACGCAACCAACTATTTCACCATCACCGCAGTGGGCAAACAAGGAAGTAGTAGGACTTCCTTCCCAATGCTTGTTCAGCCCATTGATTCTATTCCTCCAAGCAAACCTATGGATTTAAAAGGCACTATTGATAGCCTAGGTGTGGTAAAAATTTCATGGGCTGCCAATAAAGAAAAGGACCTATTGGGGTATAGAATTTATAAAGCTTATAATGCGTCTGAGGAATACAGTCAGTTAACAGTGAGCCCCAATGAAAAAAACTCATTTGAAGATAAAGTAGTACTCAAAACGTTAAACAGCAAAGTGTATTACAAAGTGATTGCTGTAGACTACAGATACAATATGTCTGAATACTCAGAGCCTCTCATTCTAAAAAAACCAGACATTATCCCTCCTGCTGCGCCTGTTTTTTCAAAATATGACATTAAAGAAGGAGGCGTTTTCTTGGAATGGTTCGGAAGTCAAAGTGAGGATGTGGCCTTGCATCAATTGTATCGAAAACAAAACGATCAAAAGGATTGGGTACTTGTTTTTGAAACCAAAAACAAAGAAGAACAATTTCAAGACAAGTCTGTTGAAGAAGGTAATACGTATACTTATGCCATTTTTGCTAAAGACGAATCAGGGCTTCAATCTCTCCCCTCGCCTAGCCTATCAACTTATGTTCCTTTATTTGGCGTGATGGATTCAATAAAAGGCTTTTATGCTCAAGCCAACAAAACGAATAATACCATAGATCTGTCTTGGAACTACAACAATCCTTTGGTCGATAGTTTTGAAATTTATAAAGCCTCTGAGAAAGATGCTTTGCAATTGATACAAATTGTAAGTGGTACAACCAGACAATTGTCTGACCCAACTATTACCATAAATACCAATTACAAATACGGTATTAGAGCGATTTTTAAAGATGGAAGAATGTCTAAAATGGAGTTTTATACGGTTAAATTTTAAGAAAAAATGAAAAAAAATATACTTTTATTTTTTATTTTATTTTTGGGGACAAACTCCATTTACTCTCAAAATGAATATGGGATATTATTCATTTCAGATATTGAAGCTAGAGATGAATTGCAACAAACTGATGGTATACATCAAATCCAATTTGATAATAATGATTATTTTTTTTATCCTAATCCATTCTTTACTCCTGTACTAGGAAAAGAAGATTTTTTTTATATGTCACCAAATCTAACAACTAAAAAAATCACTTTACTTTTTGACAGTTATCACAGGGGATGCTTTATTAATCAAAATATTGAATTTGATATTAAAAATTATAATAATGGAGGATTAACGGGATGTTTTGCAACTACAAATTTCTATTTAATCCACACAACACCTACAAACACCTCTGACTTTAACAAATGCCCTGACGATATAATTAAATTAACAAACGGCTGGAATTGGCAATATAGCTTTGATGGTACAAATTGGATAGATTTTGCAGCTAACTTTCAAGAGCAAAGAGGTATATCTTTTAAGATTAAAGAATTGGCTGGTTTCGAAAACAAAACAAAGATATATTTCAGAACAGGATATAAAACACAATTCACCAATATTTTGCCTTATGATATTATCCCTTGCTCTCCGAATGTAGTAATGCCAATAGAAAAAGAAAACACTTCATGTGCTTATAATAATGACGGAATAGTATCTCTAACATTTGATAGACCATTAATAGAAAATGAACGCTTTGAGTTTTCTTTTTTTAATAACAATGTCCTTATTACAACTCCGTTTTATACTGTAGATACTGCAACTAATAAAAAGTATACTTTTTCAGGTTTAGCAGCAGGAAATTACTATGTAATATATCAAACCTTCATTGGTTCACAACCAACGACTATAAACAAAGAGCCTTATCCCTCATTCACCATTAATCCCACTACGCCACTAACTTTTAAGCTTCAAAACCCAAAAAATCCAAGTTGTTTTGGAGCAGAAGATGGCAGTGTTGATGTCTTAATTACGAGTGGTATCCCAAAGTTTTTTGAAGTGGATGGCGATAATGTTATTCCAGACGAAGTAGGTCCAAATCTTTATAGAATAAACAATCTCAAAGCAAAACCTGATGGACATAAAATAAAAGTTACTGATGCTAATAACTGTATTGATACCAATGCAAACGACTAAGCGTATGAAAAAAATTATTACTTTCTTTTTACTTTGTCTGGCTGTAAATAGCTATTCACAGAAGTATAAGTTGACTTATAGTGGTTCTGTTAATACTGTTTATTGTCAGCCAGACCCTTTTATCAATGGTGCTTCTTCAAATTCAATATCCTTAAACAATGTTATATTACGAGCCAGATGCGGTAATCCCGAATCTGCAATAAACCAAGTCATAGAGATTAATTATAAACCAAACAAAATTACTTCAATTGTAAGATATAAAGCAAATAACAGCACTACATCCTCTACTTATACAGATATCATAGATTTAAATTTAAACCATTGTGATTCATGGAATGGAAACGAGAATTTATTACCTAATACTTATTCTGAGGGAAATTATTTTAGTTTTACAATTGAACCAATTATAAATATAGTCCCTCCTAGTATAGATCCTTCTTGTAGTGTATTCATTTCAGCTGATAATGCTGGTTTTGAAACTGATATTTACAATTGGGAATTTCAAACGTTAGCAGATGATTGGAAGCCTTTACCCACTTCATCTCAAGGAAAACCCAGCTTTGAAATAAACTTAACAGATCTTTTTGGTGCAAACGCATATCAATATTTTAATAAACCAATCAACTTCAGAATAAGATACTGCCAAACAAGATTTACTGATCCAGTAAGTTTTACATTTATCCCTTGCTCACCGAATGTAGAAGTGCCAATAGAAAAAGAAAACACTACATGTGCTTATAATAATGATGGTATAGTATCCCTAACATTTGATAGACCATTAATAAATGATGAAAGTTTTAGTTTCTCTTTTTTTAAAAACAATGTCCTTATTACAACTCCGTTTTATACTGTAGATACTGCAACTAATAAAAAGTATACTTTTTCAGGTTTAGCAGCAGGAAATTACTATGTAATATATCAAACCTTCATTGATTCACAACCAACATCTATAAATAAAGAACCTTATCCTTCATTCACCATCAATCCCGCTACGCCACTAACTTTTAAACTTCAAAACCCGAAAAATCCAAGTTGTTTTGGAGCAGAAGATGGCAGTGTTGAAGTCTTAATAACAAACGGTATCCCTAAGAATTTTGAGTTAAATGGCAAACCCGCTACTAAAGTAAAAATAAGCGACAACCTATATAGAATAGACGGACTCGGAGCCAATGAACTTGGACATAAAATAAAAGTTACAGATGCCAATAACTGTATTGATACCAATGCAAACGACTAAGCGTATGAAAAAAATTATTACTTTCTTTCTACTTTGTCTTGCTGTGAATAGCTATTCGCAGAAACCAAAAAATATTTTGCTTGAATACAATCCGCAATCTGCGTTTCTACAATTTGTCTCTGCAGTTAAGATATTTAATAAAAATAATGTACTTATATATGAAGACGGTTACGGACACTATAATTCATTTTCTTACAATAATGCTATTGGAAAAAAAACAGCAACGCTTATCAATTTAAATGATTCTGATTATCCATTAAAATTGTATTTGAGAGGTCAAACATTGTATACTGACAATTGCAATGAAGATAAAGAAATTGCATTTACTTTAGAAAAATATAATTCCCTTGGGACTGAATCCTTGTTTGCCTGTACTGCAAGCGCTGATATAGGAGCTTTTTCTTTACAAAATCCCGAAACGAATGATAATATTAGTAGTTGTGATGTAATTAGTATCAAAAACAAAAAAATTACTACTTATTATTATAAGCATCCTATTTCTGGAGAATGGATTGATATTTATTCCGTAGCCCCAAATGCTGTAATTAGTCAGACATTAACCACGAATGATTTAAATCTAAAAGTCAATGAGATTCCTGATCTTAAAGATTACTATGGACCTTTATTTATAAAAGGATCCTATACTGTTGATGGTCTTTATGATTCATTTGTTACTACACAAGAGGGGGATGCAGCCCCAATCAATATTTATTCTAAAACATTTGAAACAAATATTATTATTTACAATATTACTCCATGTACACCTAAAATCACACAAGTATCATCCGACAATTTTACTAACTGCTCTTATTCGAATGATGGTGCAGTTACCTTCACATTTGAGAGAGAACTGCAAGATGGTGAACAATATGAAATGTCTCTTATGTTTGAAAATGGTGCACCAGTCCCAAATGGGAATAAAACAATTCCTAAAGATTTGATGACAACTCCAACAACCTATACTTGGACAAATTTACCTGCTGAAAAGTACATACTTACTTATTACACAAAAAAAACAGTAGGAAGCAAAGAGTATCTAAGTAATCCTATAGAAAAGAAAAGCTTTACAATATTATCACCTCCTCTTTTTTCTTTCTCAGCAACAGTAACCGAACCAAAGTGTAATGGAGAAAAAGGCACCATAACCATAACGGCCTCTGGAGGAACACCACCTTATTATTATTTTTTAAATAATGATCAGCAGATAGAATTTACCTCTCCAAAAATCATTGATGTAAATGCTGGAGACAATTATATAAAAGTAGTAGACAGTAAAAGCTGTATTGACAATACTAAAGAAGATAAAAAAATATGAAAAATTTTATAACATTCCTTGTTTTATTACTAACTACAATAGGGTTTTCTCAGACACCCACGGGTATTAAGAAAATAGTTATTACGAATCCTGCTGCTATTGTAATAGATGGAACACTTGAAGCAACACCTGCCACTTGTTTTGGGGCTGCAGACGGTAGATTAAATGTAATTTTTAAAGGAGGAACAGGGGCCTACACGTATACTTGGAAAGAAAAACCTACACAAAATGATCCTCAAGATTGGAATAATCTATTTGCTGGAAAATACATCATTACCGTTACTGATGAAAATAAATGTCAAATAGATTTTCCATTTGAAATTAGCCAGCCATCGGCACAACTAAGCTTAATTACAACAAAAACAGTAATAATACCTGTCACAGGAAACGGGCTATCAACTGGGAGTATATCAATCGAGGCCACTGGCGGTAATGGAGGTTATAAATATGAATGGAAAAATAGTTCAAATACCATTGTAGGAACTAATAGCCCAACACTAGTCAACATACCAGCGGGTAATTACACAGTTAAAATTACCGATGTAAAAGGATGTGACATAACTCCACCAGCATTTACTGTCCAAGAACCTACAAGACCAATTGTAAATGAAAGCCATATAGAGGCAAAATGCAGTGGCCTTTTTGGTAGTTTGCAAGCATCTGCTTCAGGAGGCGCACCATTTGGCGTACTTGATTCAAATAAAAGTTATACTTATATCTTAACAAATAAGCAAACACTAGTTTCACAAACTTTAATTGGAAACACAGCTTCATTTACCAATATTGTTGGCGGTAATTATGATTTAACAGTTAAGGATGAAGCTGGCATTGAGTCTCAACCAATACTAGTTACTTTTAAAAACCCTACATCTGTAATAATAACCTCTATAAATCAAACACAACCCTCATCATCCACCGCCAATGACGGTACAATCACTATAAACGCATCGGGTGGTACCGGAACTTATACATATTTTGTTATAAAAGATGGAGGTAGCGAAGTTCAATATGGTACAAATGTAATTACAGGTTTACAAAATGGCTCCTACGAAATTTTTGTTAGAGATAGTAACCAATGTCCCTCCGATACGCGAAATGTAAAATTAGAAGCTCTTACCATAAACCTAGTACAACAAGAAAACGTTAAATGTCATGGAGAAAACACAGGAAGCATAACAATTAATGCATCAGGTGGTACACTTTCATCAAGCACAAATTATACTTATCAATGGTATAAAAATAATAACCCAATAGTCGGTCAAATTAACCCTTCCATAAGTGGGCTAGGTATAGGTAATTATTATATTACAGTTTCAGATAATATAAAAACTATTCCATCTCAACCTTTTAATATTAGTCAACCAATAGCAAAGTTACAAGTTTCTATTGATAATAAATCAGACATAAGTTGCCCTGAAGCTAATGACGGAGCAATAACCCTAAAGGTAACTGGAGGAACCGGGTCTTACGCCTATCAATGGGATGATAATGCAACTACTAAAGATAGGACAAATCTGAAAGAAGGCACATATAAAGTAACAGTTAAGGATGACAATAGTTGTACTATCACATCAGAAGATATTAAAATTGTATCTCCATCTGCAATTACAATTCCTCAACCAACCATAAGTAATGTCTCGATTTATGGACAAAATACTGGAGCAATTAAATTTTCTAGTCCCCCTTCTGGAGGAGTTGGTACTCTCATTTATTCTTGGACTTCAGATAAATTTTCAGGTTCAAAAAACTCATTGGATTTATCAAACCTAGAAGCGGGCAAATATAAACTTGTAGTAAGAGATGATAATGGGTGTACAAATTCTAAAACTTTTGAGGTAACTCAAAATCCTGAATTAAAAGTAAATATAAATGAAATTGCTTTTATAAAATGTTTTGGTGGTACTAACGGAAAACTTACTGCCGAAGTGACTGGTGGTGTTGCACCCTATGCCTATGTATGGAAAAAGGGTAATGAGGTTATTGTAGGAGAAAATCAAAGTACTATTACGAACCTAGGCAATGGAATGTATAGCGTTTATGTTACAGATAGTGCCAATCTAGGTGGTCCTTATGCTCAAGCTAATCAATTAAATTATGATTTAAAAGAACCCAATGAGCTTAAAGTATCTGTAATTAATTCAACCAATGTGTTGTGCCATGATGCTACTACAGGAGCAATTTCTATTGCTGTTGAAGGCGGTAATGCCCCCTATACGTATCAATGGAAAAAAAACGGTGCTGATTATCCTATTACTACTAAAGATATAATTAATCTTGGAGCCGGCACGTATCAAGTTATTGTTACTGATGCAGTTGGACATAATTGTACTGCAATATTGCAAGATGCGGTAGTTATCTCACATCCTAATGAACCATTGCAAATAAAAGATGTATCCAAATCAAACTTAACAGGATTTGAAACCAACAACGGAAGCATAGGAGTAACTGTTATCGGAGGTACCCCAGATTATAGCTATGAATGGAGAAAAGATGCAGATCCAACAATAATTGGTACAACAGCTTCTATAACTAATCTTAGCAAAGGAATGTATCATTTACTTGTTAAAGACAAAAATGGTTGTAGTTTGCCTCAAGTAGATTATGAAATTACACAACCCGATAAACTGGAAATAGTGTTGACACCAACTCCTAATACCGAATTAAAATGTTTTGGCGCAACTACGGCAGAATATAAAGCACTAATAACAGGAGGTGTTAAAGAATACACACTTGAATGGCTAAATACTACCACTGGGCAAAAATATTCTTCTATTGAAACTATTACCCCTTTAAATACCATTTCTGTAGCTTCAAATTTAGCCTATGGTGATTATGTTGTTTCAGTAAAAGATGCACAAAATAATATTTTATTTGGCACCAACACCTTTACCATCCATCAACCTGATGTATTAGCTTTTACATACAACACAACCCCCGTTTCTTGCTTTGGTGGTGCAAATGGAAGCATTCAACTTACTATCACAGGGGGAACAAAAAGTACCGATCCTAATAATCCTTACTCAATTTCCAGCGATGGTGGTACAATTGATGCAAAAAACGGAATTATTTCTGGATTAGCAAAAGGCAAGTATCTTGTTCAAGTAACCGATGCAAATGGTTGCTCAACTGCCCAACAAGAAATTGAAATTTTAGCGCCAGAGAAAGCGCTTTATATTACAAGTGAAGTAAGTACTCCAACCACTGGTTACGGACTTGCTACAGGAGAAATAGAAATTAGTGTCGACGGCGGCACACCTCTAGACCCAGGAAATGGAAGTACACCAACTTACAGCTATGTATGGAAAAATAGTGCTGGTATAACAATAGGTACCAATAACCCAATTCTAAGTAACATTGCAGCGGGTGAGTATTCCGTTGTAATTACTGACGCAAAAGGTTGCGAATTGCCTAAAACATTCACTGTAGAGCAGCCGACACAACCCCTTGTGAGTGAAACACACCTTCAAGCAAAATGCAATGGACTAACTGGATCTTTGGAAGCAACTGCAACAGGTGGTGCACCATTTGCGCCGAGCCAATCTGAAAAAATATACACTTATAACTTAAAAAATAAAACAACGGGAGTTACCGAATCTATTACTGGAAATACTGCTACGTTTACAAATATAGTAGACGGTGAGTATGAGCTAACTGCTACAGATGTGGCTGGAATAATTTCAAATACTATACCTGTTACTTTTAAGCAACCTACTCTCATAGTAGTAAACTTAATTCAAAAAAATGTTTCCTGTTATAATGGAAATGATGGGTCATTAGAAGCAGTTGTGTTTGGCGGTACAGCTCCTTATACCTATATTTGGAAAAAAGGAACTGCAAGTATAGGTAGTAATACATCAAAAATTGAAGGTCTTTCCAAAAATGATTACTCTCTTGAGATAAGAGATAACAACTATAATACAAATTGGACTACTTATTGTATTAAGCTTGTAAGTACTTCAATTACTGAACCAAGTAATGAATTAGCAATTAGCTCATTTACCTCTTCTGATGCTACAGGTTATCAAACTAATAATGGAAAAATTGAAGTGAATCCTAGCGGAGGAACACCAAATTATAAATACCAATGGTTTTTTAATGGTACCGTTATAAATAATCAGAGCAATAACAACCTTAGTAATTTAGCTCCAGGTGAATACAAAGTAATCATAACAGATGCAAATCTTATTTGTTCTATTGAAAAAACTTTTATCATTAATGAACCAAAACTTTTAGAATTAAAAGCTTCAACAACTAAAGTTTTATGTTATGGTGAACAAAACGGCCGCATTAATGCCATAGCCACAGGAGGTGTAAAAGACAACAATGGCTTTTATACCTATACCCTTTTTGATATGAATAAAAATGTATTAGAAAGCCAAAAAGCTTTAGAAGCAAAATTTGATACAAAATTTGCTGGTACCTATTACATTCAAGTAACTGATTTTAATTCAAACACCACTCCTTCAAATGTAAACGATTTAACTCCCATAGTTATTGAGCAACCTAACAAGGCATTAACATTAGTTGAAATCAAAAAGAATAATGCAACCTGTCCTAATGAAGCAGACGGAAGTATTCTTTTTGAGACAAGTGGAGGTACACCAAATTACAAATACACTTTATTAAACGTAAATAAAAACACCTCATCTCAGGTTAATGATTCAGCTATTTCGAATTTATCCGCAGGAACCTACACCTTAACTGTAACAGATAGTAATGATTGTGTCCAAAGTAACACTTTTACAATTACGGAACCTGAAGATTTTGGGTTTGATAAAGAAAAATTCACATTAACTAAACCTATTTTACCAGAAACTAATTGGTCTATAAATGTAGTCGTGAAAGGTGGACAAAATGATTACAAATACAGTATCAAAAATAGTAGTGGAAATACGTTTTTAGAAAAAGTAATCTCGGAAAAATCTTTATTAATCCATCAATTACCAACAGATATCTATACAGTAAGTGTAACTGACAATACAGGATGTACAAAAACAGAAATTATTGATTTAACCAATAATGTATTAACAGCTTCAATCCAACAGACCAAACAAATTATATGCAATGGTGAAGGAGCAAACATTAAGGCATTAGTGACAGGCGGTTTAGGGATTAAAACCTATACATGGTATAAAAACAATGAAATTATACCATTAGAAAACGGAACAACTTTAACTAATTATGGTCCAGGTGAGTATAAGTTTAGTTGTATAGATACAGCTAAATTAGAAATTATAAGCAATACGATCACTGTTACTCAACCTGATGTAGTTGAAATTAAAAGTATTTTAAAGACTAATTCAACTTGTTACGGTGCTAATGATGGAAGCATAACTATAAATGCTATTGGTGGTAGTGGATCCTTTTTGTACAGTTTAGATACTACTACTTGGACAGCTTTTCCTGCAAGCACTACTGCAATTATTAATAATCTTCCAATTGGGGATTATACGGTATATGTGAAAGATTCTAATGGATGTAATGCAATAGCAACTGCACCAGCCAAGATAGAACAACCTGGGGCATTAACCATTACTAAAATAAACACAACCAGCACTTCTGGTTTTGGATTAAATAACGGTAGTATTTCTATTATTGTAGATGGTGGCAACGGAAACTATGCATATGGATGGTATGATGAAAATAAAAAATTCATAAACCAGTCAAGCAGTTCAGCAATAAATCTAGTAGCAGGTAAATATTATGTTGAAATTACCGATTCAAAAAATTGTAGTACAACTTCAGAATTAATAACTATCTCACAACCTGAAAAACTCCTTGTAGCTATCAACCCAATAAACCAAGTTATTTATTGTTACGGCGATAAAAGTATCCAATTAACAGCAACTGTTTCTGGAGGTGTGCCAACTTATAACTATGAATGGTATGATAATTCCAATCTTCTAATTGGAACTAATCCTACATCTCCGTTTGTAGGTGCTGGAAGCTATTATCTGAAAATATCCGATAAAAATGGAAATGTAGCCACAAGTTCATCAATATCCATTACAGAACCTCAATTGACACTTACAAGTCATAAAGTTGTTGATGTTAGCTGTTTTGGAGGCGAGAATGGTAGTATAATAGTAAACGCAAGTGGTGGAAGCAATGATTTTGAATATCGATTTAAACAAGACAATACTAGTTATGGTAATTGGATTTCTTTTACTTCTAATACTAGTACAATTCATGAAGGGCTTAAAGCCGGAAAGTACACTTTTCAAATAAAAGACAAAAATGGAATTTTATGTAGCAACGTACCAAATATAGAGGTTAGCATAACTCAGCCTTTAGCTCCAATAAGTCTAATCAATACAAAAACAATAGTTACACCTGCCTCAGGCTTTGGCCTAGCTAACGGTAGTATCACCGTTGAAGCTACTGGCGGAAATGGTAACTATACCTATAAATGGTTCAAAAACGGCTCAACAACAACTATTGCCAATACGGCAACGGCCAATAATCTTGCAGCAGGAAAGTATTTTGTAATGGTGACAGATGCAAAAGGATGTACGCTTACTTCCCCACTAATTGAAGTAACAGAACCAGCACTTTTAGTTACTGCGGCGGCTGTACAAAATATCATTTTGTGTAATGGTGATTCCAACGGAAGCCTAAGACCTATCACTTCGGGAGGGTTCTTGAAACCAGGAAAAAACTATACCTACCAATGGTTTGCAGATGGAAACGCCACACCATTAGCCACTAGCACAATTTTAAGTGGTATCGGAAAAGGGTCCTATTATGTCATAGCAACAGATTCTAATGGCAATAAAGCAACTAGTAAAAGCATAGTCCTTACCGAACCCGAAATTTTAAATAACAGTCTAGCTGCCGATTATACCCTTTGTGGGGATGCCAATGACTGGACCATTACAACGGCTTCCACAGGCGGAACACCTATTTATAATTATAGCTGGAACACTGGTGCTAAAACTCCTAGTATTCAAAACGTACCACCCGGAAAATATAGTGTAATAATTACCGACAAAAATGGTTGTTATGTTACCCAAGAGATTTCGATTACCGCTCCGTTGCATCTTGCTACAACTGCTCAAATCAATAAACCTACATGTCATGCAGGAACTGATGCTAGTATAGTGTTGACCACTGTAGGAGGAAAAGCACCTTATACGTATTTATGGAGCACGGGAGCACAATCCAGCCAATTGAGTAATGTCCAGGCCGGTAATTATTCTGTGACAATTACCGATGCAAAAGGATGTATTATAACCGAGCAATACACCATAGAAAATCCTCCAAAAGACGTAATCAATTTAGGAGAAGATGTTACGCTTTGTATCGATCAAACGTTGACTATTAATGCTACTATCAATGATGATAAAGCGACCTACTTTTGGCAATCTGATAAAGGTTTTACGAGCAACAAACCTATTGTTACTCTTAAAGAACCAGCAAATTATACGCTAACGATTACCAATAAACTAGGTTGTCAAGCTTCGGATACCATTACAATTAGTAGCCAAAACACTCCGATTAGTGCTGAATTTGCGCTGTCTTCTCAAGTATTTACCAATGAAGTCTTTACCATTATTGACATCAGTAACCCTAGACCAGATAGTATCGAATGGATATTACCCGCTGAAGCAATAGTCAAAACCAAAAACAAAGACTATGCTGAAATGAGTTTCCCAAAAACAGGAGAATACGAAATAACCATGACGAGCAAAAAAGGAAATTGTACCGCTTTTCAAACCAAGAAAGTACTGGTAATAGAAGGCGAATACAAAGATCCGGACAGCACGGATGCCATTAAAAATTTCGATTTAAAAATCTATCCTAACCCATCTAATGGAATCTTTACAATTGATGTAACCCTAGACAAAGTAATGCCTGCCACTATTAAAATCTTCAGTTTAATCAATAATAGCATTATTACTTCTAAATCAGAAAACGGCAAACAAGCTTATCTTTTTGATTTTGGGTTGAACGGATTAGCCCCTGGAGTCTATTTTATTCTTTTTGAATCACAACAAGGAAGTAAATTGAGAAAAATAATCATCCAATAAATAGCAACAGAAATAAAATAATAGTCTAGAAAAAGACAGCTTATCACTGCTGTCCTTTTCCTGGATTAGCCCCAGAATAATGAATTTAAAAAGAATTATAATTATACTCCTACTGTCAAAAAGTATATTGGTTTTTTCTCAAAACTTCAATATTGAACAGCTAGGTAAAAACAAATTAATCAACGTAAGCGGAGGAGCTACTGCCAGTAGTATCTTTTATGCTGGCGATGCCGCCCGTGATCCTTTTAGTTATTTCCTTAACGGAAACATTAATGTGAATATCGCAGGCTTATACAACCTCCCTTTTTCTTTCTCTTATACCAATCAAAAATTAGGCTATGGCAAACCCGTTTTAATGAATCGATTGAGCATTCATCCCTCTTACAAATGGATAACAGCGCATATAGGAGATGCTAGTATGAGTTTTTCTCCTTACACTCTGAGTGGACATCAGTTCACGGGATTTGGTGTGGATTTGACACCACAAGGGAAATTCAAAATCAGCGCCATGTATGGTCGATTGGTTAGGAGTAATGAATACAACAGTAATCTCCCTGATTTAGTACCTGCTTATAAAAGATATGGCTATGGATTCAAAACTCAATACGCTTTAGAGAAAGTAACACTTGGCGTTACCTTCTTCAAAGCCAAAGACCAAATCAATTCTATCACTACGCCTATTCCTTTTGAATTAGGCATTACGCCTAAAGATAACACAGCGATTAGTTTTGAAACTTCATTTAAACTGTTCCAAAAACTTCAAGTGCAAACGGACTTTGCCACTAGTAGCATTACGGAAGATACTAGAGTTGCTACTACAGCCTCCAGAAAACTCAATGCTTCCTTGTTTTTAAAACCCAATACCACTACCACTCATTACAATGCTTATAAAGCACAATTAGTGTATCCAACAGGAAAAGGTACTTTGGGATTAGGCTATGAACGTATTGATCCCAATTACAGAACCCTTGGAGGCTACTTCTTCAACAACGATCTTGAAAACATCACCGTTAATGCTACACAAACGGTTTTTAATGATAAGATAAATTTGAGTATGAATCTAGGACTGCAAAAAGACAACTTAGATAAACAAAAACAAAGTCAGATGACACGTTTGGTAACCTCTGTAACTGCCGATGTCAAGGTAAATCAGAAATTGAACCTCAACGCAAATTATTCCAATTTTCAATCCTATACCAATAGTCGTAACCAGTTTGATTACATCAATCAAACCTCGAACTTTGATTTTTTAGATACTTTAAATTTTAGGCAAGTCAATCAAAATGCCGCATTGACTATTAATTATCTTTTAAAGAATAACAAGAAAATAAAACATGCCTTTAATGCCAACTTTAGTCTGCAAGATGCCGTAAACCAACAGCAAGGAAAAACCATTGCTGGCGGCGCTACTACCTATTATAATTCCGGTATTTCATACAACATGGGATTACCCGAAAGAACGTTGAATCTAACGGCTTCTTTAAATAGTACGGTAGGTAAATTGGATACTGGCAAGAACCTAATTTTAGGTCCTACCTTGGCGGCCAATAAACTTTTTTTTGATAAAAAACTGAACACCTCAGCTGCGATAAGCTACAATACGAGTAGCAATAACGGAATGAAACAAAATGATGTCTTCAATTTTAGACTTAATGGATCGTATGTGTATAAAGAAAAACACAATTTCAGTCTTAATGCCATTTCACTTTTTAACAGTACTCCATCAGGACCGAAAAAAGACTTTACTGCCACACTTTCCTACTCTTATTCTTTTGATAAAATAAAACTAAGACCTACCAAAAAATCAGAAGCTAAAGAGAAAAACGACAGTATTCCATCAGAGCCAACATTGAAAGTTAAGTACAAATCTTTTGCTTTTGAAGGTACCAAAACTACAATTACGCAACAACTAGACAGCCTTCAAAACGCCGAAAAGTTTGATAATGAAACCGATTTCAAGGCGCTTCAAGCATCTCTTGAAACCGCCAAGAAAGCCAACAGCACCAAAGATTTTAAAGACAAAGCATTGGATTATTTGGAGCAATACACTCTTTTGTCACAAAAAAACAAGCCTGCTGATACGACGAATAAAGCAAGTGAAGTAAAAACACCAAAAACTAAAGACAAAAACACCAATTCAGCTAAAGAAATGGTGAAAGCCACCCAAGTTACAAAAGGAACCATAGTCACCCTAAGAAAATACTTAGCCAATGTAGCCCCAAGCTACATAGAAGCTGATAGGATAGCTAACAATTGGGTAAAGTCGCACAAGATGCATGGAGTTACCAACATCAAGCCTGAACAACAACCCAGCTACAACAGCTATCTGAGACTAGTGGAAAGAAGTAAAAATAGAGCTCAAAAACTAGCTCAAATACAATGGATGCAACAAGAAATTAATAGTATAAAGGGAGAAACCCTAGAGGAATGGAACGCCAATGCCAACTTTAACGCTTTTTATCAAGGTGAAAAAGCCACTTTTGACCAATTCATCGCCAACAAAAAAAGTAATCTTTTCATAGTAAATTATCTAGAGAAAAAGATGCTGACCCATTATAAAGCACTAGCCGAGAAACAACACCCACTTTTACCCACTGAAACCAAATAGATTTGAAATCAAAATATACTAGTTTTATAAAACGAGACACCATGCCCCACAAACGAAACCACCTACTATTCACTTTTGCCTTTTGGCTTATGGCGCTAACGGGTTTTGCCCAAACGTTCCCGGTTACCATTAGCACTCAAATCAATCAGCCCTCGCCTATTTATTGGAGCAATTATGCCGATGCGACCACTAGCAATAGCCCCATAAAAATGCAAATCGTGCTGAACGACTTAACGATTTCTAATCGTCAGGTACGCATTAAATGCTACTGGCAAGGTAACGGAATTTCGTTTATGAACAATGACTTTGTGGTAGGTGCGCAACCGCTTTTCCTAGAAGGTGGTGTGCCGCTACAATTGACCAATGTCAACTTGGCGCCTTATTTTGAGTTTCAAAACATCGTTGGGATAACGCCTAATCAATACGCACAAGCCATGCCCGAGGGAATTTACACCTTCTCGGTAGAAGTCTATGATGTGGCCACGGGACAAAAACTATCTCGAAAAAGCAACGTAACCGCTGTTATTTTCCAGAATGAGCCGCCCTTGCTCAATTTGCCGTTGAACAAGGCCAGCATCATGCAGCAAAACATTCAGAACATTGTGTTTAGCTGGACGCCTAGACAAATCAATGTGAGTAATGTAGAATACCAATTTGATTTGGTAGAGATTTGGGACCAATACACGCCTATACAAAATGCTTTTGCGTACTCCCCTCCTATTTATACCATCACCACTAGAGCCACCACTTTGCAATATGGTGTGGCAGAACCGCAATTGATTCCCGGTAAACGTTACGCTTGGCGCATCAAAGCCAAAGCACTCGTGGGCGCGGAAGAAATTGGCGTCTTTAAGAACAATGGGTATAGCGAAATCTTTGCGTTTAGCTATGATGTCTATTGCACGCCACCGCTACAAATAGCCACTGATGGCGTAAGTCAAGACCAAGCCAAAGTAACGTGGAGTGGTGCCCTAGATAACTTTGATTACCAAGTAAACTACCGCGAAAAAAATGCCGACTCCCAATGGTATCCCCTTGAAACCCCTCGTGAGTATGCCACTTTGGCGAATTTAAAACCCAACACCACCTACGAATACACCGTAGGAGCCGCTTGCGAGAAAGGAAAATATGTACACAGCAGTCTGCAAGAATTTACCACCTTGGCCAAAGACGAAATTGCTCTCGTAACCTGTGGTATCAGGCCTGACCCTACAGATTTAAGCAACCTAAACCCTTTAGACAAACTGCTTCCAAATGATGTGATCAAAGCCGGTGATTTTCCCATTGTGGTCATTAATGCCACCGGTAGTAGCGGCAGATTTACGGGTAAGGGCTATGTAACACTACCCTTATTAGAAAAATATAGAAAATTAATTGATGCTGCAGATAACATAGGAGAAATTCCAAAAAAAATTGCAGGTACCATAACAGATGTTACTACGGTTGCTAATGCTCTAGCAAACTATGGTGCAACTAAAGTTAATAATGTAGTAACTAAAGTAAAAGACATCACGGGTGAAACAATAAATATTCCTACAGAAGGAGTTACAGATCAAATTAAAACCGCAGGAGCCCTTATTAGTGGCAAAGCGAATGCTCTAGCGAGTACGGTACCTGATTATTCTACTAACATAGGAACCTATACCCGCATTGCTGTTAGCTTTAACAATATTGGGGTCAACTCCGATTTTAAACTGATTTCAGGGGAGATCATAGCTAGTTATGATCCGGAGTGGAAAGGCATGATTGATCTTGACCCTGTATTTGACGATGTTTTAGGAGATGCGGGAAATGTGATCAATTATGAAATTAATTTTGACATAAAAACCGTCATAAAAAATCAAGACGGCAGCATAACAATTACCAGTACCACAGGAGTGGTTACTGTTATAGATAAAACAGTTAATGATATTGTTATTACCGACAAAAATGGCAAACAATACACCGTTGCCGCCAATGCTCCCGCTGGTCCTATAGAATCTTCTGGACAAGTCGCTCCTGGTGGGATTCCAACGCCTAAAAACACGAACGGCATGGGGTCTGGAGGTGTAGTAGTCGAAATTTCTTCGCCAGACGTGAGCGTTGTTTTCACTAAAGGAGACGGTAAATATGCTTTTGATACAGCGCCCACCACTCAAAATGGCAATTTAAATAAAACCTATACTTCCCTTCCTCAAAAAAGCGGCGGTACGTACAACGTTCCTTTCAAGGCGATTTCGAATAGTCCTTATGAGAAAGATGTTATTGTAGCCACTGTCGATTTCAAAAACGGAAAAACCAAGAAAGATCTGGTGTTCAAAACCCAGAATGGTACCGCCATAGACAGTACTCAAATTGATTGGAATGGCAATGTGGCTACTCTAACGTTGAAAAAAACATTAGATTTTGGCAAGGAAACCGTTATTGCCACGGTTCGTCCAAAAGAAGCTGCCGCCAATACAACACCCCTTTCGGGGGCTGGAGGGAGCAAATATGATATTGCCGGAACTTTTGATTTGTGGCACTTAAGCAATAAAAAAGTCAATGTGACTTTGGTAAGTGTGAATGGAGCTACCCTACCCAACACTGCCGAAAAACAATTAAACGAAATCTATGAGCCGGCGGGGGTAACGTTTGTTGTAAATACTACAAACATAAGCCTAGACAACAGTTGGGGCGAAAGCATACAAACGAGCGAAAGTGGTTTATTAGCTACCTACACCAACGAACAGCAACAAATAACCACCAACTTACAGCAAAAATTAGGCGCTGCTTACAAAAAAGACACCTACTATATCATTTACACTGATACTCCTTCAGACAAATCGAATATACTAGGTTTTATGCCGCTAAAGCGCCAGTATGGTTTCATCTTTGCTCCCCCTTCGGGGGCTGGGGGGCTTGTACGCACCTTAGCACACGAACTAGGTCATGGAGTCTTTGGTTTAGAACATCCTTTTACCGAATACAATACCACTACCACCACTGACCTCCTTATAGATTATGGCACTGGTCTTGCCCTGAACCACAACGATTGGCAAGTAATACATGCGCCTGGATTACAACTGTATCCTTTTATTCAAGGGGATAGTGCGGGGGAATTGGCAGGAGGATATGCCCTTGCTCCTGATTGGAGTTTTGTGAGTAATGGCGATGAAACTAAAGTTGCAAATATTGATGCAGCACCAGAAGGATTCTTGGGTGGATTTGTTGATAGTAACAAAGTAGCCTACAAATGGGACGGAAAAAATTATGTAAATGCAGAAGGAATACCTAACACAACGGCAATTGTAAAAGAACCTGCAATAGGTTCCAAAATTTATTTGTTTTATAACAACAATACCTCTTGTGGCAATAGCAATTTTTTACGAACCACTTATAACAAAGAACTTCAAGCAATCATAACTGCAAAAGTTAAAGATGTTACAAAATTAGTTGCTTATATTAAACGCTTTAGTCAAGACGAAACCCTTAAAATAAAAGCAAAAGACGAAAACAGAACAACTTATTGGGGAACGGTGGTTTGTAATGGTATAAAAAATCAAACAATTAACTGTCCTGATTTACCAACTGATATTAAAAAAATTACTGTTGATTACTTGGTTAACAATTTTTATGCAAGTAAAAGTTCATTATGTTTAGAAAAAATAACTTTAGAAAAAAGGAAAGAGTTATTACAAACAATGCTCAAAAATTGGGCAATAACTAGTTGTATTGAAAGCGAAAGTTATCCTAATATTAGAATAGGTAATTGTTACGAACCAATAACATATAAACTTATCTTATCTACACCAGCCAATGATGAAAAAGCTTTATTAGACTGGCTTGTACAAGAAAAAATAATCTATCCATTATTAGACAAAACACAATTTCAAACTTTTGATGATATTGCTAAAAAATTAGTTTCTTGGCAATTAAAGTATTACCCATTAAGTGATGAAAAAGCAGTAGCATCCGTATTGGAAAACAAAATAAAGAGAATTGAATATAGAGATAACTTAGTAAGCGGTAGTATTGCAAGTGATTCTTTTATCTTAAAAAGAGACGGATATGGACAATGCAAGGAATGTATTCCTGTTTCTGAACAAATCATTGAAATTAAAAATCCTTTAGATTATGTTTTAGTTCGCTTTAATGACCAAACAATGGGTTATAAAGCTGAAAGTATTGCTAAAATGCCAGCATTAGCAGCACTTTATCTTTTCAACAAAGACAGACGAGAATTACTCATTTCATCTTCTAAAACAATGTTTGATATTGCATTGTTTGCTGTTGGTGTTGGAGAATTACAAGCTGCTTACAAAACCTATCAAGCTTCACGAACCCTTTATGCTTCCTATATTGGGATAAAAGCGCTTGGAGATGTTGGGATGTCCATAACAGATATTATTATAAATGATGCCTTAGCCGAACAATGGGCTAAAACTCCAGAGGGACAAGAACGTTTAAAACGATGGAATGAGATAAACACTTATTATGCAATTGCAACAATTTCAGCAACTGCTGTAGATATTGCTGTTCAAAAATTTGGTCACCGAGTTATCAATAACACAGATGAATTTGATAGATTTGCAGATGATTTGATGGGAGCTAATGGGGCGGGGAGTAACTGGATAACCTTTGTTGGTAAAAGCATTGATGACCTCGTTGAAGCTCCAACTGGGTATCAGTTTTATAACTATAATGGTAAAAAGTTTCTAAGAAGAGTTAATGCTTCAGATGTAAATACTCCAAGGCTTACGGTAAAAGATGGGAAGATTGTAAAATATGATGGGCAAACGATTGTAAGTTTATCAGCAAGCCAAGCAAGTGATTTAGCCATAAGTGCCACCAAAAATACTACTTCAAATAAAGTGATGCTTGGAAAGTATAACCGTGATTTATCTCAAGTATCATATAATCGAGCAGCAGGAACAGACTATACTTTTTTTGAAATGGATAATTGGGGAGAAATTAACGCATTAGTAAATGAGTCAAAGAGTGAAATATGGAAAATCAACGAAAAATTTATTCGCAATCAATTTGATACCAATAACACTTTTTATTTTTCGCATAATCCTAATGACATAAATATTGTCGTAGCAAATTCATTTTATGAAGATGAGATAAATCTTATTAAACAATTGGTGCAACAGAAATATGGTAAGACTGCAAAATTTAATCCCTCAAATCAATATTGGAAATTAGAATGGTAACAAAACTAAAAAATAATCTAAGTTATATTAAGTATATTCGAAAAGGAATTCAAGAAAATTTTCATAGTTGGGAAGAATATGGGGTAGCAGTCTATGAAAATCAACTTAATAATAATTTTCAAATTGATTATAGTGCCTTTATTCAAGGATATGCCGATTCTGTGTATAAAATCTCATTTGTAAATGATAGGGGCTTATTAGAGTTGAGAATGTATAATAAAAGAGATGAACAAATTGATTTAGGATATTTGGTATATAATTCAATATTGGCATTTATCCCCGACCAAGATCCAAAATGGAGGCTAACACTTTGCACAGAATTAATAGATTTTTATATAGATTTTTTGAAAAATTATTTTAATAAGGGAATTTGTTAACCCGATCGCGCGGATATATCTCTACGTAAGATCGCGCGGATTTACTTCGTCAGTTCGCTATCGCTCGGGTGCAATCCGTGCCCTCAGCTGCTCGAAGTGTTCTTTTGAAACGCTGCTATCCTCTCCGACTTTGCACCATTATAAATCGTTTTGTCCTCCGCAAACACGATAAAAGTCTCACAACTTTTCATGTACATGTCTTTAAAGATTTACTTAGTGCAAAACACCAAAAAAGCCCATTCCTTGCGGTTTGGGCTTACTTAATCTTTAGTCTTACAACTTAAATATTGCATTAAAACTGTGTTTACAGAATCGATCGCTCGGATCTGTCTGTCAGAAAATTAAACAAAAAAACAATTACATCACTATCATCTTGGCATTGTATTTTTTTCCATTGTAGAGTACTTGAACAATATAGGTTCCAGAGGCAAGAAATATTTCGGAAGTAAAGCTAAGTATATCGCCATCTATTGGAAACGACTTACTAAATAATTTGTGCCCCAATAAAGTATAGATACTTACTTCTATGATACCATTTATAAAATTATAAAATTGGATATTGATTTGATTGCCAGTATTCGGATTGGGGAAAACACTCATGAAAGCGGTATTCGAATAATAAAAGGTTTTGTTCGAATTAAAAATGGGGAGTTTCTCAAAGGAACCGCCTAGTACCGCCTCAGATTGTTCTTCTGTCATACAAAGCCAATCTTGCATGATGGTGGCATAAATTTGTCTGAAATCATGCTGAAAAGGCACTTGATCCTTGACGGTTGCATTTTGAGGCAAATCAGGAGACGTACCTATCATACCCGAAACAGGATTAGGTGTTCCCTCTACTGTTCCCCTACCTGTATTTAATGCCGCACCAAAAAAGAGTACCGGCGCTCCAGAACCATGATCTGTCCCTGCACTGTCATTGCTTTTGATTCGTCGTCCAAACTCACTAAAGGTCATACCAGTAACTAGTTCTGCTTTTCCCATCTGCTTTAAATCTTCTTGAAATGCCCCAATAGCCGAAGACAATATTCCTAAGTTCTCCGCATGTCGGCCTAATCTCTTATCTGATGCTAAAACCTGATCTTCGTGGCTATCGAAACCTTTCGGGTGATTGACAACATAGATTGGTGTTTGTAATCCTCCATTAATTAATCTTGCCACAATTTTCAATTGATCGGCCAAACCATTTTTATTTGGGTAGTTCCCTGTATGTGCTTTGGGTACATTATAAGCTTTTTGAATGGCTTCCCTATACGCGTTACTTTGGTCCTTCATCAAGCGCAGAAAAGTCAATTCGTTGCCGTAATCAGAATTGGGTGCCGGATCGGTGGTGGCATTAATTACATTCAATAAATCCTCGGGTTTCGGGACGCTATAGGCCATGTTTATTTTGGGCCCTTGCAAGGAAAAAGGCAAGGTAGAACCTATTTGAATCGCCAATGGATCGGGCATATCAGCATTGGGATAAGCGGTTGGAAAACCTGGATATGCTGAATCCAACGCTCTACCAAGCCAGCCAGACGATAGCGTTTTGTCGCTGTCTGATGCTGTAAACCAAATATCGGTAGCTCTAAAGTGACTAAAACTGGGGTTAGGATAGGAAACTCCTTGAACAATTAGCATTTTGCCGTTGTTGTACAGCTCTTGCATTTCCTTCATAGCGGGATGTAAACCCGTTGTTTCGTTATAATTCAGCGGTAAAACATCGGTTTCCTTCATTAAAATATTAGCACGGGCATTGGTCAATTCCCCCCATTTGTCTCTGGGTAAAACCATGTTTAAACCATCGTTCCCGCCGTTCATCTGAATAATGACTAGTATTTTTCCGCAACCTGCTGCCGCAGTAGCTAGCAGCTGAAGACTTTCGCTCTCGAGTTGAGACGAAGCCATAACTGGTATATGATTAAAAGCTAAAGGTATTGTCGAAGCAATTGCCGTTGTCTTTATAAATTTTCTTCTTTCCATTTTAATGTAGATTATTGGGTGCTAAAGATAGGGTTGATAGTAAGGGGCTAAGTTTCTAATCTTTATTGTTATGGAGTAGTTCAAAAACTACATCAATTGATATTCGGCAAATTCTGTGATGGTGAGCAATAAGCTTCGTACTCTGGTTTTTACGATCTGCTGATTCATATCAGTAGGATTTTGAACAAAAGAGCGCCAAGCACCAGTCCAATAATAATCGGCATCTTGACCCGTTAACAGCGTTTGCGTTTTTATTGCGTTTTTGGCTGTTACGCTAAAATCAATAGGTACTAAATATTTGATGCATTCATTAATCAATAAATTGGGATCTTCGCAAATTGTATTAGGAAACTGTTTTACAAAGGCTATTACATCTATTTCTAATCTAGTGGTTGTGCCATTTTTTTCAACATCATAACCATAAAAAAAGTATTCGACTAGGGCATATCGTCGTTGAATTGAATTCGAATTGATCCAATATTCATGAAAACTTGGTTTTTGATAAAAGGCTTGCCATCCTGCCACACTAGGTATGGCCCCCATAGCTTGCTGCATCCCTTACATAGCCTTATTTAACTTGTCCCAAAGATCGTATTGCGCTTCATAATTGGTGACATCGGCTACATTATAATTCATATTGAAGGTACGCATGGTACCCACAATTACATCCAAAGGCGATTTGATATAAACACCACGATTGGCCATATCATAAAAATGTTCACTTTTGAATAACTTATCCAAAACCGGCAAAATTTCCCAATTGTTGGCTACAAAATGTTGAGCCAAAGGAACAATTACGTTGGCTTCAATAGCAGCGTCTATATCATAATACACAAAGAAGCGGTACAAACGACGGCAAATATATTCTGAAACCACTTTTGATTTGGAGAAAATCATATCAATAAATACATCCAATTCATCGGCGCCAGTTGGAGCAATTTCCGTATTGTTGAAGAAAGCCGAAAAACGTTTGGTACTCGTATCGTGCAAATTGGCTACAAAATTGGTAGCTTCGTTGGTGGTGTTTAAGTTTTGTACGCGCCACCCTGTTAGTACTTTGGCAGCCTGAACCACATCTGGCTCTCCGTATAAACTCCCATCTTCTTTGCCCAAGGTAAAAAGTTCCATGATTTCTCGTGCAAAATTCTCATCGGGTGCTGATTTGGTATTCGCTTGATTGTTGAGGTAAAACATCATCGCGGGTTGTGTTGCCATTTTACGAATCAACGATTTGTAGTTTCCTGTGGCATTATCGCGAAACATTTTCATGTATTTGTAACAAATTCTGGCCGAATTGGTATTGCTAAATTGATTGGAAGATTGCTTTACAAACTCAAAATCAATTGGAATAAAATGATACCAAAAAAGCACCATTTTTTCTCGAATCGTACTATCTTGATTAAAAGCTAAACCTAATGACCAGGCGCTTAAGCCAGTCGTTCGATTTGCGTTCGTGTCTCCACCAATATCATTTGTAGCAAAAGCATCATTGGTCCAATCTGCTCCATATGGCAGACCATTTTCATCTGGTTCTTCATTATTGTAATGATTGACAGGAGGCGCAGGAGGTGTAGTATCTACGGTTAAAACCAAGTCAACAGCATTAGTCATCGAAAGGCCAAGTAGTGTGTCTACATCGGTTTTCTTGAAACCAAAACCAGTTCTTTTCAATAAATGCAAAGCTTCGGCTGTAGTCCATGGACCTGCATACGTTTTAAGACCGCTGTTTACGTTGATTACTCGCTCCGTTTCGGATCCTAATTTAGCACTTGCCAGATTTTTAGTATTTGTTAACGAGGAATAACGACGCCCTTTGAATATTTTTCTAGAATATTTTTCGAATAACGGATCTTTTTCCTGGGTATTCAACGGTAACTTTTTCAATAATTTAGCAAATAATGCGCGCCTAGTGAATGTATTGTTTCCCATAAAAATGATTTCAATAATTGATTTCTAGTATAAAATAGCCAAAGTACTAACGGCAAATATATACAAATCAATATAACAGCAAATAAATTTATTTTACGACCCAAGTTTTCCTTTACCAAGACATAATACTACTAGTTTAAAAATAAATCATGTTGATGGCTCATGGTATAATAACATAAAATGATACCAGCAGCTGTCTATACAAGATAGCTTGGATTTGCACACGAACGAAGTGAACTAACGAAGTAAACCGTGCCCACGTTTCACATCAAAAGTCTAAAACAAATAAGTTGTATCCCGCACGCTCCCCAGCGTGTTCTTATTTATAAACAAATTTGTTGTGTACGCTGCGCGAACGTCTCTGACTTCGCGCCATTATAAATCGTGTTGCCCTTCGTAAACGTGTCAAAAGTCTCCTGACTTTTAACGTAAATGCCTTTTGAATGATATGCGTTTCAAATCATCATAAAAAACTACAAAATAACCGTTGCGGTATTTTGTAGTTTTTGTTTTATATAATATGATTTTTTGTTATGAAAACAAAACGTACTCGCTTAGCCCCGATTGTAGTGAAAATCCTCTTGTGCCGGGGTTCGGCATAAGAGATTGTAGCGGAAAGCGGGACAACTCGTGTGGTGCGCAAGGACGTGGTGCTCCTAGAAAATATTATGCTTTCAATTGTGCATACGTGAGGAGAACAATGGCTACCAACGCCAAGAAAATACCCAAATAGTTCTTCTGGGAAAGTTTTTCTTTAAAAACCAACACGCCAATGAGGCTGCCCAACACGATGACGCCCATATTCATTCCTGCAAAAACAGTGGACGGGTTTTCGGAAAAGGCTTGGTGCGCCTTGAGGTAAAAATAGATATTTCCAAAATTGAAAACGCCTACAGCGACTCCCCAAAGGAGATTGATACCCGCAATTTTTTGGCGTTGGATGAAAATTTCGTAGCCCACTACTCCACTCATAATCAACAAAGCCAACGCAAAAATGACCAAAAGAGAGCTGGTAAATGGCAGTTGGGTTTGCAAGGCGATTTGTTTGAACAAAATATCGATGACTCCAAAACCCAACAGCACCAGAGCAGGATAGCCCCAATTGGAATTGCTATTGGCGGTGGGTTTAGACAAAATAAGCAACAAGGCTGGAAATCCCACCCCGAAAGCCAACACTTTGAGTGTGCTGAATTGCTCCCCAAAAAGCAACCAAGAAGCAAGTAGCGGAATAAACAACGACAAGCGCTGTGCGGCATCGGTTTTGACAATACCGATATGCTGAATGGATTGTGAAAGCAATAGAAAAACACTCGGCAACAAGAGTCCAAGTACGAGATACAATGGCCAAGGCGCTTGCTCAACTAGCGCACTAAATTCAGGCGGAAAACAAAAGCAACAAAGCAACAAAGCAATCGCATAATTGGTCGCGATGATGGCTTTACTGTTGAACGCTAAGTGGTTTCTGAACCACTTGAAAAGTACGCCTACAGTAACACTACAAACGATACTTAAAATTAAAAAGAGCATAAAGATGGATTTATTGCCCAAAAATACAAATTATGAGGGGGTTTTCTTTCTGTAAAGAAAGGCATTGTTTGCCCTTTACTTCCGAAAGTGGCTTCAGTTGATTATATTTGGCTAATAATGAAGCACTTCAAACTACAAAAACCTTTCATTTATGACTAAAAAATGGTTGCCCTTGGGCAAAAAAATAGGTAAACTTTTGCTAATCATTGTATTGGTTTTGATAAGTATATATGGGATTTTGGGTCTTTATGTAAACGCTCATCACGATGAATTGCTAAAAGAAGTTAGAGAAATTGCCAATAAAAATTGCAAGGGTGAAGTGAAAATTGGCGATCTAGAAGTGCTTTTTTTTCGGGGATTTCCCAACGTGACCATTGCCATAAAAGAAGTGAGTATCAAAGACAGTTTGTGGGCACAACACAAAAAGACCTTACTTACTGCTGCAGCTGTTCGTGCCGAAATCCTGCCTTGGGCCATTTTTGTAAAAAAAATAAAGCTTGAAAATATAAGCATCAACGACGCTATAATAGATTTTTACGTAGGCAAAGATGGGTATAGCAATACTTCGGTATTCTCTAGCCCTTCTTCTGACCCAAAAAAAACTGGAAGTGGAAAATTATCCTTAGAATTAAACAAACTACAGTTCCGAAATGTCACTTTTATATCTGAGAATCAAACCAAAAATAAAAAATTTGATTTTGCAACCGAATACCTTACGCTAAATCGAAGCAATACTAAGGAAGGCTGGCATGCAACTATTGTTTTAAAAACAGACGTAAGAAGTATGTCTTTTAATACCCAATACGGCAGTTTTGCAAAAAACAAAAGGATTAAAGGAACTTTGAAAGCTGACTACAATCAGAAAAAAGGAATAATTATAGTAACTTCAGATGCCTTATCCATTGGAGAGGAAACATTTAAAATCCATTCAAGTTTTGGAGTTACACAAGCCAATAGTCACTATTTAATTTCAATTAATAATTCAAAAATTCGATGGCAGGCAGCTTACAATTTGTTATCCGATAACATAAGTAAAAAATTAAAAGCTTTTGATTTAAAACAACCTTTTGATGTGCAATGCGACATAAAAGGGGATTTTAGCTTAGAAGGTGATCCGTACATACATGTAGTGGCCCATATGAAAAAAAACGAATTGTTGTATTTTAATCGAACAGTAACCAATTGTACTTTCACAGGTGAATTTACGAATCAATACCAAAAAAAAGAACCAACAGGTGACGAAAATTCGGCGGTATTACTCCATGGTTTTAGTGGAGCGATTCACTCCATTTCATTTACCACACAAAATATGAGAATTGTAAATTTCAAAAAACCTATAGCTTCTGGTGCATTTTCAACCCATTTTGATTTGGTTAAATTGAACCAAACAATGGTAAATAAAACGCTATCCTTTCAAAACGGACAAGCAGATTTGCGTCTTAATTTCAAAGCGGATGTTGTGAATTTACAAATGCAAAAACCCTTTCTTATTGGTTCTGTGTTGATTAAAAATGCAAATGGAACGCATCTGAGTTCTAAGAAAAAATTCAAGAATAGTGGTGTTGATTTATCGTTCACTTCAAAAGAATTGAAAGTGAATAATATCATTTTGAATACACAAAATAGCACCATAAATATGAAAGGCTACTCAAATAATTTTCTGAATTTTTACTATGACACTCCAGAAAAAATAGTGGTAAATTGGAATATTCATGCTAAGAAATTAAATCTGAAAGACTTCTTTTTTGGCAGTGCCTCAAAAACTACAAGGCCAAAGAAATCGACTACTATTACTCCAAATTTCATCAATATTTTACATCAATCCAACGCATCAATCGAATTAAAAGCCGATACCATTGTTTATAAAAAATTCAGGGCAAGAAAAGCAGTTGCCAAAATTAATGTAGTTCCAGATCGCACCATCTTACAAGAGGCTTCGCTAGTATTTGGCGGGGGTTCAATAATGGTAAAAGGTATCGTTTCGCATCAGAAAAATAACAACCACTTCAACACAAAAATTAATGCAAGTAAAGTAAATAGTACTGAACTATTGAGGGCTTTTGATAATTTTGGTTCCAAAGCACTCACTCCAACATCTGTTTCGGGTTTAATTTCTATTTCGGGTGTTTTGGATGGCTACTTCGATAATAACATTACTATCGTTAAACGCTCTCTAACCGGAAATGTAAAACTTAACCTGAATAATGGCGCTTTGAACCAATTTGAACCCTTGCAAAGAATTGGAAAATATGTCTTCCCTTTTCGGAATTTTGACCGCGTAACCATTAATCCTCTTGCCATCAACATTGTTTTTAAGAATGGATTTGCTAACCTCGCTCCCACTCCAATAAACACTTCAATACTCAATTTTGATATAGGAGGTTCCTATGGTTTTTATGGTAATTCTAATATGCAACTCGATGTTCATTTGCGAGATCCCGCAAAAGACAAAGAGATAACCAACAAAAAAGTAGTTCAAGAAAATAGAAAAAAAGGCATCACCCTGCACCTACAAGCCATTGAAGAAGGCAATGCTCCGTTTAAAATCAAACTGCGATACAAAAACGAAAAACTGCAATAAAAAAAAGGGTTTAGCTTTAAACTAAACCCTTTTACAATTTATTTCCTTTGTTGTGGAATGGTTTTTACCACACTTCGATGCCTCAGTGCAGGCTATAAACATAGAATTTATAGTTTTTTAAAAGAAAAAAATAGACGTTTTACTATTCACATAGCTTATCTATGTCAGAAAATAGAGTTATTTCTATTTTTTCTAGGTTGATTTACTATCAATCTATGGCTCTAGCCTGCACTGAGGCATCGAAGTGTGGTTAATTCTCTATTTTAATTTGTATTTCATCCAACAAGTTATCTATAATTTACTGATGTAACTCCCAAATGGATCCTTAAACTGATATCCTTCTGAAAATCGATCCTTACTTAACTTTTTATACGAAGCCAAGCCCCACAATAAGAATTCTTTCATAAAATAATAATCCTCTTTGGGTAATTGAGGTTGGTATTTTTTGATAATGACTTCTAATGGTGTAACACTATCTAAAATAGTTTGATACTCTGAATTCGTGGCATCATCCAATAATTCAAAACCACTTTCGGCAAAAAACCATTCTAAAGTATCGGTATAAGCAGTTTTTTCTCCTTGTTTTTCCAATTTTTCAATCTTAGGAAAATACCCAGGAAAAAACGTACTAATTGCATCATTGATTAAATGTTGGGCTACCATCGCAGCGCCTTCTTGTTCCCCTTCATAAACCAATTCTACTTTTCCGGTTATGGCAGGAATCACGCCCATAAAATCAGACAAACGCACTGTTGTAGTGCTTTCTCCCACTTTTAAAGCACGACGCTCGGCAGTACTAATCAGATTTTCGTAGGCCGTGATGCTCATTCTTGCACTCACACCACTTTTTGGATCAATAAAATCGCTATCTCGCGCTTCAAAACTAATTTGTTCCAACAAATCTTTGGCCAAAGCAGGTACATACACCACATCGGTTTGACTGCTTTCTAGTTTGGCTTCTTGCTGCGTGATGGTACGAGCAATAGCAATAGTTTCTGGGTAATGGGTTAAAATTTGAGAACCAATACGGTCTTTCAATGGCGTAACGATACTGCCACGATTGGTATAATCTTCTGGATTGGCAGTAAAAACAAACTGCATATCCAAAGCCATTCGCAACTTATAGCCTCGAATTTGAATATCGCCTTCTTGCAAAATATTAAACAACGCTACTTGAATTCGAGCTTGCAAATCGGGCAATTCATTGATGACGAAAATACAGCGATTCGCTCTTGGAATCATCCCAAAATGAATTACACGATCATCAGCATACGACAATTTTAGATTCGCCGCCTTGATAGGATCGACATCACCAATCAAATCGGCTACTGTTACATCGGGTGTCGCTAATTTTTCATAAAAACGTTCACTTCTTGGTAACCAATCTATGGGTGTTGCATCGCCTAACTCGGCAATCAAATCCTTGGCGTAACGAGAAATCGGACGGAAAGGATCATCATTAATCTCAGAACCCGCCACAAATGGAATGTACTCATCCAATAATTCGACCATTTTTCTAGCCAGTCTAGTTTTCGCTTGCCCGCGAAGCCCTAACAAATTGATATTGTGTTTCGACAAAATAGCGCGCTCCAACTCTGGAATCACCGAATTTTCAAATCCGTGTACCCCTTCAAAAGTCGGAATACCCGCTTGCAATTTCTTCCTCAAATTATCGCGCAATTCTTCTTTAATCGTTCTTGGCTGATAACCCGATTGTTTTAATGCACCTAAAGTTGTTATATCCTTCATTGATGGTTTTTTTATTTTGATCTTAATTTATGCTTGCTTTATTAAATTCTAACCGATAACTCATAACTGATAACCCATAACTGATAACCCATAACTGATAACCGATAACCCATAACTGACAACCGATAACTGACAACCGATAACTGACAACTGACAACCCATAACCGATAACCGATAACTGATAAACGAAAATTACCTAATCCGTTTCTTCCGATTCGCTTCGTAATCCTCAAAAATCATTTCACCCAATCCTTTCAAACCCGTATAAAAGGCTTTTCCTTGATTGGCTTCGGTAAAATAGGTCACAAACTTTTGCAAATACGGATCATTTGCTATCATAAAAGTGGTGATGGGAATGTGTAATTTTCTGGCTTGTTGTGCTTGAGTGTAGCATTTATCCACAATGTATTGATCCAAGCCATTACTATTCATGTAATACGAGCCATCTTTCTCCCGCACGCAACTTGGTTTCCCGTCGGTAATCATAAAAATTTGCTTGTTTGTGTTGCGTTTTCTTCGGAGTAAATCCATTGCCAATTGCAATCCCGCCACTGTATTGGTATGATAAGGCCCTACTTTTAGATAAGGTAAATCCTTAATCGCAATCGTCCAAGCATCATTTCCAAAAACCAAAATATCCAAAGTATCTTTTGGATAGCGAGTTGTAATCAATTCAGCCAAGGCCATCGCTACTTTTTTAGCAGGCGTGATGCGGTCTTCGCCATACAAAATCATACTGTGGCTAATGTCAATCATCAAAACCGTACTCATTTGGGCTTTGTATTGGGTATCTTCGACCACCAAGTCGTTTTCCGTGAGTTTAAAATCGGCAACCCCATTATTGATTTGGGCATTGCGCAAACTTTCAGTCAGCGAAATACGTTCCAAACTGTCTCCAAAATGAAACTCTCGAAACTCACCCGTATGTTCATCGCCGTTACCGCTATGTTTCGTTTTGTGATTGCCATTCCCCGAGCGCTTCATAGCACCAAAAATAGTATCCAGCGCTTGCTGACGAATAGCGCGTTCGGTTTTGGCTGTAATTCCAGTTCCAGTGGTGCCATCATCTTTCAATTCCTCACGGATGTATCCTTTTTTCTTTAAATCTTCAATAAAATCATCGATAGTATAACTAGAATCGGTCAATTTATATTCCTTATCCAATTCGCGTAACCAAGCAATCGCCTCGTCAAAATCGCCCGAAGTATGCGTAATTAATTCTTTAAAAATAGGGAACAAACGATCAAACGGCGACAGAAATGGCGCTTCGTAGGTCTTAAAATAAAATCCAGCACGGTTTTGGTTTTTCATCGCAAACAACAAAATTGGATTATGAATTTATACTTTTAATTATGGCTACCTCCTAATTTAGGAGCAGTAACAATGGGCTTTTTAGCCAGCATCGTCCCGTCATCCGCTATATCTTTTTCTTTTTAAAGAAAAAAGAAAAAGGATGCCGCTACTGCCGGGGCTAAAGAGCAGCAAATCGCTTTCCGGTAAGCAATAAAGCCAAACCTAATTTAAAACGATGCTTTAGAATTTTAAAAGTACAGTATTTTGTTGCGGTGGTTAGTCTAACGTTTATTAATTTTTAGTTAAAAGGGAAAAATAAGAGTATAGAATTAATCTACTTTCTTAAAAACCAACTCAATACCAGAAGGATTGGTAAGTGTTAAGCGCATATTCAAAACTTGGTAGGTTGTACTACTTTGTAGCGAATGTAGCAGTTCACTCTCTCTATTTTGAGGTTCACAAGCCATTTCAGTAGTGCTTATATTTGTGAAGCGCAACAAACCTTTTTCAAAAAAGAGTTTCCCATTCATACGATTGCAACCCGCATATCCCATAAACGTTCCATTGGTGCTGTTTATCTCAATATAAGGTAATTGTTTGGCAAATTTATTTAGAGACACATTCTCACCGTTCATTTTTTCCAACACCCAAATATCGTGCAATCTAGCATCAATCACATAATACCCACAACCCGAAAAAGTTTTGGAGGTATTAGCATTATTGGTCATTTCAATACGAACAGTATAAGGTAATTCTTGACCAGACATTGTATTGGTGCATTTTTGCTGCTCAATGGTGATGGCTGCCGTTCCAGTAGAAGTAGTCAATCGATAGGTTTTCACATTGGCATCCATTGCTCTTATCGGATCAATATGCGGCGCAGTAAATGACTTAAAATCGGGCAATAAAGAAGTAAATTCAATCCGTGTAGCGCTAATTTTCAAACTCCACTCAGGTTCATTTCCCATCGCTCGAAAATAAATTCCTTGTTCCATATTTTCAATTTGTTCCTGATAGGCCTTGGTTGGTTTCGTGTTCAAAGAAGTATCGACTGGTGCATTGATGGCAGTTTTACAACCCAAAAACAATACAATTACAAAAAGGAAACGGCTGTAGTGTAACATAAGGCAATTGTTTTAGAAAATAAATCCTAAATTAAGGAAAAAAACAGCTACTTCTCGAAAAAAATACCATCTATATAAAACCAATGTCCATTCACTTTTTCAAAAGTAGAACGTTCGTGATGTATGCAATCGTTGGCATCAGGGCCTCTAAAAAACGCTTGAAATTCAACAGTTGTAGCATCAAAAGCTATGACTTTCAATTTTTGCCATTGGTTTTCACTAGCCCAACTCAAAATTTCATCTTTAGAAAAAAAAATTCTTGTGCTTTCGTGTGTAGTCGCTATCAAATAATCCGCATTTTTAACTACGTAAGCACTATAGCGTGATCGCATCAAAGCCAAAGCGGTTGGAGCGGTTTCGTACCCTAAAATGTATTTTTGACAACATTCCATAAAAGCCTCTCCAGAGCCACAAGGACAAACACTATTGTTCATCCTCAGGATTTATTTTCTGAAACAACTGATTCAGCAACACTTGATATTTACTGATTTCGATTAAATCTTCATCTTCATCAGAATGGTCTAGAAGTTCGTCCAAAGCTTCACTTACTTCGGTCAATTTGTTATTGGCTTCACGATTTTGTTTTTGTGCGATCAAGTCAATGATTTCTTGCACTTGTACTTTCAATTGGTCAAACGGATTCTGGCTCATATTATTCATTTTTAGACGCTTGGTCTTCATTAAACTTTTTTACGATTTCTTTCAATTTCTCTTTGCGCTCCATAGCTGCCTTCTTGGCCTTATCTTGGGCTTTGTGCAACTTATCGTTGTGTTTCTTTATGTTTCTTTCGTTGTTTCTTCCCATTGTATGCTACGTTTTATTTCTTCAAGCGAACGCTCGGTGTAAATGATTTGCTCAATTATTCTTTTCCTTAATTCGTCTATATCTTCATAGTCAAAATACTTCGCCCAATTGGTCAATTCGAATAAGTTCCGAATTTGCTTGATCTTTTTGGTCGTCTCAAAACTCGTTCGAAGTACCGCTTTTTCATCGTAATTGGGATTTTGTTTGTGCTGATAATTTACGGTTCGCTTAGCATAATCTGCTGCTAAATAATATAGTTTTTCCTCGGCATTATCGGGATAAAAATTCTCCCAACGCGCAAATCCCACTTTAATTTTAGAACTGCTAGCTGGTTCCAATGGTTCCAAACGCCATTTACTATTAGCAAATCGTCCCCAATGATTTGACAAACGATACATTCCTTCAGAAGTATAATAGTACTTGCTTCCAGAGGCGCTATGATATTGCAAAACCAATCCCTCAATTTGCTCCAAAGCAACTTCATAAAACACACAAAAAGTGTTTTTAAAAGATTGTGGTGCGGGTCGAAATACGTTTTTCATAGCCGCAAAGGTAAGCAGAATAACCAAAACCAATATAATAGCCATAATTATTGTGTATCTTTGCCCTTTATAAATTTGAAGTTTCAGGATCATGGAAAAAGGAATACCAAGCAAAATGCTAAAAAAAGGAGTACACACTGGAATTGTAGAACAAGATGAAGACAACAATTTCTTTTGTGGCCCTTATTTATTGGACTATAAAATGGCTTTGCAATATAAATTGGGTGATATTATCACAATCAAAACAGTAATCGAAAACCCAAGCGATAAAAGCTATGATAAATATCCAAAAAAAACTAGGAATTTTGACAAAGCTAATATGAAGTCAGAACAATAGACTTATTTTTAAAATACTGCAAATCAAAAACTTTAGTTAGTTTTTGATTTTTTTTTGGTCCGAAACTAAAAAGATAAAAAAAAGTGTACCTTTGCAAAAAATTTGTCAATTTTGAATTCTAATTCATTACTTCACATTAAAAGACAATAAGTTACCTTATTTATGAAAAAAATCGTTGAATACCGCAAACTACTGAATGTAGACAAAACTGTAGACCTTAAAGAGTTAAAAACTATTTATCGCAATGCGATGAAAGATGCGCATCCTGATAAATTCACAGGAAATGAGGAAGGATTAAAAGAGGCTGAAGAAAACAGTAAAAAAATTATTGAAGCTTACCATTTCTTAGTAAGTATCAACCCAGAGACTATCAAACAAAATTTACCAGAATATACTGAGACTATTGCTACATCAACTATTACTGACTACAAATTTGTAGAAGGACGTTTGATTATCAATTTTTCTAACGGTAGTGTATATGAATACATTAGTGTACCAAAAGCTACTTACGTAAAAATGGTCAATGCTGATTCACCAGGGCGTTTCGCTAAAAGACATATTCTTAATGCGTTTACTTGGAGAAAAACCATTAATCAAGATTAAGTATTTTTTAAAATATCTTATTTAAGCACTCATTTTGAGTGCTTTTTTTTTGAGTTCATAAATGTTTCTTAAAAAAATAAGGCTATAACAAAAATTTAGGGTGCAATAGTGTGCGTAATTTATAAATTTAAATACTTTTGCAAACAAAATCTAATAACATAACTCAAAAATGAAAAAAGTCATTTTATTATTATCTGCTTCTGTTGTATTATTTTCATGCAACAAAGACTCTTACACTATTTCTGGTACTGCCAAAGGAATTGAAAATGGAAAAACCATTATTTTAGAAAGCCAAGATGAGAAACTTGGGGTAATTGCTATTGATACTGTAAAAGTAGAAAATGGTAAATTTGAAATCGAAGGTAAAGCTACTGAGCCAGCATTCCATTTAATTACAGTTGAAGGAATTCAAGGAAAATTACCTTTCATTTTAGAAAACGGATCTATTGAAATCGTAATCAATAAAGATACACTTCAAAAATCTAAAATCTCTGGTACTTACAACAATGATGAGTATGCTACTTTCAATGAAGAAATCACCAAAGTTCAAAAGAAATTAGTTGATTTTCAAACAGCTAACACTCAAAAAATGAATGATGCGCAAGCTAAAAAAGATACTGCCGTTATCAACAGCTTGATGAAAGAATTCATGACTATCCAACAAGAAGTTAGTACTGCATCAAAAACAAAATACACTACTTACGCGGAGTCTCACCCTAAATCATTCATTAGTGCATTAATCGTTCAAGGAATGTTGAATGACCCATCTACTGATGTTAAAAAAGCGGAGAAATTATACGAAAGTTTAGAAGAGTCTCTAAAAAATACTAAACCTGGTAAAGCGATTAAAGCTCGTTTAACTGAAATGAAAGCACCTTCTGTGGGCGCTACTCCAGCTGCACCAGCAGCTCCAGGTTCTGCAAAATGAAGAGCCGACTTTTCTGCGCCTAATCCGCAAGGAAAAGTGATTAGCTTAAAACAAAGTTTAGGCAAAGTTACTATTGTTGATTTTTGGGCTTCATGGTGTCCTCCATGTCGTAAAGAGAATCCAAATATGGTAGCGCTATACAAAGAGTTACACGCAAAAGGATTAAATATCATTGGTGTTTCCTTAGACAAATCAGCTAAAGCTTGGAAAGAAGCGATTGCAAAAGATGGCCTAACTTGGACACAAGTTTCAAATTTGAAATTCTGGGATGAACCGATTGCAAAACAATATAAAGTTGAAGCCATTCCAGCCACTTTTGTACTAGATGCTTCAGGAAATGTAGTAGCTGAAGGATTAAGTGGTACTGCTTTAAAAAACAAAGTAGTGGAGCTTTTAGCTAAATAATAGTCCGAACGGCTAAAAAATAAAAAAATCTCCCTTGTGGAGATTTTTTTATTTTATTCACTACCAATACATTAAAAAATATCCGAAAATTAAGTGTATTTTTTATTTGGAGAACTCAAAAGTGTTCTTATATTTGCAGCCGGTTAGCACAATAAGCAACAGCTTATGAGTCTTGGGGAGATACTCAAGCGGCCAACGAGGGCAGACTGTAAATCTGCTGTGAAAACTTCGCAGGTTCGAATCCTGCTCTCCCCACAAAAAAAGTCCCGATACAAATCGGGACTTTTTCATTATACAAACTTCTTGTTTATTCTAAAATAAAACTTACGCTAACATTTACCACAATTGCAATTTCGCCAATGGCTAAAGTTTCTCTTGGAGTTGCTTCAGCAGCATCACTCATCGTAGCCTTCATTGCATAAACTGGTGCTGGCGATGGATAGTAATTTTGAGAATTGTCAGATATCATTAACGCCTTACCTACTTTTTGCCCCAATACAGACACGAAATCATCTGCTTTGGCTTTAGCGTCTTTCATCGCTAATTTTCGAGCCTCTGCTTGATACTGCGCCAATTTCGAAGATTGAAACGTAACACCATCAATACGGTTAACCCCGGCATCTACCAAGCCTTCCATTAAACTATCGTATTTGGTCAAATCTTTTAACAAAATCTCTATAGTTTGACTAGCATTATACGAACGCTTTTTGGACTCATATTCGTACTGCGGGTTTAGTGCGACACGACGAGTTTTGTAGTCTTCTGTAGGTAAATTTATTTTTTTAATAAATTTGATAACCGCTTCTACTTTTATATCATTTTCTTTTTTAACCTCTTTGGCATTCGCTCCTTTAGTTTCTACTGTAATCACAATTGCTGCTTGGTCCGGCGTTACCTTTACTTTTCCTTCTCCATTCACACTAATTTGAGGAGTGGGCTTACTATCTTGAGCATGAACAACAATCATTGAAAACACAAGTAACAGGGTAAGTACTTTTTTCATAAAAATGGGATTTAATTTATAATTGAATAATTTGTTATGGCTTATTACAAAAGTAATGCCATTATAATTTTCCTCTTTTTTCCAAAACAAACAAAAGAACAATTGGAATTGCTAAAAGAATCACCATCAAAGCGTGTTCGACCAATAACTGTGGCTCCTTTACCAAAGTAATCACATAACCTCCAACTGCCCCACCAAAATGCGCTGTATGACCAATATTGTCATTTTGAGCCTTCATTCCATAAATAGAATACAACAAATAGAGAATCCCAAATAAGTAAGCTGGAATCGGAATTACAAAGAATAATCCCAACATCATATCAGGTTGCAACAAAATGGCTGAATACAGCACACCAGTAACAGCTCCCGATGCACCTACAGCTCTATAACTATAGTCGTTCTTGTGAAAAGACATTGTAAGCAAACTTCCAAAAACTAAACTTCCAATATACACCAAAACAAATGAAAAAGTCCCCAAAAAGCCAATAACAACAGGTGCGAAAAAATAAAGCGTCAGCATGTTAAAAACCAAATGTGGTATATCTACATGTAGAAAACCAGAGGACAACATTCGGATTTGTTCGCCAGCGCGAATACTACCAACATGAAATTCATATTTCCTAAAAAAATAGATATCATTCCAACCTTTATAACTTACTACAACATTAGCCAAAATAAGGACTAGCAAAATCATACTCATAACAAACTTTTTATAGATATGGGTAAAGATAGCAATCTTACATTTTTAAACCCTAGTTGGACCTGCATTATATTGTTTCCTTTTTTGGGTTATATTTGCATAAAAAATTGAGCATGCAATTTCTGGTTTATATTATAGTTTTTCCTATTCTTTGGATTATTTCTATCCTTCCTTTTCGTGTTTTTTATTGGTTTTCTGATCTTGTGTACATCATCGTTTATCGAATTGTGGGGTATCGTAAAAAAACAGTTCGCGCCAATATTGCACTGGCTCTTCCGTATTTGAGTCCAGAGGTAAGAATAGCAATTGAAAAGAAATTCTACCATCATTTATGCGATTTGTTTTTAGAAATGGTCAAAACATTATCTATCTCTAAAGAAGAAATGGATAAACGATTTAAAATAACCAATATCGAATTGGTTAAAGAATTTGAAAAAAAAGGAAAAAGCGTTGCGTTATTGACCTCACATTATGCAAGCTGGGAATGGTTAATGACTCTTAATGATCAAACCACTTTTTTTGGTATTGGTGTTTATAAAAAAATTGGTAATAAATATTTTGACCAATTGGTACGTGATATTAGATCCAAATTTAATGCTGAATTGGCAGAAACAAAACAAGCCATACCAATGATGCGTGAAAATCAAAAGAGCGGAAAAATGTGTATGTATGGTTTAGTAAGTGATCAATCACCTAAATTAGATCGTGCTTTTCATTGGCACACTTTTATGGGCGTTGAAGTTCCTGTTCACACTGGTGCCGAAATGCTTGCCAAGCGTTATGACATGAATGTACTATTTGTTGATGTAAAAAAAGTAAAAAGAGGCTTTTATGAAGCCACTTTTATCGAATTATCATCGGATGCGAAAAGTGTGCCGGATTTTGAAATCACCGAGCAATTTTTAAAATTGGTAGAGCAACAAATTTTAGAGGCACCAGAATATTATTTGTGGACACATAAAAGATGGAAACACAAACGTTAGTCTATAAAAAAACTCATTACCGTTCGTAATGAGTTTTTTTATAGATAATTCAAAATCTACTTAGCAAACCATTGTTCTACTAATTTATTTTCGAATGAAGTTGCTTGTTGATGAATAAATTCATTGGTTTCTGAATCATAACGATACTCTAACGCCCATTCTTTATGGCTTTCGGCCAAAGATTTAATAGCATTACAAACGTATTCTATTTCAGCTGAAGTTGTAGTTGGATGTATCGACATTCTAATCCAACCCGGTTTACGGATTAAATCGCCTAAACTTATTTCATTGACTAATTTATGAGACGTTTCTTGGTCTACGTGTAGCAAAAAATGTCCGTAAGTTCCCGCGCAACTACAACCTCCACGAGTTTGGATTCCGAAACGGTCATTGAGTAGTTTTACTCCCAAATTAAAATGCAAATCGTCTATAAAAAACGAAATCACACCCAATCGTTCTTGGTGTTGAGCAGCCAAAATTTTAATGCTTGGAATATTTTGTAAGGAATCAAAAACATACTCCACAATTTCGTGTTCACGTTTTAAAATATTGTCAATACCCATTTCGTCTTTTAACTGAATAGCTAAAGCGGTTTTAATCACTTGCAAGAAGCCAGGCGTTCCTCCATCTTCTCTATCTTCAATATTTTCAATATACTTATGTTCCCCCCAAGGATTTGTCCACGAAACGGTTCCTCCTCCTGGGCAATCAGGCACCATATTGTTGTACAATTTTTTATTAAAAACTAATACTCCAGATGTACCTGGCCCGCCTAAAAACTTGTGCGGTGAAAAGAAAATAGCATCCAAATACGCGGCTTCATCTTCAGGATGCATATCAATGGATACGTAGGGACCTGAGCAAGCAAAATCCACAAAACATACTCCATTATGTTGATGCATCATTTTAGCTGCCTCGTGATAAGGGGTGCGAATACCTGTAACATTGGAACAAGAAGTAATTGAAGCAATCTTTAATGTTCGTTCTTTATATTTTTCAAGTAAAATTTTTAGATTTTCTAGTGAAAAAAGTCCGTCTTCGGTGGAAGGAATCACTTCAACATCGGCAATGGTTTCTAACCAAGAGGTTTGATTGGAATGGTGCTCCATATGAGAAATAAAAACTACTGGTTTTTTCTCGGCTGGAATAGCAACAAAATCTTTTAAGTTTTCAGGAACTTTAATGCCTAATATACGTTGAAACTTATTCACAACACCTGTCATTCCAGTACCATCTGTGATTAAAACATCATTTTGATTGGCATTAACATGTTGTTTTATAATATTTCTAGCGTGGTGATAGGCTTTGGTCATTGCCGTTCCAGAAACGGTAGTTTCCGTATGTGTATTAGCGACAAAAGGTCCGAAGGCATTCATCAATTTTTCTTCGATGGGGCGGTATAGTCTTCCGCTTGCGGTCCAATCAGTGTAAATGATTTTTTTACGTCCAAAAGGAGATTCAAATTCTTGCTCAATTCCGATAATATTTTTACGAAATTGTTGAAAATACTGTTCTAATGCCGTCTCTTTTGTGCTATTTGTCATTATTTCATTCATTTGATTGCAAATATATTCCTTTTTAAAAAAAACTGATCTTATAAAGTGTTAAACCTAAAGAATAAAAGAGGATTATTTCTAATTAAATTATATGACTGTCCGCAACTCATACCAACAGTCTAAATAATGACAATATACTTTGCGTCTCTGCGCCTTTGCGTGAAATTGGGCTCGCAAAGGCGCAGAGACGCAAAGATCAAAAAGGATCATAGTTGTGAAAAACATTCAACAACTAATTTATTCTGTGAAATGGTACTAGTCACGGATAGTCATATTAAATTATACCAGAGTATATCTGAATAATCTTGCTCTAAAAAATACTTTTGATGTGTTTTTGTAGTAGAAAAAGTAAAGGAAACATATTAAGAGAACATTTACATTTGAAAATCATTAAGTGTAATTCATAAGTTTATTTTTTCAATGAATAAAATCATTCTTTTTATCAGTTTATTACTTTTTCATTTGCTAGCTTCACTTGTCTATGCCCAAAGTCCAAAACGCGGAATAGCTTATGGTCATCATTCGGTAGAAGATATGAAGGCTTTGAAATCTGGCATTTCGTGGTGGTATAATTGGTCTCCCGCTCCCGAATCACAATTAATCAGTACCTACAACACTTTAGGAGTGAAATTTGTACCGATGGCTTGGGGAAAAATTAACGACCCCGACGCCTTTATCGCTACTATCCCAACAGGAACCCAATATTTGCTAGCGTTTAACGAGCCTAACTTTAATGATGGCGCTAGACTCACACCGCAAGAAGCTGTTGCAGCATGGCCAGCATTAGAAAAAATTGCTCAAGCAAAAAACTTACAAATTGTGAGTGCTTCTCCAGCGTACAATGGCCCAGATAATTATGGTGGATACCAAAGTCCGATTGCTTGGCACGACGAATTTTTCAGATTATGTCCAACTTGCAAAGTCGACTTCATTGCTTTTCACACTTATGATGCTACTGCGGCTTCTGTTATTGGTGTTACCAATGGATTAAAAAAATACTTACGCCCAATATGGGTGACCGAATTTGCGAATAGGGTCATTCAGACGAGTACAGAAAAGATTGATTTTATGAAAACGATAGTTGAAAATTTCGAAAACGATCCCGATATTTATCGTTACTCGTGGTTCACTGGCCGCGTTCCTGATAATTGGCTGGATATGCAAGAAGGACAACTTTTTGGTCCAAATAGTGGCGTTTTAAAACCTATTGGGATTGCCTACTCAACAGCTTCGTATACCTCTAAAAAAATCACAATTCCAGCGACAATACCTGCCAAAACCCATTATCGAAGAAAAGGAACAGGATTACAAAATACTAACGATGGAACTACTGGACAAAATGTTTGCTTTGTCAATGAAGGAGATTGGACGGAATATTTGATTGAAGTGCCTAAAGAAGGACATTATGATATGAAATTCAGGTTAGCCTCGCCTTCTATAGCTGCAAAATTTGATTTGAGTGTAAACGGTGTAGTGGTAAAAAATGATGAAACCTTTGAAAATACTGGTGGATGGCAAACTTATGGAGATAAGGTGGTTTCCTCTATCCCGTTGCCCAAAGGAGAAGTGTTGTTTAAAATACTTTTTAAAACCAACGACCTCAATTTTAATTTTTTTGAAGTGATAGAAACGAATACACTTACTACAGATGATTTTTTGAAAGATAAAAAAAACATGGTGTATCCTAATCCATTTGAGAAAGAGTTCTTTTTTCAATGTAAAACGGAGCAAACAATTCCGCTTAAAATAAAAATCTTAGACACAAAAGGAAGTAGCTATTATTCATACGATAGGCATCTTACAAACCAAGAAATTAGTTTAGGAAAAGAACTCTCTAGTGGAGTTTATTTTGTTATTGCATCCTACGGAACTACTGTAGAACGCTTTAAAATCATCAAGAAATAAACCCAATAAAAAACCTTTTCAATACTGCTACTGAAAAGGTTTTCTTGAATTATGAAGCTAAAAATGAAACCAAAAAAAGCCAATTATGACTCTTTTACCCCCGATAGGAGCGGCATCCTTTGTTTTTTTTCTTTAAAAAAACAAAGATATAGCGGATAGCGGGATTCTTGTTTACTAATTAGCCTAATGCATTGGTTCTAGAAACTGAACTTGTGTTTTTAGATTCCAGCAACTGCTTTGATTTCGTCAATGATTCGCAACGCTAAATCGTCGGCCAATTGTTGCGTAGCGGCCTCGGTGTAAATACGGATAATCGGTTCTGTATTTGATTTTCTTAGGTGTACCCAATTTTCGGCAAAATCAATTTTCACTCCGTCAATGGTGGTGATGTTTTCTGATTTATACTTATCGGTCATCGCTACCAAAATCGCATCTACATCGATTTGAGGTGTCAACTCGATTTTGTTTTTGCTCATATAATATTCTGGATACGAAGCACGCAAGGCTGATACTTTCATTTTTTTATTGGCCAAATGCGTCAAAAACAAAGCCACACCCACCAAGCTATCGCGCCCGTAATGCAATTCAGGATAGATGATTCCACCATTGCCCTCACCACCGATAATAGCGTTATTTTTTTTCATCAACTCCACTACATTCACCTCGCCTACTGCACTCGCTTCGTAGCTGCCGCCGTGAGCAACCGTTACATCGCGCAACGCTCTTGAAGAAGACATATTAGAAACGGTGTTACCAGGCGTTTTGCTCAACACATAATCCGCACAAGCTACCAAAGTATACTCTTCGCCAAACATTTCGCCATCCTCAGAAATAAAAGCCAAACGATCAACATCTGGATCTACGACGATTCCTAAATGTGCTTTTTCTTTGACTACTAAAGCTGAAATATCCGTTAAATGTTCTTTTAAAGGCTCAGGATTGTGAGGGAAATGACCATTGGGTTCGCAGTACAATTTTACGACTTCAACCCCCATTTGCTCTAACAATTTTGGGATGATGATTCCTCCAGATGAATTTACACCATCGACTACCACTTTGAAGTTGGCCGCTTTTACTGCCTCAATATCGACTAAGGGTAAATTCAACACTTCATCGATGTGAATATCCATATAAGCGTCATTAATGGTGATTTCGCCCAAACTATCCACGTCTGAAAAATCAAAAGCTTCCGCTTCGGCAATTTCTAATATTTTCTCGCCATCGGCACCACTTAAAAACTCTCCTTTTTCGTTAAGAAGCTTCAAGGCATTCCATTGTTTTGGGTTATGTGACGCGGTCAATATAATGCCGCCATCGGCTTTTTCCATAGGAACTGCGACTTCAACGGTAGGTGTTGTGGACAATCCTAAGTCGATTACATCAATGCCTAAACCTAATAAGGTATTCACCACTAAATTGTGAATCATAGGTCCAGAAATACGAGCATCTCTACCAATTACAACGGTATTTTTTTCTTTATTGCTATGTCGTTTTAACCAAGTTCCGTAGGCCGAAGCAAATTTTACTGCATCTACAGGAGTTAAATTGTCACCCACTTTTCCTCCAATGGTTCCTCGGATACCTGATATTGATTTGATTAATGTCATTTTATTTCAATTTGGTTATAGCTACAAATATAAAAAAGTTGGATGGGCTAATTGCCTTTAGTCAGAAAACTTTTTGATTTAAGAAATGGTAGCTTCTATTGTGAGGCTTTTTAAAGTTTGTATCTTTGGAAATAGTCAAATCAAAACAATGAACTTTCTCGCGCATATTTTTCTTTCGGGTGATGATGAATTACTCAAAATAGGCAATTTTATGGCCGATGGCATTCGTGGAAAACAGTACGAACACTTCCCTTTGTCCATACAAAAAGGCATTCGTTTGCATCGCTTCATTGATACTTACACGGATGCACATCCAGTTTTTAGACAAAGTACACAAAGACTGCACTCCAATTACCATCATTACGCTGGAGTCATTGTTGATTTGTTTTACGACCATTTTTTGTCCAAAAATTGGAGTACTTATTCTGATGAAAATTTAGAAGAATATACCGAAACTTTTTATCAATCGTTAAGAGACAATTACGATATTTTATCCGAAAGAACCAAAGGAATGATGCCTTACTTAATAGAGCACAATTGGTTATTGAGTTATCAAACACTAGAAGGGATTGGTCGGATTTTGACACAAATGGATAATAGAACCAAAAATGCATCCAAAATGAGGTTTTCCTCGAATGAATTGGTTGAATTTTATCCCGAATTTGAAGAAGAGTTTACTATTTTTTTCCGAGACTTACAAGAACAAGTGACAATAAAAATGCAACAACTATGAAATCGCCATTGACAACAGGTTTGTTGAAAACAAACACCGATAAATAAAAGGCGACACCATATATGACAACTAATAAATAACTTTTACCTATATGAAAATTTTTCAATTTCTTTTTCTTTCTATTTTCTGTAGTTTTTTGAGTGAAAATATCGATGCGCAAACTGGTCTAATCGCTAACAAAGCTATGGTGGTATCTGCACGAGAAGAAGCTTCAAAGATAGGCGCAGAAATTATGCAAAAAGGCGGCAATGCTTTTGATGCTATGGTGGCTACCGAATTGGCTTTGGCAGTTGCTTATCCGTATGCAGGGAATTTAGGTGGTGGTGGATTTATGGTGTATCGCAAAGCGAATGGCGAAATTGGCTCCTTGGATTATAGAGAAAAAGCGCCTTTGGCAGCCCATAAAACGATGTTTTTGGATAAAGAAGGTAACGTCGTCAAAGGGAAAAGCACGGAATCACCTTTGGCTATTGGTGTACCCGGAACTGTCGCTGGCGTTTTTGCCGTTCATAAAAAACTGGGAAGTCTGCCTATGTCAGAAATACTAAAACCTGTAATTGTTTTGGCAGAAAAAGGGGTTATCGTTACGCGAAAACAAGAGCGCCAATTAAACGATTACAGAGAAGAAATTATAAAAGCGAATGGCAATCAAACCTTATTCGCACAACCTTTTAAAAAAAAAGATACCATAAAATATCCCGCTCTAGCAGCAACGTTAAAGCGAATTGCAAAAAATGGTCGTGATGAATTTTACAAAGGACAAACGGCAAAAACGTTAGTACAGTATTTACAACAAAAAGGAGGCATCATCACGATGAAAGATTTACGACAATATGAAGCCAAATGGCGTACTCCCCTCTCGTTTCAATATAAGGATTTAAAAATCATCTCTATGGCTCCACCAAGTAGCGGTGGCATTTGTTTAGCTGAAATTTTTAAAATGATTGCTCCCTTTGATGTATCTAAAATGGGACATAACTCAACAGAATCTATACAAGTAATTGTTGAAGCAGAACGCAGAGCTTACGCAGACAGAAGTCACTATCTTGGCGACCCCGATTTTGTTAAAATCCCGATTAATGCATTGCTAGCTGATGACTATTTACAACAACGCATGAGTACTTTTAGTTTTGAAAAAGCCACGTTGTCTTCTGAAATTAAAGAAGGAAAAGTGAACTATAACGAAAGTACCGAGACTACTCATTATTCTATTGTAGATGCCGCTGGAAATGCAGTAGCTGCGACCACAACCTTAAATGATGGGTATGGTTCCAAATACTATTGTGATGCTTTAGGTTTTTTCCTCAATAACGAAATGGATGATTTCAGTGCCAAACCAGGAACACCAAATATGTTTGGTTTAGTAGGGAACGAAGCCAACAGTATTGCTCCTGGAAAACGAATGCTAAGTTCTATGACTCCAACTATCGTTGAAAAAAACGGGCAATTATTTATGGTAGTGGGTTCGCCAGGAGGTTCTACTATTATTACTTCGGTTTTGCAAACTATTCTCAATGTTTACGAATACAAAATGAATATGCAACAAGCTGTAAATGCTCCTCGTTTTCATCATCAGTGGTTGCCAGATTTGATTACATTTGAACCCAATACCTTCGATACTACAACTTTTGAAAAACTAAAAACAAAAGGCTATATCATCAATGAAAAAACGACTCCTGTCATTGGCAAAGTCGATGCAATTTTGGTTTTACCCAATAAAAAACTAGAAGGCGGAGCTGATTTTAGAGGTGATGATACAGCGGTTGGCTTTTAATTATGGATTTCATTACAACCTTAGAAAAAGAATTTATAGCGCAAGCAAATGCAGCACAAAGTATGGCTATGGAAGCGTATATGAAAAATCATTTTCCGTTTTTTGGTATTCCAATGCCACAACGAAGAGCAATTTTAAAATCGGTTAGCATAGCTTATTCAAATGATATAAAAGAAAATGCTCGCACGCTGGCACTACAGCTGTATGACAAACCACAAAGAGAATTTCATTATTGCGCAATAGAACTTTTAATTCAGAATTGCAGCAAAAAACTTGTCATAGATGACATTCTTTGGATAGAACAACTACTGCTCACCCACTCGTGGTGGGACAGTGTCGATACGATTAGCAAATATTTATTAGGACGCTATTTGGCTCAATTTCCTGAACAAACAAATATAGTGATTGAAAAATTTTCTAATGCTTCTAATATTTGGCTGAACAGAAGTACACTTTTATTTCAATTAGACTATAAAAAGAATACCAACTTTAGTATCTTAGAGGGCTTGTGTGAGTATTTTAAGAACAGTAATGAATTTTTTATTCAAAAAGCAATAGGCTGGACATTAAGAGAATACGGAAAAATCAATCCGAGAACTGTCCAAAAGTATGTTGCAAGTACCAATTTAAAACCATTAAGTAAAAAAGAAGCTTTACGTATTATTGAAAAACAAAAACTATGAATTTCAGCACTATTATTACTAGCGTGGTCAATCGCTTCGAATCACTAATTGTATGGAGTCAAAGTAAATTTTCTAGTAAACAATTCATTTTTTTATCGAGCGTATTAGTGGGAATATCAGCAGGCCTAGCTGTAATTGTTTTAAAGTCGTTTGCGCATTCGGTTTTTACGTTTGCTACCTATGTTAATGGTATACTTAAGCTAAATTTTATCAATAGTATCCTTCCAATTATAGGAATTTTGTTGACGGTTTTCGTAGTCGATAAAGTACTGGGAGGCTCTATAGAAAAAGGGACATCCCAAATTTTATTTGCAGTTGCTAAAAAAGCAAGCATTATCCCCAAAAAACAAATGTATGCTCAAATCGTGACTAGTTCCTTAACTGTTGGTTTGGGAGGTTCGGCTGGTTTAGAAAGTCCCATTGTGATTACAGGTGCAGCTTTTGGTTCTAATTATGCACAAAAATATCATTTGAGTTACAAGGACAGAACTTTACTTATTGGTTGTGGTGTTGCGGCTGGAATTGCGGCAGCTTTTAATGCTCCCATAGCCGGTGTATTATTTGCGGTAGAAGTTTTACTAGTTGATGTAAGTATTTCTGCTTTTACTCCTATTATGATAGCCGCTGCAACAGGTGCAATCGTATCAGCTGTAGCGCTAGATGAAAGCATTTTATTATCCTTCAAACAGCAAGAAAATTTCAATCATTTCAATATTATTTATTATGTTTTTCTAGGCGTTTTTACTGGATTTGTGTCTGTTTATTATTCAAGATATTTTCAAAAGATAGAGCGGTATTTTCATGTTTCAAAACTTTCAATTTACAAAAAGGCTTTATTAGGTTCGAGTATCTTGGCTTTGTTGATTTTTGTTTTCCCTACACTTTTTGGAGAAGGGTATGAAAGTATTCGTATTTTGTCTCAAAATGATCCCGGACAATTACTAGAAAACACCCTTTTCAAAGGATTCCGTAATAATAACTGGATCTTACTTTTATTCATTGGTGCCAGTATGATGCTCAAAGTTTTTGCCACTGGATTTACTTTGAGTTGTGGAGGAAATGGAGGAAATTTTGCTCCTTCTCTATTTTTAGGCTCCTATGTTGGTTTTTTCTTTTCATCATTACTCAATCTTATTGGTATTGCGAGATTGCCTGTAAGTAATTTTACCATCGTTGGAATGGCGGGTATATTGAGTGGATTATTTCACGCTCCGCTTACCGCAATTTTCTTGATTGCAGAAATTACAGGAGGTTACGGTTTGATGATTCCGTTGATGATTGTAGCTTCAACTAGTTACGCCATTTCAAAACGCTTTGAAAAACATTCGATGGATGTGAAAAATTTGGCCAAAAAAGGACACGCTTTTACCAGTAATAAAGATGCTAATGTCCTATCGACTCTAGAAACAAGTACTATAATTGACACCGGCTATCTCACTATTTCGCCGAATGAAAACTTAGAACGCTTGGTGGATTTAATTTCTCACTCAGACCAAGTGATTTTTCCCGTAGTCAATGAAGAAAAGGATTTATTAGGCGTAGTTCATTTTAATGACATCCGAGAAATCATATTTAATAGCTATCGCGTAAAGTATACTTTGGTTAAAGAAATTATGGTTGCACCAGCCGCATTGATCGCACCAACTGATCATATGGAAATAGTAATGAATAAATTTGAGCTTACCAAAAAAGCATTTTTGCCAGTAGTACAAAATGGTAAATATTTTGGTTTCATCTCAAAATCTATAGCTTTAGAGGCTTATAGGGCTAAGCTAAAGTCTATGACCATTGACTAATCATAAAAATAAAAAAATAAATGTAACAAAATCGACATCATGTCTACTAACCCAATTGAAATCAAATAACTAAATTCAAAAATTATGAAAACATTAAAATTAACTGCATTAGTACTGTTCCTTTTTTCAAGTGGTTCATCGCTGATGGCTCAAACAGCAGATGAAATTATTTCAAAATACATTACCACTATTGGTGGAGCCGAAAAACTAAAAGCACTGAAAAGTGTAAAAATGGAAATGGTAGCTAACGCGCAAGGAATGGAAATTCCAGTTGAAATTTTCCAAGAAAAAGGAGGAAAAATGGCTGTAAAGCTTAACTTCCAAGGAAAAGAAATTACACAGATGGCCTCTGACGGTGAAACGATGTGGAGTACCAATTTTATGACAATGAAAGCGGAAAAAATGGACGCAGAGTCTACAGCAAATGCAAAATTAAGCAACAATGATTTTCCAGATCCTTTTTTGGATTACAAAGCTAAAGGATATGCTGCAGAATTTATGGGTAAAGAAACAAAAGAAGGAACAGAATGCTTCAAAATAAAATTCACCAAAAAACCAATCATGGTTGACGGTGTAAAATCTGATGATGTTACTTACTATTTTTTCGAAACTGAAAACAATTTACCAATCGCAGCTGAAACTGAAATTAAGCAAGGGCCTGCAAAAGGACAAAAATCAACTTCAACTATGAGTGATTATCAAGAAGTGGATGGAATCTATTTCCCATTTTCAATGAATCAAGGTGGACAAGCTATGAAAGTTAAAAAAATCATTCTAAATCCTGCTGTTGACTCAAAAATTTACGTTTTTCCAGCACAATAATAGCAATATAATCAACCCGAAGTCCTTATTGAAAAGTAAGGACTTTTTTTAACTAGCATTTTTTATGAAAAAAACAATTATATGGGTTGCTTGTATAGGCTTACTATCTGCAACAAATATGTTAGCGCAAGATAAAATTGTGCTAAAAGGAAAAGAACTTTTTGGTGATATGCAAGCCAGACATATTGGTCCTGCTTTAATGAGCGGTAGAATTACCGATCTCGAAGTGCATCCTACTAACAATAAAATCGTATTTGCAGGAACCGCTGGCGGTGGTGTATGGAAAAGTAACGACGGTGGAGCCTCTTTTAATCCAATATTTGATGAACACATTCAATCCATTGGCTGTGTAGCTATCGATCCTTCAAAACCAGACCAAAACATTTGGGTGGGCACAGGAGAAACTTGGACAAGAAACAGTGTGTCCATGGGAGATGGTATCTACAAGTCTACAGATGGAGGTCAAAACTGGAAAAACATGGGATTGCCTAAATCTGATCGAATTAGTTCTATCATAGTAGATCCAAAAAATAGCGATATTGTTTGGGTTGGTGTTCTTGGAGCCCTCTGGGGAGACAGTGACGAAAGAGGTATATATAAAACAACAGATGGTGGAACCACTTGGAATAAAGTCCTTTTTGTAGATAACAAAACAGGCTGTTCAGATTTGATTATAGACCCTAAAAATAGCGCCATAATGTATGCTTCTTTTTGGGAATTCAGAAGAACAGGTTGGTCATTCAGCTCAGGTGGAACCAAATCGGCTTTATATAAATCGATAGATAGTGGAAAAACTTGGAACAAAATCCATACTGGTTTCCCTGCTGGTCAATTGGGCAGAATAGCTATTGCTGTTGCTCCTTCGAACTCAAACATTTTATATTCTGTACTTGAAACAGAAAAAGCAGAATTGAATGGTTTGTACCGCTCTGATGATGCAGGTGCTAATTGGAAACACCTAAATAGTGATTTTGGTTTAGTGGTAAGACCTTTCTATTTTTCTAGAATTACCGTTGATCCAAAAAATCCTGAAACTGTAGTAAAAGGTGGTTTAAGCGGATCTATTAGTAGAGATGGTGGAAAAACCTTCAAAAACCTTGGAAATATGCACTCTGATATCCATGATATCGTTTTTGATATCAATGATAGCAATAGAATGTATTGTGGAACCGATGGTGGTGTGTATAGAAGTTGGGATGGTGCAAATACTATGGAAATGGTTAGCAACATTCCTGTTTCTCAATTTTACCACGTAAGCATCGACGACAAAGAACCATTTAATGTTTATGGAGGTTTACAAGATAACGGTTCTTGGTACGGCCCTTCAAAAAGTCCAGGCGGAATAGAATCTAGAGACTGGACAAGAATTGGTCAAGGTGATGGTTTTAGAGTAATCAAACATCCAACCAAAAATATTATTTACAGCGAAATGCAAGGTGCCGAAAATGTTTGGCGCTACAATACAGATACGCAAGAATTGATTACTATTCAGCCATTGGCAGTAAAAGGTGATCCAAAATTACGTTTTAACTGGAATGCTCCGATGGAGATCAGTAAAAAACAAACTGATCGTTTCTATATGGGAAGTCAGTTCGTACATAAATCAGAAGATATGGGTCGTACATGGACCAAAATTTCACCAGATTTAACTACGAACGATGCATTTAAATACAACACAGAAAAATCTGGCGGATTGTCTGTTGACAATTCTGGAGCAGAAAAACATTGTACTATTTTTACAATTGCCGAGTCTCCTTTAAATGAAAAAGTGATTTGGGCTGGTACAGACGACGGTAATGTACAAGTTACCAAAGATGGAGGTAAAACATGGACTAATGTGGTAGCCAATATAACTGGACTTCCAAAAAACACTTGGTGTTATCACATAGAGGCCAGTACTTTTGGAGAAGGAACAGCTTATGCTGTTTTTGAGGGGCATGCAAAAAATGATTATACTCCGTATGCTTACAAAACTACAGATTTTGGAAAAACATGGAAATCTATTATTACACCTGATGTTGATGGTTTTGTTCGTAACATTCAAGAAGATTTTACCAATGAAAACTTATTGTTCTTGGGAACCGAAAAAGGTTTATACATTACTATAGATGGTGGATCTAACTGGTCTCATTTTACCAATAAAATGCCTTCAGTTGCCGTACACTACATGGAATTAAGTACCAAAACCAATTCGTTGGTTATGGCAACTCATGGTCGTGGTATTATTATCTTAGATGATATTACACCTTTGCGTCAAATAAGTCAAGATGTTCTTGCTAAAGATGTTCACTTCTTTGATTTGAAGCCAGCTGTAATAGAAGAGCAATCCAGTTTTGGAACTACTGCCACAGAATTGGAGTTTGTGGGTAGCAACCCATCTTCAAGTGCTCAAATTATCTATTACTTGAAAAAAAGACATACTTTGGGTAAGATGGATCTTGAAATACAAGATGAACAAGGTAATAAAATTGTGTCTTTACCTGCAGGCAAACAAAAAGGGATCAATGTAGTAGCGTGGGACTACAATATGAAAAACCCAAAAATTGCTGCTGGAAAAACAGTATCATTTGCCGGTTTTACATCGCCACGTGTACAAGAAGGTAATTATAAAGTTGTGATGACTAAAGGAAAAGATACTTACGCACACACCTTTAAAGTACTTAATGATCCAAAAAGTAGTATTTCTGCATCTGATAGATTGAAACAAAAAGAGACTACAAGAGAGTTGTTCAACAAAAATGAAGAACTAGCTTATGCAGTGTATGAAATTGACGAAACTGTAAAATTATTAGATCAATTGATTGCCAAAAATAAAGGTTTTGCTAAAAATGGCACAAAAATCAAAACTGATTTTGAGAATGTAAAAGCAAAAATGGTAGTTACTACTGGTGATGGCTACGTAGCTTCGGCAGAACCCCAGTTGAGAGAGAAACTTGGAGAATTATACGCCTCTGTTGCTGGAAACTTTACGGCTCCTTCGCCTTCACAATTAGAAAATAAAGAAGCCATTATGCAACGCTTTGATAGCGAAATGAAAGATTTCAAAACGGTTAAAGCTAAAAATGAAGCTACTTATTTAAAACAAGCAAAAGAACAAAACATCCCGTTTGTTTTGAAAACCTATGCTGAGTTTGTGGCAGAATAAGTCCATTTACAAAGACAATGTATCAAAACGCTAACTTCGGTTAGCGTTTTTTTATTATCGGATAGTAATAAAATTTTTTATATCCGATATTAGTTGTAGTTTTGTGGGGTTATGTGGGATATAGACTTAGGATATCGGGAAGAATTTCAATCAACTTTTGAACGATTGTATCAAAAAAAGCAAGATTTGCAAAATAGCAGACCCTTGCCCACCATCGCTTTGAATAAAATCAAAGAAAGTTTATCTATAGAATGGACCTTTAATTCCAATAGTATAGAAGGAAACTCCTTAACACTTAGAGAAACACAAATGGTTTTACAAGAAGGAATCACCATAAAAGGGATTTCCTTAAGAGAACATTTTGAAGCCCACAATCATGATAAAGCTATTGATTATCTTTTTTCGATAATCAATGATAACTATGTATTACGAAGTATTGATATATTATCGTTACACGGTTTGGTATTACGCTCAATTGAAGATGATTTCGCAGGCAGATTACGCAATGGAGGTGTTCGTATTTCGGGAGCCAATTTTATTCCACCCAATGCGAATAAAGTTTCGGATTTACTAGATGAATTGATTGACTTCATTAACACCAACCCTTTACATCTAAACGATATTGAGTTGGCAACTATCTTTCATCACAAATTAGTTTGGATTCATCCTTTTTTTGATGGCAATGGCAGAACGGTTCGATTGAGTATGAATTTGTTATTAATGCGATGTGGCTTTCCACCAGCTATTATCCTCAAAAACGATAGGAAAAAGTACTATGAAGCGCTCAATCAAGCCAATAATGGCAACTATCAAAAGCTTATACTCTTGATGAGTCAAGCACTTGAACGAAGTTTGAATATTTACCTAAATGCTATGCCTGATAGTAACAACGACTTTCAGACAATAGCTAATATTGTTAGTGAACCAAGCAGCCCTTACGGACAAGAATATGTTAGTTTATTAGCTCGAACAGGTAAAATAGATGCCTACAAAGAAGGCAGAAATTGGTACACTACCAAAGAAGCCATTGAAGCCTATATCAGTACAAGAAAAAGAAAACGCTAACCCACAAGTTAGCGTTTTTTTGTATGCCTTTTTTAACACAATCTTCGATAGTGTTCTACCAAAAGAATAAATCAAAATAGTAACTTTGCTACCGACCTATTCGGAATTTGCAAAATTATGCTAGATACAAACAATACCATTGAAGTTCAAGGCGCTCGCGTTCATAATCTAAAAAACATCGACATTGCTATTCCTAGAGAAAAACTCGTAGTCATAACAGGACTTTCGGGTTCGGGGAAATCGTCTTTGGCCTTTGATACTATTTATGCAGAAGGACAACGTCGCTATGTAGAAACATTTTCGGCTTATGCCCGACAATTTTTGGGAGGATTAGAACGTCCTGATGTTGATAAAATCGATGGTCTTTCGCCTGTGATTGCTATTGAACAAAAAACGACTAGCAAAAGCCCGCGTTCTACTGTTGGAACAATTACTGAAATATACGATTTCTTGCGTTTGTTATATGCGCGTGGTGCTGATGCCTACAGTTATAATACGGGAGAAAAAATGGTTTCCTACTCTGATGATCAAATCAAAGAGTTGATTATTCAGGATTTTAATAAAAAAAGAATCAATATTTTGGCTCCTATTATTCGAGCGAGAAAAGGTCATTATGCCGAACTTTTCCAACAAATCACCAAACAAGGTTTTTTAAAAGTAAGAGTAAATGGCGAAATAGTAGACATTACTCCTGGCATGAAACTCGATCGCTACAAAACACACGATATTGAGATTGTGGTGGATAGAATTGGGGTTGATACTTCTGAAGACATTCAAAAACGCTTATCCGAAAGTATCAATACCGCTATGCATCATGGTGAAAATGTATTGATGATTTTGGACCAAGACACGAATGAGTTACGCTTTTTTAGCCGTAATTTGATGTGTCCGACTACTGGAATATCTTATCAAAATCCTGAACCTAATTTGTTTTCATTTAACTCTCCAAAAGGAGCTTGTGAACACTGCAACGGATTGGGAACTATTAACGAAATCAATCCCCGAAAAATTATTCCAAATCCAAAGTTATCCATAAAAGCGGGTGGTTTTACTCCTCTGGGAGAATACAAGTCATCTTGGATTTTTAAGCAGCTAGAAACTATTGGAGAAAAATTCAATTTTAAAATTACGGACCCAATTGAAAAAATTCCAGCCGAAGCGATGGAAATGATTTTAAACGGTGGTAAAGAAAAATTTGCTGTTCAATCCAAGGATTTGGGCGTTACGAGAGAGTACAAAATTGATTTTGAAGGTATTTCGCATTTCATCAAAAACCAACACGATGAAAGCGGTTCTACAGCTATCAAACGTTGGGCAAAGGAATTCATGGACGAAATTCCTTGTCCGGATTGTGAAGGTTCTCGACTCAAAAAAGAAGCTAATTATTTTAGAGTAAATGAAAAGAATATTTCTGAATTGTGTACGATGGACATTTCAGATTTGACTGCTTGGTTTTTGGATCTTGAAAATCATTTGACCGATAAACAAAAACGAATTGCAACAGAAGTCATTAAAGAAATCAAAGACAGATTAGCGTTTTTGATGAATGTTGGTTTAAATTATTTGGCGTTGAGTCGAAGTTCAAAATCACTTTCGGGTGGTGAAGCACAGCGTATTCGTTTGGCTACCCAAATCGGTTCGCAATTGGTGGGTGTGCTTTATATTCTAGACGAACCTAGTATTGGTTTACATCAAAGAGACAATGAGAAATTAATTCATTCTTTAGAGCAATTGCGAGATATTGGTAATTCGGTTTTGGTAGTTGAGCACGACAAAGATATGATTGAACGTGCCGATTATGTAATAGATATTGGTCCAAAAGCAGGAAAATATGGCGGAGAAATCATCAGTATTGGGACGCCACAAGAAACCTTAGCTTCGAACACGATTACAGCTCAGTATTTGAATGGAACTATGAAATTTGACATTCCAAAAAAACGTAGAACAGGCAATGGAAAATTTCTAAAACTGACTGGAGCGACTGGAAACAATCTAAAAAATGTTTCTATTGAAATTCCTTTAGGGCAAATGATTTGTGTTACAGGTGTTTCGGGAAGTGGAAAATCGACTTTGATCAACGAGACCCTCTACCCTATCTTGAATGCTTATTATTTTAACGGAGTCAAAAAACCACAACCTTATAAAAAGATTGAAGGTTTGGAACATATCGATAAAGTAATTGATATTGACCAAAGTCCGATTGGAAGAACACCGCGTTCTAATCCTGCCACTTACACCGAAGTTTTTACCGAAATTCGTAACTTATTTACGATGACTTCTGAAAGTATGATTCGTGGATACAAAGCGGGACGTTTTAGTTTTAATGTAAAAGGTGGTCGTTGCGAAACCTGCGAAGGTTCAGGCGTTCGCACTATCGAAATGAACTTTTTACCTGATGTGTATGTAGAATGCGAAAGCTGTCAAGGGAAGCGTTTTAACAGAGAAACTCTTGAGATTCGCTACAAAGGCAAATCCATTTCGGATGTATTGGATATGACGATTGATGAAGCGGTACCGTTTTTCGAAAACATCCCAAAAATATATAGAAAAGTAAAAACCTTGCAAGATGTTGGTTTAGGTTATATCACTTTGGGACAACAAAGTACGACCCTTTCTGGTGGTGAGGCGCAACGTATTAAGTTAGCAGGAGAATTATCTAAAAAAGATACGGGAAATACTTTTTATATTTTAGATGAACCGACTACTGGATTGCATTTTGAGGATATTCGAGTGTTAATGGATGTGATTAATCGATTGGTAGACAAAGGAAATACCGTTTTGATTATCGAACACAATATGGATGTTATAAAACTCGCCGATTATATCATTGACATTGGTCCTGAAGGAGGAAAAGGTGGCGGACAACTCGTAGCCAAAGGCACACCTGAAGAAATCATTAAAGTAAAAAAAAGCTATACAGGTCATTTTTTAAAGAAAGAATTGACCTAGTTTTAAAAAAGTTCCGTAGGAACGACTAAATTGTAGCAACGGATTTTAATCTATTGTCAGTGAAAACAAAAAACAAAAGAATTTGTAAGTAATCTGTTTGTCTTGCTATACATTGGCTCCAGCTTTAGCTGGAGTTAAGAGATTTGAAAACATTGGCTTTAGCCAAACAAAATTGCTTATTTTGGCTAAAGCCTTTATAACTTTATATTTTTAACCCTCCAACTAAAGTTGGAGGCAATTAATGAATTAAAAACACCTTAATTATTTCAAGAATATAAAAAAACCCGCAAGAACAACTATATTGTAGCAACTGGTTTTAATCCGTTGATAAAAAAAACATAGCAACAGAATTTTTAATCTTTGAAAAAAACTAAAATTGAAAGCATATGAAATTAGAAGATTTTGATAACGACGAAGACAAAGTGATTCAAGACAAATTGAAACGCAAAACGTGGAATGAAATTCGAACGAATGATAGCTGGGCGATTTTCAAAATTATGTCCGAATTCGTAAATGGATACGAAACGATGAGTAGAATTGGGCCTTGCGTGACTATTTTTGGTTCGGCTCGTCTAAAACCTGATACTCCTTATTATTTATTAGCCGAAAAAATTGCTTATAAGGTGAGTAAAGCTGGTTATGGCATCATCACTGGTGGTGGGCCTGGAATTATGGAGGCGGGAAACAAGGGCGCTCATTTAGGTGGAGGCACTTCGGTTGGTTTGAATATTGAATTGCCGTTTGAGCAACATTTTAATCCATACATTGACCACGACAAGAACCTAAATTTTGACTATTTCTTTGTACGCAAAGTGATGTTTGTGAAATATTCGCAAGGATTTATCGTGATGCCTGGAGGTTTTGGCACTTTGGATGAACTTTTTGAAGCTATCACATTAATACAAACTAAGAAAATTGGAAAGTTCCCCATTATTTTGGTAGGAACCAGTTTTTGGTCTGGTTTGATAGATTGGATCAAAAAAGTATTAGTGGAAAGAGAACATACTATTAGCGAAGAAGATCTAAACTTATTTAAACTGGTAGATACTGAAGATGAAGTATTGGATGTTTTAGATAAGTTTTATAAAAAATATGATTTGAGTCCGAATTTTTAATTAAAAAACTGTCTTAACCGACAGTTTTTTTTTACACTTTGCCTTTGATATCAGCTAGAATATGTATTTTTATAAAGTAACGTATGATTATTATTTTAGATGACACCAAGAAAACTAAATGTTTATCTTTAGCCCCGATAGTAGCGGCATCCTTTGTTTTTTTGCTTCAAAAAAAACAAAGATATAGCGGATAGCGGGACGTTGTCTCCTGAAAAACCAATTGTATTTTGCTTCAAAATTTAATACAAACTCCTAATTGATTACAAAAAAACATCCAAAACCTATAGCTTTTTGATACGCCATTACTCTACTTTATCGTTCTTGCTGATGCTTTTCTTATCGCTATCGATAAGAGCGCAACATCATTCAAAATTAAATGTAGCGGTGAATTGGACCAACAAATCACTTTATGTAGAACAGGAAATTCGTTTTTTAAATACTAGTGACGACACCTTAAAAAGCATTGTTTTAAACGACTGGAATCATGCTTACTCAGATATTTCTACTCCATTAGGAAAACGCTTTTCGGATGAATTTTACCGTGGATTTCATTTGGCCAAAAAAGAGGAACGAGGAGGTACTTTTGATTTGGTTATTCAAGATGTCGACCAAGCAGCAATAGCATGGACGCGATTAAATAAAAAACCAGATGTTATCGAACTAGCGTTAAAAAAACCACTGCTTCCGCATCAAACGATCACACTACAGCTTACTTATACTGCAAAAATACCAAGTGATCGTTTTACAGGAATAGGTTATACAGCCAAAAAAATGACGCTGAAAAATTGGTTTCTATCCCCTGCTCGATACGAAAATCATGATTTTATTAAAAACAGCAATGCTAATATAGAGGATATCGCCAATGCAATTTGTTCTTTTGAAGTTACACTAAAAGTACCCATAAATTATACTGTAACTAGCGATATGAATTGTGCAAAAACGGAAACTGAAAACCGTTCAAGTAGTTATTTTTTAAGCGATAAAAACAAAACCGATTTTAGTTTATTTATTGAAGAAAAAAATAGTTTTACGAGTTATAAATGTGATTTTATCGAAATACAAACCAATCTTAATGACTATGGAATAGATCCCATCAAAAAAGCCATTATTATTGATCAAATTGCGCATTTTGCTCGAAAAACTATTGGTGATTTTCCCCACGATAAACTAACGGTTTCTCAAGTTGATTATGATCGTAATCCGTTTTATGGATTGAATCAATTGCCAACTTTTTTGAGTCCGTTTAGCAATGAATTCATTTTTGAATTGCAGTTTTTAAAAACGTTTTTAAACAATTATTTGAAAAACAGTTTGCAGTTGAATCCCAGAGAAGACAACTGGATTTATGATGGAATACAAATTTATACCATGATGAATTATGTAGACACTTTTCATCCTAAAAGTAAAATGCTAGGAACCATTGAAAAAATAAAACTACTTAAAAGCTACAATTTAATTCATTTAGATTTTAATGACCAATACAGCTACTTTTATATGCTAATGGCAAGAAAAAATCTGGATCAAACTTTAAGCGAACCCAAAAACACTTTAATAAAATTCAACGAGCAAATTGCCAGTAAATATAGAGCAGGATTAAGTTTTAGGTATTTAAACGACTATTTGAAAGAAGAGGTTGTCCCTAAAAGTATTACCACTTTTTTCGAATTAAATCAGCAAAAACAATGCAATGGCTCTGATTTAAAAACCATTCTAACATCAAATACCACAAAAAATATTGACTGGTTTTTTGAAACTATTATTGGTTCGAGAAAACTCATAGATTATAAATTTGATCGTGTGACTTATACCAAGGACAGTATTAGCTTTGCTATCAAAAACAAAACTGGCGTTGTGGTGCCAATGCCTATTTACGGAACAAAAAAGGGAGGAATTGTATTTAGCAAATGGCTGGATATTCCAAAAAATACAGATACAATTTACACTATTCCAAGAGAAAATGCCGAAAAAATAATTTTGAACTTAAAGAATGAAGTTCCAGAATTTAACCTAAGAAATAATTGGAAAAAATTGAATGGTTTCTTTCCAAATAATCGCCCCATAAAGTTTGTATTCCTGAAAGATTTGGAAGACCCGTATTACAATCAAATATTGTATACTCCAGTTTTAGGATTTAATATATATGATGGGTTTTCTCCAGGAATGCGTTTTCATAACAAAACGATTTTAAACAAGCCTTTTACATTCGATATGAGTCCAATGTATTCCTTAAAAGCAAAGACTTTTTCGGGTTCTGGTTTTTTTGTGATCAATCAAAATTATCGAGAAAGTAGGCTGTACAACGTAAGATATTCCTTGGGAACATCTTATTTTCATTACGCTCCAGACGCAACCTATCTACGTCTTAATCCTATGGTGCAGCTGCAAATAAGAGGCAAAGATTTTCGTGACAATCGCAAACAACTTTTATTGTTTCGGCATGTAATGGTCGATCGTGAAAAAAGTGCCATCGTCATAGATAATTCAATGCTTAATTATTCTGTTTTTAATGTCAAATACATCAATTCAAAAACAGAAATTACCAATCATTTGAGTTTTTCAACGGATTTACAATTGGCCAAAGAATTTGGTAAAACATCTGTAGAAATTGATTATCGAAAACTTTTTCGAGCTAACCGCCAATTAAATTTACGATTGTTTGTAGGTCGGTTTTTGTACAATACTTCAACCAGTTCTGATTTTTTTAGTTATGCCTTAGATCGCCCAACCGATTATTTGTTTGACTATAATTACTATGGACGCTCGGAAAACACTGGTTTTTTTAGCCGTCAATTTATTTTGGCCGAAGGTGGATTTAAGTCAAAACTCAACACCCCCTATGCTAATCAATGGTTGACTAGTTTTAATGCAAGTTTCAATATTTGGAATTGGATTGAACTATATGGTGATGCTGGTTTTGTTAAAAACAGAGGTACCCAAGCACAATTTGTTTATGATAGTGGCGTTCGGTTAAATCTATTAACTGATTATTTTGAACTCTATTTTCCGATACATTCAAGCAATGGATGGGAAGTATCACAAGCACATTATAATCAGAAAATTCGTTTTGTAGTGACATTTGACCCTAGTAGACTAATCAATCTATTTACTCGAAAATGGTTTTAAAATCATTTAAAAATAGTTTAAAAAACAATAATTTATCATATTTTTAATAAATATACATAGAATTATATAATTTTAACCCCACAATAAAGCGTTTTGGTTGAAAATAATTTAATTTTATTTTATGCAACGAATTATGAAAATCACTTGTTTTTAAGTAAGTTTGCATAAAATTACTAGCAACAGCATCATGGTAAAAGAACAACACAACACTACACTAACTTTTGAAGATTTTAAAACGGAAGTTATAAATGATTACAAATTAGCCATTACCAGTCGTGAATGTAGTCTTTTAGGACGTAAAGAAGTACTTACTGGGAAAGCTAAATTTGGAATTTTTGGAGATGGCAAAGAAGTACCACAATTAGCCATGGCCAAGGCTTTTCAAAATGGAGATTTTCGTTCAGGATATTACCGAGATCAAACGTTTATGATGGCGATAGGTGAATTGACACCTGTACAATTTTTTGCTGGATTATATGGTCATACCGATATTTCCTTCGACCCAATGTCTGCCGGAAGGCAAATGGGAGGCCATTTTGCTACCCATAGCTTAAACGAAGATGGTTCATGGAAAAATTTAGCCGAACAGAAAAACTCAAGTGCAGATATTTCTCCAACTGCAGGACAAATGCCAAGATTATTAGGATTAGCACAAGCTTCTAAAATATATAGAAATGTTTCTGACATAAAAAATGCTGCAAATTTTTCAAAAAAAGGTAATGAAATTGCATGGGGAACTATTGGAAACGCAAGTACCTCCGAAGGTTTATTTTTTGAAACTATCAACGCTGCAGGTGTTTTACAAGTACCAATGATAATGAGTGTTTGGGATGATGAATACGGAATTTCGGTTCATGCCAGACACCAAACCACCAAAGAAAATATTTCTGAAATACTAAAAGGGTACCAAAAAGATGAAAAATCTAATGGTTACGAAATTTTTAGAGTGAAAGGATGGGATTATGCGGAATTGATTGCTACCTACGAAAAAGCGGCAGCCATCGCTCGCGAAGAGCATGTTCCGGTATTAATTCACGTACAAGAGCTTACGCAACCTCAAGGTCATTCTACTTCAGGTTCTCACGAACGCTACAAAAACAGCGAGCGCTTGGCATGGGAAAAAGAATTTGATTGCTTGCGCCAAATGCGTTTGTGGATGATTGCTATCAATATTGCTTCGCCAGAAGAGTTAGACGCCATTGATGCCGATGCTAAAAAAGAAGTTTTGGAAGCAAAAAAAACGGCTTGGAGCAACTTTATTCAACCTATAATAAATGAACAAAAAGAACTAATTACTTTATTAGAGCAATTAGCACCTTCAAGCATCAATAAAGACTTTATTCTGAAACATAGCACGGATTTAAAAGCTATAAAAAATCCACTTAAAAAAGAAATTTTAATTGCTGCTAGAAAATCACTTCGCTTGTTGATTAATCAAAACGGTCATAGTGAATTAAGCCAATGGATTACGTCATACATTCATAAAACTCAACCTAGCTTTAGCAGTAATTTATATTCTGAATCTAATCTTGCTATCAATACCATAAAAAAAATAGCACCAACCTATAACGAAAATGCTTCGGCTGATACTGACGGTCGAATGATTTTGCGAGATAATTTTGATGCCTTGTTTAGCAAATATCCTGAAGTATTAATTTTTGGAGAAGACGCTGGAACTATTGGTGATGTGAACCAAGGATTAGAAGGTATGCAAGAAAAATATGGAGAACTTCGTGTGGCCGATACAGGAATTCGTGAAGCCACCATCATCGGACAAGGGATTGGTATGGCTTTGAGAGGATTGCGACCAATTGCAGAGATTCAATATTTAGATTATTTGCTTTATGCCATTCAAATCATGAGTGACGATTTGGCTACATTGCAATACCGTACCGTTGGAAAACAAAAAGCGCCATTAATTGTTCGTACTCGCGGACACCGTTTAGAAGGAATTTGGCATTCTGGTTCACCAATGGGAATGATTATTAATGCCATCCGAGGAATGCACGTTTTGGTTCCAAGAAATATGACTCAAGCTGCTGGTTTTTACAATTCACTTTTAGAATGTGACGAACCCGCATTGGTAATCGAATGCTTGAATGGGTATCGTTTAAAAGAAGTAGCACCAACTAATTATGGTGAATTCAAAACACCAATTGGAGTTGTTGAAACACTAAAAGAAGGAACCGATGTCACTTTAGTTTCTTACGGATCTACTTTGCGTTTGGTACAACAAGCTGCCAACGAACTCTTGGAAGTAGGTATCAACTGCGAAATTATCGATATTCAATCCTTACTTCCTTTTGACTTGAATCACGATATTGTAAAAAGTGTAGCAAAAACGAATCGTTTACTGGTAATAGACGAAGATGTTCCAGGTGGTGCTTCAGCTTATATTTTACAACAAATTACCGAAGTTCAAGACGGTTATAAATATTTGGACAGTAAACCAGAAACGCTTACAGCAAAAGCACATCGACCTGCTTATGGTACAGATGGTGATTATTTCTCAAAACCATCTGCTGAGGATATTTTTGAAAAAGTATACAGTATGATGCACGAAAGTAATCCAGCTAAATTTCCTAGTTTATACTAAAAAATAAACACTTATAAAAAATGCCGTTTCAATCCGAAACGGCATTTTTATTTACAAAATAAACATTTTGTTATATACTTTTTTTATTACTTTTAAAATTCAATAAAAAAAGGAATGACCTCACTTGAACAAATACTACAAAAACTCAAAGGAATAAACGTAATTGCTCCTTCAGTACCTTATTCTTCCTACGTTGCCTTAGATTTATCCATTCACAACCAAGAATTAGTCAACCAAAATCTAACTACCTCTACTAATTTTGAAAATTATATCGAAACCTATTTAAAAGAAAATCGGTCTACCATCGCTTATGGCGGATATAATGAAACCAGAAATCTTTACAAAAGAAGCCTTGTTTTTAACGACGCTTCGCAAGAAGAACGTAATATCCATATCGGTTTAGACTTGTGGACAACGTCTGGAACTCCTATTTTAGCTGCTTTGGATGGAAAAATTCATAGTTTTCAATTCAATAATCAACTGGGCGACTATGGCCCCACCATCATATTAGAACACCTAATAGAAGATCATCAATTCTATACTTTATACGGACACTTATCCCTAGAAAGCATTCAAAACCTTACTAAAGGACAAATGGTAAAAAAAGGAGAAGCTATTGCAACATTAGGAAAGGCAAGCGTAAATGGCGATTATGCGCCTCATTTGCATTTCCAAATCATAAAAGATATTCAGGATAAAGAAGGAGATTATCCTGGAGTATGTAGTCCAAGCACGCTTCCGTTTTACTTATCCAATTGTCCAGATCCCAATATATTATTAAAAATCAACTCATAATCATGCATCCAAACGAACAACTCATTCAACAATTTTATACCGCTTTTCAAAATGGTGACGCGCCTGCCATGAAGCAATGTTACCATTCCGAGATTCAATTTCGTGATCCGGCTTTTGGACTCTTGAAAGGAGAACAAGCAGCCATGATGTGGAAAATGCTTTTAGAAAGAGCCAAGGGAAATATCAAAATAGAGTATACAGATACCAAAGCTGATGACACTCATGGTACAGCAAAATGGGTTGCACATTACACCTTCTCTCAAACTAATAGAAAAGTGGTAAATCATATCAGTGCGGAATTCCAATTCAAAGAGGGTCTAATATACAAACATAGCGACAACTTTAATGTATGGAAATGGTCGCAACAAGCTTTAGGATGGAAAGGACTTTTATTAGGATGGACAGGATTTTTTCAGCAGAAAATACAAGAAAAAGCATTGTATTCATTAAAAAAATATAGTGAGCGATAAAATCAAAAAAAGGCTATTAAGAAAAACGTCTCAATAGCCCTTTTTTATATATTGTTTGTTAACTACAAAAAGATACTTAGTATATAATAAGTGATCGCTGCTAACAATGCAGAAATCGGAATAGTTAACACCCAAGCCCACATCAAACTTACCGTTACCCCCCAGCGCACTGCAGAAACTCTTTTGGTCAATCCTACACCAATAATAGAACCTGTAATAGTGTGCGTAGTACTAACTGGAATTTTAAGATGTTCTGTAAAATATAAGGTTAAAGCACCAGCTGTTTCGGCTGCAACTCCTTCAAATGAAGTTACTTTAGTGATTTTTGACCCCATGGTTTTCACAATCTTCCAACCACCGCTTAAAGTCCCTAAAGCGATAGCAGTGTAACAAGCTAACGGAATCCATGAAGGCATTGCACCTTTTATTCCTTTATCATCATTAGGCAAAATCACTTGTAACCAATCAGGCAAAGATTCTTGTGCCACACCACTTGTATGAATATACACTGCAACTGCTGCTGCAATAATCCCCATTACTTTTTGAGAATCATTCCCACCGTGTCCTAAACTAAAAGCCGCTGAGGACAACAATTGAAACTTTTTCAACCATGAATTTGCTTGATGAATATTTAAACTACTAAACATCAAACAGAAAGAACTGATCGACAATATAATAAAAGCCACTAATAACCATTTGATATTGTGCGCTTCAAAAGCAACACTCCAAAAATGAGAATCAAATCTCGGCTTTTCAATATCCGCATAATATTTCATTTGTTTTTCAACAAACCAAATCGTTAATGCCATAAGAGACAACGTAAAAATCTTAGGATAAATACTTTTCTTAGAGGAATTTAATAACCAAATGGAGATTAAGTAAGAAATCAATGCGCCTAATAAAGGGGCTAAAACAATAAATGCAATTACTATTAAGACCCCTGATGGTAGTCCACCATCTTTACCTTCTTTGAACCAAGTAACCACACCAAAACCAGCATGAGCGATTGCTGCACCGGCAAAACCTCCAATTAATGTATGCGATGAACTCGAAGGGATTCCCAACCACCAAGTCAATAAATTCCAACAAATAGCAGCTATAACACCCGCCAAGATTACCACTAGGTTAATATCCATGGTACTGGCCGTTTTAGCCACCGTATCTGCTACTCCAAAACCAAAAACCCAATAGGCTAAAAAGTTAAAGAAAGCTGCCCAAAGCACAGCTTGAAAAGGCGATAAAACCTTGGTTGCCACCACGGTAGCAATAGCATTGGCTGCATCATGAAAACCATTGATGTAATCAAAGATCAAGGCCAAAACAATGATAACTATTAATAAAGTAAATTCCATAATTGTATTTTCTATAGGGAATAAAAGGTTTACGAGTGTTTCACAGTGATGGATTCTAAAACACTAGCCACACTTTTACATTTATCCGTAGCAGTTTCTAATACAGAAAGTACTTCTTTGTATTTAATAATATTTTTTACGTCGGTTTCGTTTTCAAAAATTTCAAAAACAGCTTTATTATATACATTATCCGACTTGTTTTCTAATTTATTAATTTTAGCACAAGCATTAGTAATGGTTTTTAGTCGCTCTAGATTTTTCAATTCTTTTACAGCTTCGTCAATATGCTGACAAGCTTCTAAGTTAATTTCGGTTAATTTACGAATAGATTTAGTGATTTTATCTACTTGATACAAACGCATTCTACTAGCAGCTCCATGCAAATTATCAGCAACATTGTCTATTGAAGTAATTAAAGCATAAATATCTTCTCTATCAAATGGAGTAATGAAATTTCTACTTAATTCTAAATTAGTTTGACGTGTTATATCTTCACCACGTTGTTCTAATTCATCAATTCTTAAGAACAAAACTTCTCTTTCTTTTAAAGGCAAGTTCACTGCTTCGTGCAAATTAGAGGCTAATTCAATTAAGTTACTTGAAGCTTCTTCAAATAAAGGAAAAAACTTTTTGTCCTTTGGTACTAAAAATTGGAAAACACTATTTAATGTCATTTTGTAAGGATTTAGAATTGCAAAATTAATTCATTAATTTAAGCCAATGTTAGTTTAATGTTAACAAATCATCTTCAATATGAAAAGTATTAAGGAATGAAACCGTTTTCTCGATATCATAATGCAAAATTCTATCCTCTTTAACAAAAGGAACTTCTTCACGATAGGCCGTTAAAAACAATTCTATAAAATCACTCGATTGTAAAGGCCTTCTAAACTCGATAGCTTGTGAGGCATTCATTAATTCTATCGCTAAGATACGCTCTAGATTATCCATGATTCGTAAGCATTTTGTAGCGCCATTAGCTCCCATACTTACATGATCTTCTTGACCGTTACTAGAAACAATACTGTCAACACTCGAAGGAGTTGCTAATTGTTTGTTTTGACTAGCAATACTAGCGGCAGTATATTGTGGAATCATAAAACCAGAATTCAATCCTGGATTATCTACCAAAAAAGCAGGAAGATTTCGCAATCCAGAAATCAATTGGTAGGTTCTTCTCTCGGAAATGCTTCCTAATTCGGCCAAAGCAATAGCCATAAAATCAAGTGCTAATGCTAAAGGTTGGCCATGAAAATTTCCTCCAGAAATGATTTGATCACTTTCAATGAAAATATTTGGATTATCGGTAACCGAGTTGATTTCGGTCTTAAACACTTTTTTTACATACTCCATGGCATCTTTTGAAGCACCATGTACCTGTGGAATACAGCGAAACGAATAAGGATCTTGTACATGCAATTTGGGTTGGGCTATAATTTGACTTCCTTCCAAAAATTCATTTACCCGCTGCGCCGTTTGAATCTGACCTTTATGAGGTCGAATAAAATGAATCATTTCATTAAAAGGTTCTATTCGGCCGTCAAAAGCTTCCAAAGAAATCGTGCCAATTAAATCTGCAAAATAAGATAATTTGTATCCTTTTATAAGAATGTGTGCGCCATAAGCTGCCATAAATTGAGTTCCGTTCAACAACGCTAAACCTTCTTTAGATTGCAAAACGATAGGCTCCCAGTTAAAGGCTGTAAGTACCTCGCGTGAGTGGACTTTTTTTCCTTGAAAATAGACTTCACCTTCGCCCAGTAAAGGCAAAGACAAATGAGCCAAAGGAGCCAAATCTCCCGAAGCTCCAAGCGATCCCAATGTGTATACTACCGGATATATTCCATTATTATAAAAATCAACCAAACGCTCTACCGTTTGTAATTGCACTCCAGAATAGCCATAACTTAACGACTGAATTTTAAGCAATAACATCAACTGAACGATAATCGTAGGGACTTCCTCTCCTGTACCACAAGCATGTGACTTAACTAAATTCTCTTGTAGTTTTGACAAGTTTTCGTTAGAAATTTTAACATGACACAACGAACCAAAACCAGTATTAATTCCATAAATAGGTTCGGTATGTGTCGCCATTTTTTTATCCAAGAAATCCCTACATTTTTGAATATTTACTTTAGCTTCTTCTGATAAAGCAATGTTTTTTTGAAATGCGACAATCTCTTGAAGTGCTTCAAAAGTGAGTAGTTCGGTAGAAATATAATGCGTATTATCCATTTTAAGAATCGTTTAAGCACCAAAATTGAATAAATTCACATTAAAAAGCAACTGAAAATAGAAATAATTAAAAATATATCCTGCTTTTAGCATAAAAAAAACAATACAATCTCTAGGTTCTCACCGCCAACCCTTTTGAATCGACATTTTCACTAAGTCATAGCTATAATTAAGCGTTTCTTTTACAAAAAGAACTTCAAAACCATTAAAAAAACAAATTTCAAAAAAAACAAACCCTATCGGACAACTATCCTAAACAAAGCAAGAATAACAATCATTCTCGAGTAAAAATAAATTATCTGTAATTTTATGAATAATGATTCCATATTTTTAAAATATTCGCAAAAAGACTAAACAGTTCTAAATCTTTACAAAAAAACTGTACTTTTGGAAAATCAAAATGAAAAGTAAAAACAGCACATACACACTACTTACGACAACACCAACTGGTGTTTCTTTTGCTGTTACCACTACTACAACTACTACTACTACCCTTTAGGGGTATACTTTATTACATATCATCCGTTTATCATCCCATCTATTGTATAGAAAATAGACTTTTGGGAGGCAGCAAACCTTAGCATTCAATTAAATAAAATAAAAAAATGAGAGTATTAAAATTTGGCGGAACTTCTGTAGCCAATGCCGATAATATCAAATTAGTCTTAGCCATAATTTCTCAAAAAGCAGAAAAAGAACCATTAGCAGTTGTCGTTTCTGCCTTAAGCAAAGTTACAGATTTGTTACAGCTCGCTGCTTCTAAAGCCGCGCAAAACGACGAAAGCTTTAGAGACATCGTTTTAGAAATTGAAAAAAAACACCTCGACACGTTAAAACAATTAATTCCAGTTAGCGAACAAAGCGCTTTGTTGAGCCACATCAAACGCATCATCAATCATTTAGAAACATTATTGGATGGTTGTTTTTTGTTGGGCGAATTATCCCCTAGAACCGCAGATACCATTTTAAGTTTTGGTGAATTATTATCGTCATTTATTATAGCTGAAGCTTTGAAACAAAACCTAAAAAGTACCAATTATAAAGACAGTCGTGAATTAATAAAAACCAACGCAACTTTTGGAAAAGCAATTGTGAATTTTGAAGTAAGCAATCGACTTATACAAGATTATTTTGCAACGAATCCTCATAAAGTCGTACTACTTCCTGGTTTCATTGGAGCTACTGAGGAAGGGATCACCACAACTTTGGGGCGTGGAGGTTCAGATTATTCGGCAGCAATTCTTGCCAGTGCATTAGCTGTTGAAGAACTAGAAATTTGGACTGACGTAAACGGAATGTATACTGCTAATCCTAAATTGGTAAAACAAGCCCAACCTATTGCTACTATCTCGTATCAAGAGGCTATGGAGTTGTCACATTTTGGAGCTAAAGTTTTATATCCACCTACTATCCAGCCGGTACTAAGAAAAAACATTCCTATACGTATTAAAAACACTTTTGAGCCAGAAACAGAAGGAACTTTTATTTCAAATACAATTGCTGCTAATGGATCCCCTGTAAAAGGAATCAGTCATATCGATAACATCACTCTTATCACTCTCGAGGGTTCTGGAATGATTGGTGTAGCAGGTTCGTCTAAACGTCTTTTTGAAGTACTTTCGAATGAAAAAATCAATGTTATCTTCATTACACAAGCTTCTTCTGAGCATTCCATCTGTATTGGTATTTTAAATTCTGATGCCGAAAATGCCGAAAATGCCATCAACAAAGCGTTTGAAATTGAAATCGGACAAAACAAAGTCGATCCTTGTATCGTTGAAAAAAACCTATGCATCATTGCTTTGGTAGGCGAAAACATGAAAAATCACCAGGGGCTTAGCGGACGAATGTTTAGCACTCTAGGGAAAAACAATGTTAATATTCGAGCCATTGCGCAAGGGGCTTCTGAAAGAAACATATCGGTAGTAATTAACGAAAGAGATGTTAAAAAGGCCCTGAACACGCTACATGAAAACTTCTTTGAAGAAAACACCAAACAACTCAACTTATTTGTAATGGGTGTGGGTAATGTGGGTGAAAAATTCATGGAACAAATCCAGCAACAAAAGAAATTCCTAAAAGAAAATCTAAAAATCAATTTGCGTGTAATAGCTGTTTCGAATTCTAGAAACATGTATTTTGATGAAGAAGGAATGTCGCTAAAAGAGTGGTCATCCCTTTTAGCAAATGGCGAACCTGCCAATGCTGAAGCTTTTATCGCTAAAGTAAAGGAACTCAATTTGCGCAACAGTATTTTTGTAGACATTACCGCCAACGAAAGTGTGTCTAAGCTTTATGAACAATTTTTAAAACAAAACGTAGCAGTAGTGACTTGCAACAAAATTGCATGTTCATCGACCTATGCCAATTATCAAAACCTTAAAAGTTTATCTCGAAAATACAATGCCCCATTTTTGTTCGAAACCAATGTTGGTGCAGGTTTACCAATTATTGACACAGTCAAAAACTTAATTGCATCAGGCGACAAAGTACACAAAATTCAAGCGGTTTTATCCGGAAGTTTGAATTTTATCTTTAATAATTTCGGTCCAAATTATTCTTTTCATGATGTTGTGAAAGAAGCAGGTGTTCAAGGATTTACAGAACCCGATCCAAAAATCGATTTGAGCGGTGTTGATGTTGCGAGAAAAATTCTAATCCTTATTCGAGAAAGCGGTTATCAAATGGAAATTGAAGATATTGAAAATCTTTCTTTCTTACCAGAAGAATGTATGAAGACTAATAACAATGAAGATTTCTTCCAAACACTTCTTACAAATGCCTCCCATTTTGAGCAATTGTTAAAAGAAGCCAACGAAAAAGAATCCCGTCTCAAATTTGTGGCGCAATTCGAAAACGGCAAAGCCAATGTCGGATTACAATTCATCGCCAAAGATCATCCATTTTATAACTTAGAAGGAAAAGATAACATTGTGTTGTTCTACACTGATCGCTATGTAGACCAACCGTTATTAATTAAAGGCGCTGGTGCTGGTGCCGCTGTTACAGCATCTGGAATTTTTGCGGATGTCATTCGAATTGGAAATGTGTAGCCCACTAATTCGCCACGGCGAAGAATTTCGTGAAGCTTAAAATAAATATTAACTAATAAATCCTCTGTACTCCTCCCTTTTGTGGAGGTCGGGAGGGGCTGACTTATGAAAGAAATAAAACTATTTTGTCCAGCTACTATTGCTAATCTTTCTTGTGGATTTGATGTATTGGGCTTGTGTTTGGCCACTGCAGGCGATGAAATGATTGTACGCACTTCTGCCGAAAAGGGCGTTCGCATCACGAAAATTGTGGGTGCCGATTTGCCTTTAGAAACCGAAAAAAATGTGGCTGGAGTGGCTGCTTTGGCGCTGCTAGAAGCTTTCGAAACCGAGTTGGGTTTTGAAATCGAAATCTACAAAAACATTAAAGCAGGAAGTGGTATTGGAAGTAGTGCCGCAAGTTCTGCTGGAGCTGTATTTGGAATCAATGAATTGCTAGGCCGTCCTTTTTCACGCAAAGAACTGGTACAATTTGCTATGCAAGGCGAAAAACTAGCCAGCGGCAATGCCCATGCTGATAATGTAGCGCCTTGCCTTTTGGGCGGTTTCACATTAGTAAGAAGTTCCAATCCTTTAGATATCATTAAAATAGACAGTCCTACCGAATTATATGCAACGGTAGTTCATCCACAAATTGAACTCAAAACTTCGGATGCACGTTCGGTTTTGAAACAAACCGTTTCCCTAAAAAGCGCCATTACGCAATGGGGCAATGTGGGTGGTTTGGTAGCGGGATTGTACACACAGGATTACGATCTTATTGGACGATCGTTACATGACGAAATCATCGAACCCGTTCGCAGTATGTTGATTCCAGGTTTTGACACCATCAAACAAACCGCATACGAAAACGGCGCTCTAGGTTCTGGTATTTCTGGTTCTGGTCCTTCGATTTTTGCGTTGAGTAAAGGTGCAACCAATGCCCAAAAAATAGCCGATGCTATGAGCAAAGTTTATGAAGAAATGAATTTACCTTACGAAATCCACGTGTCGAAAATTAATCCTGATGGAGTTACCATAATAGCCCCCTAACCCCCAAAGGGGAATACAGTTTTATGCAAGCAAAAGAACAAGCATAAACTAATCACCTAGGATTTATTACTAAAGACTATTCACTAATTACTAATAACTAAGGACTAATTACTAATCACTAATTACTAATCACTAATTACTGTCAGCTCGAGCGCAGTCGAGAGCGACTATTCACTAAAAATGAAATACTACAGTTTAAACCATAATGCACCCAACGTTTCTTTTGAGGAAGCGGTGGTACAAGGATTGGCCTCCGATAAAGGCTTATATTTTCCCGAATCGATTCGTCCTTTGGCAACCGAATTTTTTGAAAACATCGAAAATTTATCACACGAAGAGATTGCATTTCAAGCCATTCAACAATTTGTGGGTGACGAAATTCCTGCCGACACTTTACGTAAAATCATTGCCGAAACGCTTTGCTTTGATTTCCCTGTAGTCGAAGTAGAAGAAGGCATTTATTCGTTAGAATTATTTCACGGCCCAACGATGGCATTCAAAGATGTCGGAGCGCGTTTCATGTCACGTTGCATCGCCTATTTTAACCGAAACGATTCTTCAAAAAAGAACACAGTATTGGTAGCCACTTCTGGTGATACAGGAGGCGCCGTGGCGAGTGGTTTTTTGGGTGTTACTGGCGTAGAAGTGGTGATTTTATATCCATCAGGCAAAGTGAGCGATATTCAAGAACGCCAATTGACCACTTTGGGACTAAACATCAAAGCGCTCGAAGTAGATGGTGTTTTTGACGATTGTCAAGATATGGTTAAAAAGGCCTTTTTGGATCCCGATTTGGCCGATGTTCATTTAACCTCTGCGAATTCCATCAACATTGCGCGTTGGTTACCACAAATGTTCTACTTTTTCTTTGCCTACAAAGCCTTGAAACAGCATCAAAAACCTTTGGTCTTTTCGTGTCCTAGTGGAAATTTCGGGAACATTTGCGCAGGTATCATAGCAAAAAAATTAGGCTTACCTATCGAACATTTTGTAGCTGCTACCAATGCCAACGATACCGTACCTCGTTTCCTAGAAAATGGCGTTTATGACCCAAAACCTTCCATCGCAACAATTTCGAATGCTATGGATGTGGGCAATCCAAGTAATTTTGTGCGTATTCAAGAAATGTATCAACACGATTTGAAGCAATTCGAAAAAGACTTTTCGTCTTATACCTTTAGCGATGCTGCCACACTTGAGGCTATGAAAACCATTCAACAACAAAAAGGCTATATCGCAGAACCTCACGGAGCAGTAGGCTATTTAGGATTGAAAAAAGAACTACAAAACCATTCAAATGCCCTTGGGGTTTTCCTTGAAACGGCTCACCCTATCAAGTTTTTAGACATCGTCGAGCCAGCATTGGGCGTGGCTTTACCCATTCCCCTTCAAATAGAAAGTGTGTTGAACAAAGAAAAAATAAGCACCAAAATCAAAACCTACGAGGAATTGAAAGCGTTTTTGCAATAAAAACTAACTTTATTTTAAATATTAAAAATGGCTAAAATTAAACTTTAGCCATTTTTTTTGAATAAATAAAAATAAGAAGAAAGCATAAATCAATATATTTGATAAAAAAAATCTTATGAAAAAATACAGCTTTCTATTATTAATTGTGCTACTTTCTTCATTAACAGATCCAAAAGCAACCATCACATTTTCAGGTAAAATTATAAATACCGAAGTCAAAAAAATTTGGCTAAAAGGAGAGTCTTTTGAAAAAGAAATCGACTTAAAACTAGACGGAACATTTTCAGAAAAAATACATATCAATTACGAAGGAATTTATACCATTGAAACTTCTAAAAATAAGATACCCATTTATTTTTCTAAAGATTCTAAAATGAGTCTGACCGCAGATGACACCAACTTCAATTCTACCCTAAAATATAAAGGTAAGGGAAGTATAGAAAATCAATATATTGCTAGAAAAACAAGTATTACATCGCAAATATCAAATGAAGAATTGTATACATTGAATGAAATTGAATTTTTGAAAAAAGTAAAGGAGATCAAAAATTCTATAGAATTTTTATATCAAAAAACTAAATTTTCAGACTCCAATTTCAAAGAAAAAGAGGCAACAAGTATTCATTACTTAGAACAAAGAAATTTATTGTATTATATAAAAATGCATGGCTATTATGCTAATTTGAATGGATTTGAAGTGTCTGATACATTTCCGAAATTTGACAAAAAAGTGGATTTAGACGATGAATCCTATTTTTTGTTCTCTATTGAATATCAAGATATTGTCATGACAAAATTCTTTGAAAATATTAAAGGAAATGGAACAAGTTTTTTTGTTTCAGCAAAGGATGCCATTCCTGAAATCAAAGCACTAAAAAGTCAAAGTATTAAGAATCGATTAATTCTATATGGTATTAATGATATTAACATTGAAAATGCAAACTACAAAAACACATACAACGAATTCCTATCCATTACAAATAATCCAAAAATTAAAGAAATTCTAACTAGCAATTACAATAATACAATAGCAGTGGAACCAGGAAAACCTTCTCCATTTTTTAATTATGAAAACCACAAAGGAGGAACAACATCCTTAGAAAGTCTGAAAGGAAAAAACGTTTATATTGATGTTTGGGCTACTTGGTGTGGGCCTTGCCGTCAAGAGATACCGTCACTAGAAAAAGTTGAAGAGCAATTCCAAGGTAAAAACATTATTTTTGTAAGCATTTCAATTGATAATAGTAAAGACCGAGAAAAATGGAGTAAATTGATAACCGAGAAAAGAATGAGTGGAATTCAATTATTGGCAGATAATGAATGGGATTCAAAGTTTATAAAAGAATATAATATTACTGCAATACCTAGATTTATCTTACTTGATTCAAATGGCAATATTGTGAATGCGCAAGCACCTTTTCCATCCGACCTAAAACTGATTGAATTATTGAACAGTTTACAATTATAACTTTCATTTAACAAATCTTATAACTTGTTCCACCTCCAAATTCTAAGTGTGTTGAACAAAGAAAAAATAAGCACCAAAATCAAAACCTACGAGGAATTGAAAGCGTTTTTGCAAAATCAATAATTTCTCCTCTCCCCTAAACCTAAGCGACTTCAGTTCAATACTGGAGTCGCTTTTTTTTTAGGAACCACTTCTGCTCCATTATTATTTCTCCTCAAGGTTATATATATCAGCACAAAATCAAAATCATTACTCTTCACCCGAGCGCAAAAGGCGAACTAGCGGAGTAATTTAAAATCTCTTGACTTAATGACATTGGGTTAGTAGCAGCATTACTTCAACATAAATCGCAAATTCTTATTTTTCAAAATCCCAAATTCAAATCCCGAGTTTAGTAACAACAAACACAAAAAACAAACCTCAACCTACAAAAACGACTAAAAAACTTGCGGTGAAAATTGTATATATTTGACAAATAATACTATAACGAGTTACGAACTTATCAACCAACATCGGATGCTTGTTAGTAATTTTGCAATCCATAAATCCAACCGCAGAATTGAATATTCCGACGCATTTTTGACCAAAAACAATTTAAAATGAATATAAGAAAAGTAGAAGAACAGAAAGATTACGACAAAGTATGGGACATTTTTACAAATGTTATTTCGACAGGAGACACCTATGTTTTTGAACCTAATACGCCAAAAGAAACTTTACATAAAAATTGGTTTGCAGACTACATGGACACATTTGTTGCTGTCGATGAGAGCGACGAAATAATAGGAACTTACATAATAAAACCCAATCAAATTGACTTAGGAAACCATATTGCGAATTGCAGTTATATGGTTAACCCTAATTTTCAAGGTAAAGGAACTGGAAAAATTTTATGCGAACATTCCATAAAGTTTGCTAAGGAAAAAGGATATTTGGGAATTCAGTTCAATATTGTCATCAGTACAAACACAATCGCAGTAGAACTATGGAAAAAATTTGGATTCGAAATTATTGGAACAACTCCAAAAGGATTTAGACATAAAAAATTAGGCCTAGTAGACACTTACATAATGTTTAAAGACTTACAATAAGAAAACCTTAAATACCGCTAACAGCTATATAAAGAGAACTTTGACATATATAGCACCAAGTAAAAAATGCTGATTTTAAACAAGGCTTACTTTTAAAATAAACTTAAAAAAGATTAAAAAACATACAAATATAATTGATATATCAATTATATTTGTATCAAAAATTTTAAAATGAAAAAAAATAATCCAACAGGAACTGTACTATATACTATTGAACAAACAATTAAAGAATATAGAAAAGTTTCTCAAAAGAAAATCAGTCAAGTAGTAAGTGATATTACTGTTGATCAGTGTTTAGTGCTAATAATTCTTGACAAGAACAGTGTTTATTCCCAAAAAGAAATTGCAGAGTTAATTTTTAAAGACAATGCATCCATCACTAGAATCATTGAATTAATGGTTCAAAAAAACTATCTCCTTAGAAAAACGCACGAATCAGACAGAAGAAAATTTAACCTTGAACTAACCGAAAAGGGAAAAAACACCATTGAATTATTAACACCCATCATACACAACAACAGACAAAATGCTCTAGCTGGGCTATCGCTAGATGAAATTGAATTGCTTGAAAATTTATTGACAAAAATAATCGCAAACTGTAAAAAATAAAATGAAAAAAAGCTGCCTAACCCCTAAACCGATTCAAATTCTACTACTCATAATTTTCCCCGCCTTACTTTTTGGTCAAAAAAAAATTGAAACTAATCTTGCAAAATATATGCAAGCACAAGTTGAAGTGAATAATTTTAGCGGAACTGTCCTGGTTACAAAAAATGGTTCCGTTTTATTAAAAAAAGCTTATGGCTTAGCAGATTACGAGTGGGATATTAAAAACACTGTAGCTACAAAATTTCAGCTAGCCTCGGTAACAAAGCAATTTACTGCTGCGGCTATTCTTCTTTTGGTTGAAAAAGAAAAATTATCCCTCAAAGATCATTTAAGTAAATTTTTTCCAGATTATCCAAAAGCTGATAGCGTTTCTATACATATGCTATTATCACATACTTCAGGACTAGATTTAGGTTTTAAAGAGATAGCAACGAGTACTATTAGCAGTGATGCTGCTTATTCTGAAATAAAAAAAATACCATATGTGTTTTCACCCGGCACAAAAAGTGCCTACAGCAATATAGGCTATTACTTATTGGGTAAGATTATAGAAAAAGTTTCTGGTGAGAAATACGCTGTTTTTTTAAGGAAAAATATCTTTGAAAAAGTAGGAATGAAAAATACTGGTGTTAGTAATAATGATTCTATCGTTTCAAAAAAAGCAAAGATTTATTATCGAACGGAAAAAGGTTTTGCACACAACCCTTATATCAACTGGGAAATCAACTTAGGTCATGATGGGGTTTACTCTACTGTTGAGGATTTAGCATTATGGGACAAAGCCCTTTACGGGACGACTATTTTATCAACAGAAATGAAGCAACTAATGTTTAGTCCATATAACTCAGAAAATTGGGGATATGGTTTTATTATTAATCCCTTTTACAATCACGGTCACCAACTCATCGCTCATGACGGTGGCTTTTTTGGTACCATGACTTCTTTTAACCGATTTACAGACGACAAAATTTTTGTAACTGTCCTTTCTAATAACGAGTCTTTTTCATATATCATAAGCTACGGACTCTCGGCAATTGCCTTGCAAAAAGAAGTAGAACTTCCCTACAAACATTATCAAACAAAAATAGACACAACACTATATCATCAATATGTAGGCAAATATGGTGAAATTGAAATATTAATAAACAACAATAAACTTTACTATAATAATGCGGAAATGGAACTTCTACCAGAGTCTACCACAAAATTTTTCCGAGCGGACAATAACGACAGAACTATTGAATTTATAAAGGACAAATCAGGAGTTTACAATTCAATACACTTGACCAAAGGAGGTGTAAAAGAAGTAGCGATAAGAAATAAGTAATTCCAAACATAAACGGTTAGCATCCTTGGCTTGTCTCAAAAAGCAACGAAAGAATCGCAAACTTTCGTCGCTTTTTATATATCAGTTCCCAACACATGCTTTTGCTAAGACGGAATATTACTAATGGTTAAGTCAGGTTCAGTAAACTTATAACGCCTACCCTTTCGGAAATTCAATCAATTGCGATACTTTTGTGTTTGTTTAACTGTACCCTATGAATATCAAATTAATCGCCATTGGCAAAACCGACAATAAAGCGTTGCAAACCTTAATCGATGATTATACCAAACGATTATCATTTTATATCAAATTTGAATTGGAAATTATACCTGATATCAAGAATGTAAAAAACTTATCAGAAAGTCAGCAAAAAGAAAAAGAAGGCGAATTGATTCTCTCGAAAATCACACCTACCGATCAATTAATTTTATTGGACGAAAACGGAAAAACCTTTTCTAGTGTGGATTTCTCAACCGAATTGCAAAAAAAAATGAACTCAGGAATCAAGACCTTGGTTTTTGTAATTGGTGGCCCTTATGGTTTTTCGGATACGGTTTACGCCAAAGCACAAGGCAAAATTTCACTTTCGCTAATGACCTTTTCCCATCAAATGGTGCGTTTATTCTTTATTGAACAACTGTATCGTGGATTCACTATTTTACGTAACGAACCTTATCATCATCAATAAACACTATAAAGAAAGCATTGTATTGATTCCTATAATTATCGTTAAAAAATGAATTCTTGTCGAGGTAAATTGGCATTAAATCCTGTATACTGCAAGCCTTGTATAAAGATTTGATTTTGTAGATAAGCATCAAAACTACTTTCTTTTGCAAAACCAAAATGCAAAGTTCTAGGCTTATCACTCGGCAACTGATTCAAATAATCTTGCAAGGCAACTTTGTCTAGTTCTTTGGCATCTACAATAACGCTATTGTTTTGGGTAAAAAGAATCAAAGTTGCGAGTTTCGGTTTCTCCATCTTATAGGTCACATTCGTAAACGAAACAAAAGACAAGTTTTTGTGAAGGCTATCTGCATACGAAAAATAATTTTCGGAGGTTTCACTTTTGTGCATGCTTTTCTCTTTTTTGGCTTGCATTTTCATTACTTGGGGTATAACCAAACGCAGAGGTAATCGCTTATCGATGTTAAACACCCAATGGGTCGAACTAATGGTATTGCTTCTATTCAAATCTGCAATAGTGTCTTTTCCCTTTAAGGCAAAAAAAATATAGACGGGTGAATGTTCGCCAATAGTAGTTACCAAAGATTGATTCGACTTAGGCAAATGCACTTCTTTTTTTCCTTCGCAAGCTACCAGAAATAGAGCTAAAACACTTAAAACAAGTGATTTTATCATTTTTATTGTATTGATACTTTTTCCCATAATTTGATGGTTTCTACTGCTTCTTTCACGTCGTGAACTCTCAAAATAGCAGCTCCTTTATCTAAGGCCAGAGTATTCAAAACGGTGGTGCCGTTTAAGGCTTCTTCGGGTTTAATTTGTAGTGTTTTGTGAATCATTGATTTTCTAGAAACTCCTGCTAAAACTGGTAATTCTAATGATGTAAAAAGATCCAAATGGCGTAACAATTCAAAATTCTGATCGATAGTCTTAGCAAAGCCAAAGCCTGGATCTACAATCAAATCTGAAATTCCCAAACTACGTGCAGCTGCAATTCGTTCCGAAAAATAAAACAATATTTCTTTGAACAAATCATCATATTGCGCAAGTGTACTCATTGTTTGCGGCGTTCCCTTCATGTGCATCATGATGTAAGGTACTTGATAATTAGCTACAATTTTCATCATCAACGGATCCAAAAACCCAGCTGAAATGTCGTTCACGATAGCTGCACCTTGATCCAGACACAACTGAGCCACTTCGCTTCTAAACGTATCGATAGATACTATAGCTTCTGGAAAATGTTGCAGTATTGAAGCAACTACTGGAACTGTTCTGGCTTTTTCTTCTTGAACAGAAACTGCCGCAGCATTAGGCTTACTCGAATAGCCTCCAACATCTATAAAAGTAGCGCCATCAACAAGCATTTGTTCTACTCTTTGTAAAACTTCGCGATCATTGGTATAACTACCTCCATCAAAAAAAGAGTCGGGCGTAACATTCAAAATCCCCATCACTTTGGGCTTGGATAAGTCTATTAATTGACCGTTGCAGTTGATTGTCATGATTTTATTGATTGTTGTATAAATTTGGTAAACGATTCCAAAAAATAGCTTATTTTTGGAGCAATCTGAATACAAATATACACCAATAATGAAGAATACTTCACAAGAATACGATGCGGTTATAGCCATCTGTCGGCAATTGTTTATCAATAAAATGAAAGATTACGGAAGTGCTTGGCGCATACTAAGATTGCCGTCACTTACTGACCAAATTTTTATCAAAGCTCAACGTATTCGCAGTTTACAAGAAAACGACATCCGAAAAGTAGACGAAGACGAAACTGGGGAATTTATTGGCATCGTCAATTATTCGATTATGGCTTTGATTCAGCTTGAATTGGGAGTCGTAGAGCAGCCCGATCTAGATGTAACTGATGCTACCACTTGGTACGACAACAAAATTGAGCTTACCAAAACTTTGATGGAAGCCAAAAATCATGATTATGGCGAAGCTTGGCGCGAAATGCGAGTGAGTTCGCTTACCGATTTGATTTTACAAAAACTACTCCGAGTGAAACAAATTGAAGACAACAAAGGCAAAACATTAGTTTCTGAAGGTATTGATGCCAATTATCAAGACATGATAAACTATGGTGTTTTTGCCCTTATCTTGATGCAATTTCATTTGAAAAAATAAATTATTCCCCACTATGAAAAACATTCTTACCCAATTCTCTCGACTTTTCGTTGGAATTTTATTTATTATTTCTGGAGTAATAAAACTCAACGACCCTGTTGGATTTTCCTATAAACTTGCAGAATATTTTAGTGAACCTGTTTTCAATATGCCGTTTTTAGAGCCATTTGCTTTAGCTATTGCGTTATTTTTGGTTATACTCGAAGTAGTTTTGGGAGTATTATTGTTAATTGGTTACAAAACCAAATTCACCATTTGGAGTTTATTAATTCTTATTGTTTTATTTACCTTTTTGACGTTTTATTCCGCCTATTTTGATGTAGTAAAAGACTGTGGGTGTTTTGGTGATGCGTTAAAACTAACACCTTGGCAATCATTCACTAAGGATATTGTTTTATTGTTCTTTATTTTGATAGTATACTGCAATCAAAAATTAGTACAACCGTTATTTGGGTTCAAAACACAAAATACTCTTGTTGCCATTTCGCTAGTTCTTTGCTGTTTTATGGGATATTGGGTCTTGAACCATTTGCCTATCAAAGACTTTAGACCATTTAAAATAGGAAACAACATCTATGATGGAATGATGATTCCAGATAATGCTCCAAAAAGCGAAGTAGAAATGGTTTTTATCTACAAAGTAAATGGCGTTCAGAAAGAATATACCGAAAAAGAGTTAATGAGTATTCCAGCAGGCGCGACATTTGTCGATCGAATTGACAAAGTGATTAAAGAAGGTTACATTCCGCCAATTCATGATTTTACCATGGACAAAGACGGACAAGATTATAAAGATCGTCTTTTAAGACATGAACAATTAATGGTAATCGTTGCTTATGATTTGAATAAATCTAGCGCCGATGGAATGGCCAAACTAGAGGCTTTACATAAAAAAGCGTTGATTAAAGGTTATAAAGTAATTGGAATAACCGCTTCTTCTCCAGAACAAATTGAGGTAGCAAAAAAACAATTTGGCCTGACTTTCGATTTTTATTTCTGTGATGCCATTGCACTCAAAACTATTGAAAGAGCCAATCCTAGTGTTGTGATTATCTCGAAAGCAGTAGTCAAACAAAAAGTACATTACAACGATATTGAGGATTTAAAACTATAATTCCTTTAACCCCAAACAACAAAAAAGAGTGTCCTCGATAAAACGGAAGGCACTCTTTTTTATATCATAACTTTTTCCTTTCAAAAAAGTATCAAAAATAATTTTACTTATTCGAGCTGTAGAATCAATTACAGTGAATTGCTAAGGAATGCTCTCATTTTACGACAAATCCCCTATTTTATTAACGATAACGTTATTGTTGTATTTTTTTAACAAAATAACAACTAAACTAACAATCTAAGCGATGCCTAGATGAAATAGTTTCTTTAAATTTGTAGACAATGAAAAAACCAACAATATGAAAAAAATAATCGCTCTTTTTATTGCTTTTGCTAGTTTTTCATGCACACAAGCACAAAAAACAACATTTTCGTCAGTAGCTTTAAATGAAAAATTATTAGCTACCAATGAGAGTCAAGTAGCATTTAAAGATGTTTTTAAAAAACACAAAGGCAAAATAGTAGTCATTGAAGTTTGGGCCTCTTGGTGTGGTGATTGTGTAAAAGCAATGCCAAAATTAAAAGAATTACAAGCCAATCATCCCAATGTAGACTATGTATTTATCTCAATGGATAAAACAGCTGACAAATGGAAAGCGGGTATTGAGAAACACGACATCAAAGGGGATCATTATATGGCCAATGACCAAATGAAAGGTGTTTTTGGAAAAGCCATCGACCTAGATTGGATTCCCCGTTACATCATTATCAATAAAAAAGGTGAAATCGTTCGTTACCGCGCTATTGAAACCGATTTTGCTACCATCGATGAAACATTAAAAAGTTTAAAATAAAAAATAATACAACCTATTAACACAAAAAAAATGAGAAAGAAGATTGTAGCAGGAAACTGGAAAATGCATAAAAATGCAGCACAAACCCAAGAATTATTGACTGACTTACTAGCAAAAATACCAACAGAAACTACAGCAGAAGTAATAGTAGCGCCAACTTACATCAATTTGGCTGCTGCAGTAACCAAATTAGAAGGAAGCACTATTGAAGTTGCAGCACAAAACCTTCATCAAGCGGAAAGTGGTGCTTTTACAGGTGAAATTTCTGCTGATATGATCAAAAGTGTTGGTGTAAACTATGTTATCCTAGGACACTCTGAGCGCAGAGCTATTTTCAACGAATCGGATGCTTTGATTGCTTCAAAAGTAGATACGGCATTAGAACACGATATGACCGTAATTTTCTGTTTTGGAGAAGAATTAAAAGACCGTCAATCTGGAAATCACTTCAACGTTGTAGAAAACCAATTAAAAGACGGTTTATTCCATATTACAGCTGCAGATTGGGAAAAAGTAGTTTTAGCTTACGAGCCCGTTTGGGCTATCGGAACGGGAGAAACGGCTTCACCAGAGCAAGCGCAAGAAATGCACGAATTCATTAGAGAAACCGTCCGTAAAGCCTTCGGAAGCGATATCGCCGAAGATCTTACCATTTTATACGGTGGAAGTGTAAAACCAGACAACGCTAAAGAAATTTTTTCTAAACCCGATGTAGACGGAGGTCTTATTGGTGGTGCTGCATTGAACGCTTCTGATTTTGTAGCTATCGTTACTGCTATCTAATCCAATCACAAAGCAAGGAAACTCTGAAAGTTTCTGCTTATATTCTATAAAAACCTGACCAATTGGTCAGGTTTTTTTGTGCTATAATCAAAGAAAATTATTGGTTATTGACGATTATCAAATAAATTCATTCCCGATTTACCTAAAATAGAATTTGATTGTAATCGTATTAATACTCTTGTTGTAATCTACAAAAAGCCCCACCAACGATAACTTCCCGATATAATCTTCTCCCAAAATATAACTCGCAATAGCTGTATAAATTCGGAGTGGATTCTCTTCTTTTACTAAATTTTAGAGATATCCATGGTAAAACATATAATTTTTAGCATTATCAGTGTCAGCCGCTTGATTTTTTCTATTTCAGATGACAAAACTATACTAGTAATTGAGAGGAATTTTCAAATCCGATAAAGGACTAAAAACGGCGGATCCAATTTGAAAAACTTTGCCAACCATTGTCGCCAAAAATCGCATACTGATTAGAACAATTGTTAGGATTTTGATAGAAGATTGAAAGGCATTTAATCTTACTTATACACAAAGAACTGCTTTAGTTTCTTGCAAAAGCTTCTGAATTATAGAAAACCTAAAATTAAAACACAACCCTCTCCTATTCTATGATAAAATCAGGAAATGGCTTTTTGTTGTCTTTTAAATGCAAAAATAAATGCAAGAAATATCTTCAATAAACTTGTGGTATTTACAAGCAATTGATACATTTGAAAGAGCAATAAATACAGATTTCTTAGTCTGATAAAAGTGTTTTGAAAGAAAAATAAAAAAATGATTTATGGCAAAATGGACAACAGAAAACCCTGCTTTTGTAGACACTTGGTTTTCATTATTTCGATTAGGGCAGATAAAAAAACAATTCAATGCTGCAGATACCATCAAAATGTCGGAACTTACTTTTTTCAATCCGCTGTCTAGCAAGGATAATCTAAAAATTGAAGCCACATTAATTGCCGATACCATTGATAAAGTTTTTTCGAGTTGGGGTGCCAAACTAGAAAATTCAATTTCTAGAAACACAGCCATAAACGATATGATTCAAATTCTTTTAAATGAAGATAAAACGATACAGGATTTGGCTGAAAAAAATGACGAAAACTATTTTTTTACAAACGAAAGTAAACTCGAGAATGAATCGTAAACTACTATTTTTTGTCCTTATTATATTTTCACATTTCGAGTTGAATGCACAATCGCTTACAACCCTTTCATCCAAAGACAAACTACTGGGAGAAAGCAAAGTCATTGAAAAAGTTGATTCTCTAAAAATGAAATCTGAAAATTGGGGGCTTTTATTGGATTTTATGGCCCTAAAAATCCAAAAAAAAGACACCACCTATTTGAAATGGTTGAATACCTTTGATTTGGATTTAAAAACCTTTCAAAACAAAGACTCTACTAAATCGGCTTTAGGATTTACCTACAACCTCAACATCGAAAGAGCAAAAATCACTGAGAAAGGCCATATAAAAAGAGGAAAATCAATATCACTAGAAACAAAAGGGAATGTATCTTTTAACAAAGAAGTCAATCCCTATAATTTTCTAAACACCAAATTGGCTTTAAATCTCTTCCGAATTGGTGGAGGCGTAACCGTAACAGCAACCCCAAATGATTTGGTTTATTACGCCAATTTGCGCAGAAAATTCGCCACCTACGAAAGTCCCGAAGCCATACTAAATGCCCCAGAATGGCATGAAATGAACGAAAAATTCAAACTCAAAAACAGTTGGATTCTCAAATATGACTTGAATGCAGGCTTAGAATCGAATCAAGATTTTTCCAAAAAACAAAGCACCTTAGGTATGCGATTAGGTGGTACTCTGAAATCTTGGAATAAAAACAGCATCGCATCAAAACTTAATATACTCGACTATCCTTTTGCTGCTTTTAGAAAATTAACCCAATACAAAGGAACGCTGCATTCGGGTATCACCCTTCCTACGCTATTGTTCGGTTTTGATTATGTAAATCCAATAAAAGATACGTTACGAAAAAAAAGTGACCCCAATCTAAAGCCCTTCCCACGAATGCATTTCGAAGCAGGTTTTAGAACCGTAATTACTGAGATTTCCTCACAAACACTCTTTTTTAATAGTTCTTTTAAATACTTCAAAGAAATTAATGCGTCGAATGCTATAAAAAACAATAGCTTTGATTCGTTTTCATATTTCACAGCAGCTATCGCTTCTTCAAGTGGAGTATATGTATGCTACTCCAACGGAAAACTTCCTTTTGACCGACGAAAAGAAGCAATCTATGAAATTGGCTTCAAATACCAATTGGACTAGTAGACCAGCTGCTATTCTTTATTTAAATTAAAAAAATCTAATCGAAAGTTATGCTTACTAAAGTTCATCATATCGCAATTATTTGTTCCGATTATGAAAAATCGAAACGCTTTTATATTGAAGTATTAGGATTAGAAATTATTCGTGAAATTTATCGAGAAGAAAGAGCGTCATACAAACTCGATTTAGCGCTCAACGGTGACTACATTATTGAACTTTTTTCGTTTCCCAATCCTCCTTCAAGACCTTCACGACCTGAAGCTACGGGTTTGCGTCACTTGGCTTTTGAGGTGGATGATTTGGATAGCATCGTAGCCCATTTAGAAAAAAATCAAATCGAAATGGAAGCCATTCGCACAGATGAATTCACCAACAAGCGCTTTCTTTTTATTGCAGACCCCGACCAGTTGCCTATTGAATTTTATGAAAAGTAATTAGGATAAGCAAAATCAATGTATATTAGCATATTGATCAAAAGATTGCTATAAAACGCTTTTGACCTGCATAAAACATCACAATAAATCTGATTTTTACCTTTTAGATATGAAAAAAACAATTTGGACTTTGCTAGCCCTAACGTTATTTGTACAAACCCATTGGTCACAAAAATCAATCGAAACGCTAAAAAAAGAAGCCAATACGAGCATCGAAAAAGAAAGGGCTACTTACAAGAAAATAGCTTTAAATATATGGGATTATGCCGAATTAGGATATAAAGAAACGAATAGTTCCAACTTGCTAGCGCAACAATTAAAAGATAATGAATTCACCGTTGCTACTGGTGTAGCTGGTATACCTACAGCTTTTGTGGCTACGTATGGTTCAGGCTATCCCGTGATTGGGATATTAGCAGAGTACGATGCGCTTCCAGGATTATCACAAGATACCTCGCCTACCAAAACATTGATTCCAAATAAGAATAATGGACATGGATGTGGACATCATTTATTCGGAACTGGATCGATTGCTGCTGGCATAGCCATTAAAAATCTCATGAAAGAAGGCAAGATAAAAGGAACGATAAAAGTCTTTGGATGTCCAGCAGAAGAAGGCGGCAGCGGAAAAGTATATATGGTGAGAGAAGGGCTTTTCAACAATGTTGATGTAGTCTTGCATTGGCATCCTTCTGACAATAATTCCGTAACCTACACTAGTGCTTTAGCTAACAAATCAGCCAAGTTTCGATTTTATGGAATTTCATCGCATGCGGCTGCTTCTCCAGAGCAAGGACGCTCCGCTTTGGATGCAGTCGAAGCTATGGATTATATGGTCAATATGATGCGTGAACATATTCCACAGGAAACAAGAATTCATTATGTCATTACTAATGGCGGAAAAGCTCCAAACGTAGTCCCAGAATTTGCTGAAGTATATTATTATGTTAGAAATCCAGAAAAAACCATTGCTGTCAATGTTTTTGATCGTGTGGCCAAAGCAGCCGAAGGTGCAGCTTTGGGGACAGGAACCCGTTCCGAATATGAAATTATCGGAGGGACTCACGATTTGCTCATCAACAAAACATTGGCCGATGCCATACAAATCAATTTAGAAAAAGTTGGAGGCGTACAGTATACACCTGAAGAAGTAGCTTTTGCGACTAAAATTCAAAGCAGTTTTATCGACAAAAAACCTCCTATTGCCAACGCGGCCAAAGTCAATCCGATGCATATCGAGAAAAATCTAGGTTCCACCGATGTAGGTGATGTAAGCTATACCGTTCCGACAGTTGGAATCGAAACTGCGACTTGGGTTCCAGGAACTGGAGCACACAGCTGGCAAGCCGTAGCCTGTGGCGGTACCGACATAGGAATTAAAGGAATGCTTGTGGCTGCCAAAACACTTTCGTATATGGCCATCGATATGTTTACGAATCCAACTTTAATCCAAAAAGCCAAAGAAGAATTCAAATCCAGCAAAGGCGACTATCAATACAAACCTTTACTTGGTGACCGCAAGCCTGCCTTGAATTATAGAGATTAATAAATTGTTTAAATCCCAATTTCTACCTGAAAACGAACGTACCAATTATTTTTAGACGTTCCGTTATAGGATTTCAGCGTGTCATAATTAATTTCGCTTTGTAATTTAAAGGTATGTTGCCAAAAATACTTGGTAACACCTAAGCTCACCTCTTTTGTGTTTGGAGTCAATAATTTAATGTCATCACCAACTTTTTGAGTAGAATACCTTCCGATAATTTCATAATTAGATGGGAAACAGTAACTCAATTGGTAATCGAAACCGTGTCCCACAAATGCATAGCGTTTTTGGGTCAAATCATTTGGATTGAAGGTAATCGCATTTTCTGGAGTCGATTTTGACATATAGCTACTCATAGCTGCCCATCCGTTGTACTTGAACATCATATCAAGCAAAATGGAGTTCATTGTTCTTTTTTCATACAAATCATTACCTAACTGTCCTTGTGTTCTTTGTGCATTCTTATTATGCTGATAGGCTCCTGATAAAAGCAATTTTGGTTTCTTTTCTCTTAAAATATCGCCCTCGAAAGTAGTTCCATCTTTGGAAAACGCCCCAAAAGGGAACAATTCTACTTTACCAGTAAACGCCACACCTTGATCTACTTTATTGGTTACATTTCTACCTTCTCCTGTACTAATGGCTCCTTTAAAATTATAAGAAAACATATTTTCATACTCATGAATGTTATGAATTTGAAATCCAAAATCACGATCTAAAGTAAACTTAGCATTATTGATCGTTCTATCTGTTAATTGCAAAGCTCCTGATGAGTTAACACGTTGTCTATTTCCTGGTAATTTAGTTTGCCCAAAACCGAAATTCCAGTTCTTATTAGGTCTATAAATTACAACCGCATCTCGAATGACATTCAAATTTTCTCCTTCTACAATTTCTCCTACATCACCAGGTGCAAACGATAATTGAATAGCATACAAAATCTTAGGAGATCCCACATAACCGTCTAATCGCAAGCGCAATCTTTTTATTTGAGCATCATATCCACTTACACCGTCTTCATTATCCGTATAACTCACACGATTTTGCATTCTAAATCTAATATTCAATTGATACAAACTATCCGGCGACGTCATACCAATCCCTTTTCCGAAACTATAATAAGGAAGTGTAGATAACTTTAAATCATTATCCCCTTTTGGTCTCTTTGGAGATTCTTGACTAAACACACTAATACATGTGAGCAAAATAAAAAATGAAAAAATTGATTTCAATGGATTTTTTTTAAATAAATAAACAATAGTTACTGGATTCAGCGCGCAATGATACCTTTTAAAGAAAAAAAGTACCTTCAGCATGAGGCAATTTAGCTCAGCAAATCATACACCTGATTGGCAATTTCCACTTCCTCATTGGTTGGAACCACCAATATTTTTGTTTTAGAACTTGACGTATTAATTTCTCTGATTTCTTTAGAGCGAATGCTATTTTGTTCTTGATCCAATTCAAGACCAAAATAATCCATATCTGCACACACTAATCGGCGAATATAATCTGAATTCTCTCCAATTCCAGCTGTAAAAACAATAGCATCCAAACCATTCAAAACAGCAGCATATGAACCAATGAATTTTTTAATACGGTATGCATTCATTGCCAGTGCCAATTGACAATCTTTGTTACCTGCCTCTGCATTACTTTCTATATCTCTCAAATCGCTATAGCCTGTTAAACCTAGCATTCCGCTTTGCTTTTGTAATAAAGCATTCACTTCATCAGTGGAGTAGCCTAAAGATTTCACCAAGTAAAAAATCACCGATGGATCTACATCACCGCTACGAGTTCCCATAATCAATCCGTTCATCGGTCCAAAACCAAGCGTGTGGTCTATACTTTTTCCGTCTTTTATAGCCGTCATACTACATCCGTTTCCTAAATGAATGGTAACTATTTTATCTGCTTTATGGTTGGCTTTTTGAGTTAAATACTGAATCGCTTTTTCAGAAACATACTTATGGCTCGTACCGTGAAATCCATAAGCACGTATTTTATTTTCGGACAATAAATAATTTGGAATGGCATATTTGTAAGCTTCAACCGGCATCGTTTGATGAAAAGCCGTATCAAAAACCGCCACTTGTTTGGCCACCTCAAAAATTTGTTCTGCCACAATAATCCCTTCCAAATTGGCAGGATTATGCAAAGGAGCTAATTCAAAAAGCTGACGAATTTGATCCTTAACCGCTGTTGTAATTTCTACCGTATTCGAGAAAGAACTTCCTCCGTGCACCACTCTGTGCCCTACCGCTTTAATTTCTGAAGTAGACTGAATCACCCCAACTTTTTCATCCATCAACAACTGCGCAATTTTTTGCAAACCCACTTTATGATTGGCAATTGGCAATGACTCCACAATTTTATTCGTCGCAGTGGTGTAGGTCAAATTAGAAGTATCCAACCCAATTCGGTCAATCATCCCACTACAAATTACCTTTTGTTCTGGCATTTCTATCAATTGATACTTTATCGATGAACTTCCTGAATTTATAATTACAATTTTCATATATGTAAATTTTATTTTTTATAGGTCATATATGGTATGCTTCGCCTATTCGCTTCGCTCGGGTCGCCTTCTACTTATTGGTGTTTGTTTGCAACAAACCTGTCGTTAATGGCGATTTCATATATATACAATTTTACTATTTTGTTTGGCTTACCACCAAGCCCATCTATTTCATTTTTTGAAGCGGCAAAATTACGCTTTCCTGTGGTCAAAGTCCCGTCATCCATTGCACCCGAGCGATAGCGAACTGACGAAGTAATCTTTTGCCCCGAAAAAAATCGGACCAAAAGGATTTTCATTCCTACCTGGGCTAAAAGGCAACAACTTACCTTTTGGTATACATTTACAATCCTTGAGCTTGTATGGCTGTAATTACCACCGTATTGATGATATCATCTACTGTACAACCTCTACTCAAATCGTTAACCGGTTTGTTTAATCCTTGCAGCATTGGACCAATCGCTAAGGCGCCAGTTTCTCTTTGAACCGCTTTGTAGGTATTATTTCCTGTATTCAAATCTGGAAAAATCAACACACTAGCTTGTCCCGCAACTTGTGAATCTGGCATTTTACTTTTACCTACACTCATATCTACCGCAGCGTCGTACTGAATCGGTCCTTCAATTTTAATATCAGGACGTTTGGCTTTAACAATTTCGGTAGCCGCTCTTACTTTCTCTACTTCATCTCCTTTACCAGAATTCCCAGAAGAATACGATAACATCGCCACTTTAGGTTCTATACCAAATGCTAAACTCGAATCCGCTGATGAAATAGCGATTTCTGCTAATTGTTCTGCCGTTGGATTTGGATTAATCGCGCAATCTCCAAAAACAGAAACTCTATCTTCTAAACACATAAAAAACACAGATGAAACCACAGATGAATTAGGCTTAGTTTTGATAAATTGAAGTGCTGGCAAAATAGTATGCTGCGTGGTATGCGCCGCTCCCGAAACCATTCCGTCAGCGTGCCCTTTATACACCATCATCGTACCAAAATAAGACACATCTTCCATTAAATCTCTTGCCATTGTAATAGAAACATTTTTAGCTTTTCGCAACTCATAATAGGTATTCACATAATCATCATAATGCTCAGATTCTGTTGGATTAATGATAGCTACTTTATCAAAATCAAAGTCTAAACCAAGTTCTGCCACTTTGCTCTCCACTTGTTTTCGGTTACCAATGATAGAAATATCAACCACATCCATAAGTTGCAAACGCGAGGCCGCAGTCAAAATTCGGTCATCATTCCCTTCAGGCAACACTATATGTTTGCGGTGCTTTTTGGCACGTTTTACCAAATTGTATTGAAACATCTTTGGCGTAATTCCATCGGATTCAAACGTGGTAAACTTCTCTGCCAAAGCATCTATATCTACATACTTTTCAAAAGTAGCAATCGAAGTTTCGATCTTCTGTGTATTGTTGGCATAAATCTTTGACTTAATCGCACCAATCTGATTCGAAACATTATACGTTCCATCTTCAACAGTAAGAATAGGAACCACAGTTGACAATCCTTCTATCAATTTCAAAATACTCTCTTCAGGCATAATATTTCCGGTCAAAACAATCCCAGAAACCGAGGGATAATTAGCCGACTCATTGGCTTGTAACGCGCCCAAAATAATATCGGCACGATCACCTGGCGTTATAATCAAACCATTTTCTTTGAGATGCAATAAATAATTAGGCAATTGCATCGCTCCAATACTGTAGCTTCCGGTTTGGTTGTTCAAGTATTCGTGACCAAACAACACTTTGGCACCAATCTCATTTACAATCTCTTGCACCGTAGGATTATTCAAATTTGAAATCAGCGGAATGGTATTGATTAAAACGGAACTTGGTAAGTTCTTTTTCAAATCATTCGTCACCAAATCTATATTTTCAGGTTGTACTTTATTGGCAATTACCGAAATTACTTCAACATCTTTTACTTTGAAAGTATCGTAAGCCAAATACAAACTATCAACTAATTCCTCAAGCGTTTTGCCAATACCTGAGCCAATGATGATAGTTGGGATGCCTAAATTTTTAGCTATAAGAACATTCATCCCCAACTCTATTGCTGTACCTTCTCCAATAAAACTGGTACCCTCTACCAATACAAAATCGAACTTCTCTTCTAGGCGCTTAAATTTTTCAATAATTACATCGAGCACTTCCCCAATCTTTCCTTTATTCTTTTTCTTGATTAATTTGCTCTTAGTAAAAGCATAAGCCTCCTCGAATTTCATATCCAAACCAAAATGAGAAATCACCGTTTCGATATGATTATCAAATTCTCCTTCTTCAAAATCCTCAATAATGGGCCTAAAGTATCCCACACGCGCAGTTTTACCAATTAACAACTGCATTAAGCCTAAACTGATGAGCGATTTACCACAGTTTTGTTCGCTTGTGGCGATATAAATTGCTTTATTCATTGTAACAAATTTTAATCATTTTTTCCTATTCTAAATTCATTTATCAAACTAAAACCAACGCCTCTTTTTAAAGTACACGATCATAGCGATTCCTATGGCTAACATTAGTAACAACACATAAAAATAACCATTCTGAAAACGTAGTTCTGGCATATTATCAAAGTTCATCCCATAAACGCCCACGATAAAAGTGAGTGGAATAAAAATAGCCGATACAATAGTTAGGGTTTTCATAATCTCATTCATCTTGTGAGATTGTGTCGTAAAGAAGAAATTCGAAGCACTTTCTAATAAACCCATATCCGAATCAATTTGTTCTAAAAGTTCTAATGTTTTTTGATACAAGCGAGCAAAAAACACAAAACTATCGGGTTGCATGACATTAAAAGTGTTATCGTCCTTTATACTTTTTATATCATACAACGAATCGCGAAGCGGAATAATAGCACGTTTTAAAAAATTAAAATTATCTCTATGTTTTTCTATTCGCTGCAAAATAACAGGATCAGAACTAGTTTTAGATAAATTCATAATCTCTTCCAAGCGATCTTCTTCATTCTCAATGGTGATGTAAAAATTTTCCATTACAGCATCAAGTAAGGTGTACAAAAGATAATCGGCTTTTTTGGTTCTCAAAATAACCGAATTCTGACGAATACGTTCTCGAATATGAGTAAAAAAATCAGAACGTTTTTCTTGAAAAGAAATCAAAACACCATCTTTTAACAAAAAACTAATTTGCTCCACACTTATATTGTCTGAATTCTCGGTCGGCAATATTGATTTTATATTAAAAAATAAACGATCATGGGTTTCTTCTAACTTTGTTCTACGCGACGTATTCAACACATCAGACAATACATAATTATCCATAGAAAAATGAGCACCTATAGCTTTGATCAATTCAAGATTGTTTAAACCATGAATATTCAACCAATTATTTTTTGTAAAATCTACAAATTTATTCAAGTCTTTTAATTCAAAATCAACATATTCACAAAACACAACTTCATCATAAACAAAGAGTTGCATTTCAGACTCATTGTTTTTATGAATACCCGTATACTCTAGTCCGTTAGGCTGGACTTTTCTTCCTTTGCGGTATTTTATTTTTCTCATGAATAGCATTTATCTAGTAATATTACGAAAAATATATTAATGATTAATTGAAATGAAGAGTTTTGACTCCTACAATTTCGAAATTTACCAAAGCTTTAGTTGTTCTAATTTTTTACAAAAATAAAGCAAAAAAAGAGTATCATTTATGAGAAAAATCAGATTTTTCATAAAATTAAAATTGTTGTCAACAATTGTTAATTTTTAAATTTTAACTTACAAAACTGCACTTTTTTTGATTTTTTTTAATACGTTTGAAGCTAGAAAACTATTTAATTATAGATTTTTCAAAAAAACGTTATCAATCTAGTATCACTAAAAAATTCAAATCAACATGTTAAAAACTAAATTACTGCTACTTAGTACAGCGCTACTTTTTTGCTGTACGGAGGTAACTTTGGCGCAAAGCAAAAAAAAGAAGGATGCAAATAAAGAAGCACCTAAAGTAGAACAAAAAGCCCCAGAAAAAAAAGGACCGAAACCGTATAATAAAGTAGTCGACTCTACCGCAGTTACTCAAAAAGGACTTTTTGATATTCATAAGACTTCCGACAATAAGTTTTTATTCGAAATAAACGATTCGCTTATTGGAAAAGAAATCATGACCATCACACGATATTCAAAAACTCCAGCTGGTGGGGGTGTTTTTGGGGGTGAAGAAGTAAATCGTCAAGTAATCAAATGGGAAAAAGGCCTTAACAATAACCTATTATTGCGCTCTATCACTCATGTTATTACTTCTCCAGATGAAGACAAACCAATTGCGCAAGCAGTAAAAAATTCATCAGCGGATCCAATCATTGGTAACTATGAAATTTTGGCTTTCAAAAAAGAAGGTAAAGAAACTAAGGGTTACGTAATTGATGTAACGCCAACTTTTGAATCGGATTTGCAAACCTTCTCTTTGGATCCGATAAAAAAACAATTACTCAACATCCAAGGGTTTCAAAAAGACCGTTCTTTTATTCAAAAAATGAACAGCTACCCGATTAACGTTGAGATCAAAACGGTTAAAACTTACGCCATTACAGCGCCACAACTTTCGTTGAATCCAACCCCTAGAATTGGAACCAACTTACCAGCTGCTCTGGATGCAGGTGTGGTGACAATCGAATTAAATACTTCGATGTTGTTGTTACCAAAAGTGCCAATGCGCAAAAGAACTTTCGATGCTCGTGTGGGTTTCTTTGCAAACCAAATTGATGTTTTTGAAGAAGAATCTCAAAAATCAGATACCGAAACTTTTGCTGTTCGATGGAAATTAGAACCAAAAAACGCTGAAGACGCTGCCAAACAAAAAAGAGGTGAATTGATCGAACCAAAAAAACCAATCGTATACTACATCGATCCTGCTACTCCAATTAAATGGAGAAAATTCATCAAACAAGGAATTGACGACTGGCAAGTAGCTTTTGAAAATGCGGGTTGGAAAAATGCTATTCGTGGCGAATATTGGCCAGAGAATGACCCAACGATGAGTTTAGAAGATGCGCGTTTCTCAGTATTGCGCTATTTTGCTGCCGATATTCAAAATGCTTACGGACCAAACGTACATGATCCAAGATCAGGTGAAATCCTAGAAAGCCATATTGGATGGTACCACAACATCATGAGTTTGTTGAGAAACTGGTATTTAATTCAGACTGCCGCAGTTGATCCAGCAGCGAGAAAAAAACAATTTGATGACAACCTAATGGGCGAATTAATTCGTTTTGTTTCTTCTCACGAAGTAGGACATACTTTAGGTTTACGTCACAATATGGGAGCAAGTACAGCGACTCCAGTAGAAAAACTTAGAGATCCTGCTTTCCAAGAAAAGAATGGACACACCTCTTCTATTATGGATTATGCTCGTTTTAACTACGTAGCACAACCAGAAGACGGTGTAAAACATTTTTTCCCAAGAATTGGTGATTATGACAAATGGGCTATCAAATGGGGATACTCTTATTTTGCTGACGCCAAAGATGAAAAAGCAGAAAAAGCCATCTTGAATGAGATGACCAAAGAAGCCTACAAAAACCGTCGTTTGTGGTTTGGTACAGAAGCGAGTCCTTATGACCCAAGATACCAAACAGAAGATATTGGAGACAATGCAATGAAAGCTTCTGCTTACGGAATCAAAAACTTAAAACGCATTTTACCCAACTTAATCATTTGGAGTGCTGAAAAAGGAGAAAGCTATGCAGAATTAGAAGAAATGTACAATGCTTTGACAGGACAATTCAGACGTTATATGGGACACGTGACTAAAAATGTAGGTGGTATTTATGACACACCAAAAACCTATGACATGTCAGGTAACCAATTTGAAATTGTCCCGAAAAGTATTCAAAAAGAAGCCGTTACTTTCTTGAATGCACAATTATTTGCAACACCAAAATGGTTAATGGATCCTAACGTATTATCCAAAATCAATCCAGAAAGTGGTGTGGAAGCTATCAAATCGATGCAAGACGGAACCCTTTCTAACTTATTGGCAGGAGACAGAATGGTACGTTTGATGGAAACCGCAGCTATGAGCCCTGAAAACTATTCTGTAGATGAATTAATGACCGACTTGAAAAAAGGAATCTTCTCAGAATTAGCAGGTGGTGCTAAAATAGACATGTACCGCAGAAACATTCAAAAATTGTATGTGGATAAAGTAATTACTATGCTTAAGCCCGGTACTGCTGTAGTACGTTCTAACAGTGTTGGTGCGGCTTATGGTATGAATTCAAGAACTGTAAATTTAGCCCAAACCGATTTACCTTCTATCGCTAGAGGACAATTGGTAGGATTGAAAAACGAAATGAAAGTGGCTGCAGCGAGAATGGATCGCTTGAGTAAATTCCACTTATTGGACTTAGTAGCACGAATCGATACTGCTCTGAATCCAAAATAATAAACTAAGTTTTATCTGAATAGGAAAAGGGTCTCGTTAGTAGCGAGACCCTTTTTTGTTGGTTACTTTAGTCTTTAAACAAAAAACAAGGAATTAAAACAGTGCACAAGTAACCAATCAAAAACAAGAAAAAACTTTTGTATAGGATATCGTAATACAGAAGAGTTTGAGGCTTAGGAAAATCCCAAAGATATGGTAAGACAGACTAGAATAATGAGCATCTTTGCTATAAAGAAGACTGAAAATGTCAATTAAACAAATAGAATCGGAAGTAAAAAAACACTTTTTTTAAGACTGCTTACAAAAACACAGCATTAACAAAATGTAAAATAACACACAATATTTAGTTAATACCCTCAAAATAGATAGGGGTAAAATATCAAATTAATAAAAATTAATTTTTAATTATGATTTTTTATAGGGGTTTCAAATGATTTTATATTTTTAACCCATATTTAACTAAAACTAAAAAAACTATGCGAAAGATTATTTTGAGTGTGATACTGATCACAATTTTGGTATTATCCGTTTTTTCAATTTATTTCCAAAGTGAATCTGCAACTTTAGGTGCTCACGTTGTAGCCTTAAAATTAGATACAGGAGACACTGCCTGGATGATTGTTGCCTCAGCCTTAGTATTAATTATGACCCCTGGTCTTGGTTTCTTCTACGGAGGTATGGTTGGAAAAAAGAACGTAATTAGTACCATGCTACAAAGTTTTATGGCTATGGTCATCGTAACTGTATTATGGGTAGTAGTTGGATTCGGATTATGCTTCGGTCCTTCTATCGGAGGAATTATTGGAGATCCATCAAGCAATTTCTTATTTCAAGGAGTAAATGCAACAACCGCTTGGGAATTGGCCCCAACAATCCCTTTTATATTATTTGCTTTCTTTCAAGCTAAATTTGCTATTATCACACCAGCATTAATAACAGGTGCTTTTGCAGAACGTGTTCGTTTCTGGGCTTACTTATTATTCATGGTGTTATTCATATTATTTATTTATGCTCCATTGTGTCACATGACTTGGCACCCTGATGGCTTATTCTTCGGATGGGGAGTATTAGACTTTGCTGGAGGAACTGTTGTACACATGAGTGCAGGATGGGCAGCTTTGGCTGGAGCGATGTTCTTAGGGAAAAGAAAAGTACAAAAAGTAAACCCTGCTCGTATTACTTATGTATTATTAGGAACAGGTTTATTATGGTTCGGTTGGTTTGGATTCAATGCAGGTTCTGCTGTTGGAGCTAGCGGTTTAGCTGCTCAAGCATTAGGAACAACAACTGTAGCTGCTGCTGCTGCTGCAATGGCTTGGGTTTTCTTAGATAAAATATTAGGACATAAATTATCAGCAATGGGAGCCTGTATTGGTGCAGTTGTAGGATTAGTTGCTATCACACCAGCAGCTGGTTTCGTAACTATTCCTCATGCCGTTGCTATTGGTATCATTGCTAGTATCATAAGTAATCTTGTTTGTAGTAAATTCCCTAAAGGAAAAATTGACGATGCTTTGGATGTATTTGCTTGTCATGGTGTAGGTGGTATGGTAGGAATGCTTTTAACAGGTGTTTTTGCTTCAAAATCTGTTAACTCAATTGTTGGTGATAACCAAGGATTAATCTACGGTGATGCTACCCTATTCTTAATCCAATTGAAAGCTTTAGTATTGGTATCTATTTTTGCTTTTGCTGCTTCTTATGCTTTATTCTTTATCGTGAACAAAATCACTCCTTTGCGTGTAAGTGAAGATAAAGAAGAATTAGGATTAGACATTACACAACACGGAGAATACTTATAAAAAATAACTGCCCCGAAATCAAAAAATGGCTGTTTCTTTTGAGACAGCCATTTTTTTTATTGCTTAAAACAAAAGTCGCTTAATTCTATTAATTACAGTATTTATTGAAAGCCAATTTTGTTGGTTTTGTTGTCATTCTGAAGAAGGAGGAATCGCATAAGTTATTCACGGTATATGATTCCTCCTTTGTCGAAATGACAAAAGCTGTCAATAGTAGCATTAATCCACAAAAATTAAGATTCAAAAGAGTAAAACACCAATCAAAAAAAGCCGTTTTAATTATACTTCATAAATTCTATGTGGAACCGTTCGCTTTTGCCATAAAAAAACCTCCAAAACTAGTTTGGAGGTAATTAAATGAAAAAATAAATTCTTTACTTCAAAACGGTGAATTCAATAGCTGAGTCTGAATACACACGATGGGTTTGTTTTTTGAAATCCTCCGGCTTAGCATAAAATATGTCCGGCACAAAAGTTTGAGGATTCAAATCTATCAAAGGAAACCAAGTACTTTGCACTTGAATTTGAATTTTATGTCCTTTTTTGAAGGTGTGAAAAACATCTTGTAATTTTACATTTACTGGAGTTTTCTCATTGGCCACAAAAGGCTGTGGATTCAAAAAACTATTACGAAAACGACCTCTCATCACCTCACTGCGCACCATCATATGATAATTACTCATTTTTAAATACGGTTGCACTTCTTTTGTTTCAGGTTCATCATTCGGGAAAACATCTACTACTTTAACTACCCAATCCGCATCGGTTCCTGTGGTAGCAACTTGCAATTTGGTTAAAATATCTCCAGCCAAAGTAACATCTTCTGCTAAAACATCTGTTTCAAAAACCAAAACATCAGGTCTTCTAGCCGCAAATCGTTGGTCATCGGTCATATATTTTCTTGGCGTCAAACCTTGCTGTTTGATGTCTTCAGAGTGCGGCACTGGTTTCTTTGGGTCGCTAACAAATTCCTCAAAAGAAACTGCTCCAGCATTTTTAGTCAATTTTTGTTGGGATTGCAAATAAAATTGTTGTTTCTCTGTGTTTTTTGGAGGCCAAGTGTCGTAGGTTTTCCATTCTTTTCTTCCCGTGTCAAAAACATAAGCTTCTGGTAATTTACTCTCCCCTTTTCCATTATTTTTCAAGAAATGACGGAAAAAATTAGCCTCAATATTCTTTTGATAAAAACCAGAAATACTGTCACCAAAATTAATATTTCCTATAATTTGTTTTTCTGAATTTCTTGCCCAATCGCCGTGGCTCCAAGGCCCCATAACAATAGTATTGTAATTTTTACTGCTTTTTTCTATGGTTGAATACGTATTCAATGGACCATACAAATCTTCAGCATCAAACCAACCGCCAACAATCATTACAGCAGGTTTGATGTTTTTTAAATGCTGCAACAAGCCTCTTTTTTGCCAAAATTCATCATAGCTAGAATGTTCCTTAAGTTGTTGCCAAAATTCATTGGACGAATCGTAGTATTTATCTAAGTTCACTAATGGTCCTGCATTCAAAAAGAACTGATAATCGTCATTGGTACCTACATTCGGGAATTTGAACCAAGCTTCTGTAGTTGGCTTTGTTTTTTGAGGACCAAAAAGTGGCGTCACTTTCCAATAGCTCAGCAAGTAAGCCCCATTATGATGGAAGTCATCAAAAAAGAAATCACTAATACAAGCCTGAGGAGAAACCGCTTTTAAAGCAGGATGCCCGCTCAACAAAGAATAAGAAGCATAATAACCTGGATATGAAATCCCCCAATTCCCCACATTTCCATTGTTATTGGCTACATTCTTCACCAACCAATCAATAGTATCATAAGTATCAGAAGCTTCATCAACCTCTGTTTTCCCTTTTTTATTTGGAATATACCCTCTCATATTGTCATATAATCCATCGCTCATATAGCGCCCTCTCACATCTTGATACACTACGATGTACCCTTCTTTCATCATCGTTTCATTGGGAGCAATGCTTCTTTTAAATTGGTCTGGTCCATAAGGTGCGCAATTGTATGGAGTACGCTGCATTACAATAGGATACTTTTTAGAAGTATCTTTTGGGGAATAAATAGCTGTAAATAATTCTAAACCATCACGCATTTTGATTCGCACTTCTTGCTTGGTATAATTTTCAGCTACATAGTTGGATTTCTTTTCTTGTCCTAATGCCGAAAGACACAAAAACAAAAAAGGGAGCAGTAATACTTTTTTCATATGGGTTGGTTTATTGATAATTCGTAAAAATAAGAAATCCCATCCGTTTTCACAGATGGGATTACAAAAAATATATTGAACTTTAAAATTTAGAAATACCTGCTTTTAGCCAAGCTTCGTACTCTTCTACACCAACATAACTTATGGTAGGCTGTTTTGTATTCAGACTTTTTCCTTCCAAATCTGTCAAGACATACAAAGGCTGGGTGTTTGTTTTATATCGAGTAATCATAAAATCTGTCCATTTATCCCCTATTGTTTCTATCTCTGATTCGGTAGCTTTGGAGAAGAATTGTTCGTTTTTTGGCAATTCTCTTTTATCATCCACATACAATGAAATCACGACCACTTTCTCTTTTAAAATAGACAACACAGTAGGATTGGACCAGACATTGTTTTCCATTTTACGACAATTTACACAAGCAAAACCTGTAAAATCGAGCATAATGGGTTTATTAACTTTTTTGGCATAAGCCAAACCTTCTTCATAATCATCAAAAACAACAATCCCGTGAGGACCACTTTTAGCTCCCTCTGGAAGCATCGCTGTAGCTACAGTTTTTGAAGAACCGCCAAATCCCATTGGGCTTTCGCTATATTCCATTGGCGGAGGAAAAGCACTGATAAATTTCAAAGGCGCACCCCATAATCCAGGAATTAAATAAAAGGTAAATACCAATGAAAGTAATCCCATATACAGTCTACCCACAGAAATGTGTCCTACTGGACTATCGTGTGGCAGCGTAATTTTTCCAAAAAGATACAACGATAATGCTCCAAAAATAGCAATCCAAATGGCGATAAAAACTTCACGTTCTAGCAAATGCAATTGCAATACCAAATCTGCATTGGATAAAAATTTGAAAGCCAAAGCCAATTCTAAAAATCCAAGAACTACTTTTACGGTATTCAACCAACCTCCAGATTTAGGCAAAGAATTCAACCAACCTGGGAACATTGCAAACAACATAAAAGGTAAGGCTAAGGCCAATGAAAAACCTAACATCCCAACTACTGGTGCAATTCCGCCTTTAGAAGCGGCTTCTACTAATAAAGTTCCAACAATAGGGCCCGTACAAGAAAAGGACACAATAGCTAATGCCAATGCCATAAACAAAATACCTATGATTCCACCACGGTCGGCTTGGCTGTCTACTTTGTTTGCCCAAGAATTCGGCAACATAATTTCAAAAGCGCCTAAAAAAGATGTGGCGAAAACAATTAACAAAATGAAGAAAATAAGGTTAAACCAAACATTTGTCGATAAAGCATTCAACGCATCGGCACCGAAAATCCAAGTAACCAATAAGCCCAAACCTACATATATAACGATAATTGAAATTCCGTAGATAATAGCATTTCTGATACCTGCTGCTTTATTTTTACTTTGCTTAGTAAAGAAACTTACCGTCATTGGAATCATTGGAAAAACACAAGGTGTTAACAATGCCGCAAAACCAGATAAAAAAGCAATAAAGAAAATCGCCCACAACCCGTGTTCTGTTGTTGCGCTTTTTGCAGGAGCTATTTGAGAAGTCTCTGTAGTATCTGAATCTTTTACAGTATCAGTGGCAGCTGTTATTGCAGAATCTATTGTCTGCGCAGTCGTATCTTTTGCTAAATCATTAATTGGAGTAGTTGGAGATGCTGTCGTAGCTGTGCTTTTCAACTCTGGAATGGCAATGCTAAATTTCTTTTCGAGATTGATACAAACTTCTTTACAAGCCTGAAAATTCAACTCTACTTCTATAGTCTTAACACCTTTATTTACGAGACTTATTTCTTGAGTAATTTGTGCTTTTTTCTCAAAAAAAGTTTCATTTACTTCAAAAATATCATTGTAAGCAGTTCTTGTTTTACTTTCTTTGGCTTTGCCTACTAAGGTGTAATTCCCTTTTTGATTTTTGAAAGCAACTTCTAAAGGCAGTGGACCACCATCAGGGGTAAACTGCGAATATACGTGCCATTCGTTTTCGATGGTCGCATTGAATGTTACAATAAAATTGGTTGCTGATTTTTGTTCGATTTTGGTGGTCCATTTTACTGGGTCCAAAATTTGGGCGTTACCCAAACTACAAAAGAAAACTACTAGTCCTAAAAGAAGGTGTTTTTTCATTACTATAACTTATATTAATTCTATTTTTAAAATTGTGTTGGTGGCATGCTCTACTTTGAATCGTTCGTCAGCTCGCATTCCTATTACCCAAACAATGGCATCATTGGAACACAAAAGCCAAGTGTTTTCTTTGTCTAAAAGTGAACTTTTTTCATCTTTAAAAAACTTACTTACTTTCTTGCTTTTGCCGTTCATTCCCAAGGGAAAAAAAACGTCGCCTTCTTGCCATTTTCTGAGCATCAAAGGATAGGCTAACTTTGATTCATCGACAAAGATAGTACTTGAATCTGCTTTGCAAATGTCTGCTACTTTACAAAACTGGAGTTTTAAGGGAATCTTAACTTTATCTTGATTTTTTTCAACAAAATATATCTCGTTTTCAGGCTCTTGAATTGGACTCAAAATAAAAAAATCGCGGTCTTTTAGTAATCGGTAATCTGCTGAAAAAACTTGTTTCCCCGATTGGCTATGAACCAAATTGTAAATATCATCCCAAGCCGAAAAGCCATATTCTTTAAGCCATTGGTACAAATAAGAGGCATAATTTGGCAAGCGTAATAATTGCTTTAAATCAAAATAAATGGTGTCTTCTTCTTCTCTTGCTACTTGCTGATACACCATACTAGCCGCATCCGAAACCAATTCTTGTGCTTGTTGCAAATACTCTTGAGTCATTCCAAAAGCTTTCAAAAAATCAGGATTCAGTTCTTTGAAAATTGGAACTAAATGATGGCGAATTTGGTTGCGCAAATATTTATCCGAGGCATTACTGCTGTCTTCTCGCCACTGTAAGTTATTGACTTTAGCATATTCCTCAATTGCTGCTCTAGAAAAAGGCAACATTGGTCGAAGTACCGCCTCGTTTTGAGCAGGAATACCCGACAAACCGTCTAAACCTGTACCTCTTGAGAGGTTGATTAAAAAAGTTTCTAGATTATCATCGGCGTGATGGGCGGTTAAAACAAAGTCAAATTGATGGAGCTCTAGTTGTTCATAAAACCAATCATATCGCAGTTCTCTTGCAGCAACTTGTGTCGAAAGTTTATAATCATTGGCAAATGCCTGAGTATCGAATTGGGTGCAATAAAAGGGAATTTGATATTGAAGTGCATACTCTTGAACAAAACTTTGGTCTTCAAAACTTTCAATGCCACGGAGTTGAAAATTACAATGCGCAATGGCAATGGTGTAAGGCAATTGCTGCACTAAATGCAAAAGTACCATACTGTCTAAACCACCGCTTACGGCCAACAATAGTTTTTTGTTTTCGAGAAACGGAAATTGAGTTTGTAGCTGTTGGTAAAAGAGGTTTTGCATACTCAAATGTACTTTTTTTTTAATTAGATGCTTTTTTGTAACTGCTCACTTGTCTTATTTTTAATTGGCTCTAGCTTTAGCTGGAGTTATAGGGATTGATTGTATTAGCTTTAGCTAAAAAAAGCAGCTGATTTTGGCTAAAGCCTTTAAAAATTCTAATTTCACTCCTCCAACTAAAGTTGGAGGCAATTAATTTCAAAAGAATCCTTCCAACTAAAGTTGGAGGCAATTAATATCAAATGAAACTAAATCCTTCCAACTAAAGTTGGAGGCAATTTACATCAAAAGAATCCCTCCTAAAGTTGGAGGCAATTAATATCGAAAGTAACTGAATCCCTAGCTTTTTTTGTTTCCAAAAATAGACAATTGTTACTCTTTAGCCCAGATAGTAGCGGCATCCTTTTTTTTATTTTACCCTGTCAGGGTTTTGAACCTTGACAGGGTAAAATAAAAAAAAGATATAGCGGATAGCTGGAAACCCTCTTAACAAAAATTCCTATTGTTAACGCTCCTAAATCGTTCAAAACTTTTTTATTCTAATACGCTTTTCATTGCTTTGGCTTTGAGCAAACATTCTTCGTATTCTTGCTCTGGAACCGATAAGGCCGTGATGGCACTTCCTACCGAAAAAGAAAGATATTGCTTCTTTTGATTGTACAAAATACTGCGAATCACGACATTGAAATCGAAATCGCCTTCGGGTGTGAAATAACCCACTGCCCCACTATATAAACCTCTTTTGGTCGCTTCTAATCCTTCGATGATTTTCATAGCCGAAATTTTGGGAGCTCCTGTCATACTTCCCATAGGAAATGTGAGGCGCAATACATCAATCACTCCATATTTTTCGTCCATTTTTGAGGTGATGGTTGAAATCATTTGATGAACTTGCATAAAAGTATAAATACCACAAAGTTCAGCTACTTCAACCGACCCTTTTTGGGCGGTTCGCGATAAATCATTGCGAACCAAATCGGTAATCATAATATTTTCAGCACGTTCTTTTGGATTGGTAGCCAAATCTTCTTTTGCTTTTTCGTCAGCCACGGGGTCTTCATAGCGTTTTGCGGTTCCTTTTATGGGTTGCGAAATCAAATCTTCTCCTTCTTTTCTCAAATAGCGTTCTGGCGTGGCAGACAACAAGTATTGTTGGTTATTTTTTAAGAAAACCGCAAAAGGTGGTTGCGAAATGGCATTTAACTTTTGAAACTTTTCGAGCGGTTGAATGGTTGCGTTTTCTGCATAAAATTCCATACAAAAATTGGCTTCATAAATATCTCCTTTATGAATGTATTCCTGCATTTTTTGTACTTGCTCGATGTATTTTTTTTGGTCTATTCTAGCTTGTACCACAACAGATTCCGAAGCGGTATTTTGTTGAGGAACAATAGTCGTGATATCTTGATAATCTTCTTGCAACTCGTCATCGCATAAGTGCAAATACCTTGTTTCAAGTTGAATCCCTTTTAACAAAAAAATCTTTTTGGGCTGAAAAAAGAATAAATCTGGAAAATCTAATCCATCAAAATTATTGGATTGCAAGCGTTCGCTATCGTTTTTTAAATCATAAGACAAGTAGCCAAACAGCCAGTCCTTAGTGGTTTGCTGGTACTGTTTTAAATCCTCAAAAGCATTATGATAATCGGTTTGAAGCAAAGTGAAAGCGTCTACAGCCAACAAATAATCATAACTAGAATACGCTTGTGGATAATTATTGCTGTCCAAAAAAGCTACTTCACGAAACTGCTGTGCCCAATGCAAAAGTTGTTCCTTAAACAGTGAAGGATTGTCTATAGTATAAAATTCAGAGACTCTCAATAATCATTATTTTAAGCTCCAAAATTACGACAAAAAATTCCCTTCTGCCTGCTTCCTCAAAAAAATTGGCACACTTTTTAATAGGTAAAAAAAGTACTACTTCACTAAATAAAATTTAAGTATTGATTAAAAAACTACGCTTACTCCATTTTGGAACATTTATTTGAATTTTAACCCTTTTTTAATCTATTAAACTATTTTATTTATGAAAACAATTGCAAAAGCAGGCACCCTAGCCGTAATCATCGCAGTAGTACTATTTTCGTGCAAAAAAGCCGAGATTCCAGCAGAAGAAACCGCAGATTATGCCACAGCTGTTGCCGATAGTGCAACCGTAAGCAACACGCAGGAAAAAACCACCAAAACTCCAAAAAAAGTAGAAAAAAGGAAGCTCATTCGAACAGCAGATATCAAATTCAAGGTAAAAAGTGTGGTGCAATCGACCAACTTGATAGAGAATACCACCAGAAAATGGGGCGGTTTGGTTACATACTCCAACCTTCAAAGTACCATAAATGACCAAATAAGTACTAAAGTTAGTCAGGATAGTACGCTAGAAACCACTAAATACAAAGTTGAAAACACCATCACCCTTCGTGTACCTCAACAAAATATGGATACCGTGGTAAAAGAAATTGCTAAAGAAATTGATTATTTAGACTACCGATTGATCAAAGCGGATGATGTAGCGCTACGATTATTATCCAATGAGTTGCTACAAAAGAGAAGCGCTACCAATGAAAAAAGAATGTCCAATGCTATTGATACAAAAGGCAAAAAGATCAATGACATTATAAATGCCGAAACGCAACTTGAGAATAAAAAAGCGCAAAGCGACAGCAGTGCTATTGAAAATTTATCTCTTCAAGACCAAATCAATTATAGCACCATTACCCTTCAGTTGTACCAAAGAGAAGTGGTCAAACAAGAATTGGTAGCCAATGAAAAACAAGGCTATTATTTTGAACCTTCCATAGGAATTCAAATCTTGGATGCGTTGCAATCTGGTTGGTTTCATTTGCTATCGTTAGTAGTTTTACTTTTGAAATTATGGTGGCTAGCCCTAATTGGTTTAGTAATATATTGGATATTCAAGAAAGCCCCTTTTATAAAAAACATAAAATAAGTTTTCAAAATCCTTTTTTTCTTCCCACTACAAAATCAAAATCCGAAAAACGAGACCATCAATTCATTATTTATCAATAAATTACCTAAATTTGATAAACAATTAAACATTTCCTAAAAAAAATAATTTTAGATGTACAACCCAAACTAAGAAATGATTAGTTGTTAATTTCAAAAAAAGTAACCCCTAAAATTTATTGTAAATATGAAAATAGCCACTACCATTATTCGGATTTTGATTGGACTCTTACTACTGTTCGCATCCATCAGTTATTTTTTTCATTTAATGCCTGAGCCCGAAACAACAGGGAATTTTAAAGCATTCAATATTGGACTTGTAGCAGCGACCTACGTTATGCCCCTTGCCAAAGGAATAGAACTCCTTTGTGGATTAGCTTTTGTCAGCAATCGTTTTGTGACCTTAGCCAATATTTTGATTCTTCCCATCACAATAAACATTTTGTTTATCAATATCTTTCTGGCTCCCGAAGGTATCCCGATTGCCGGAGCTTTATTTTTGGGAAATCTATTTTTGATTTATCGCTATTGGGATAATTACAAAAGTGTTTTTACTCCTTGATTTAAAAAACAAAACCCGTCTCATAATCACGAGACGGGTTTCTTATTTTTGAAAGTCACACTTTTATACGTGCAACGCTCTATTGTCTGTGGCAGCTAATGCTGCTTCTTTAATCGCTTCCGCAAAAGTAGGATGCGCGTGTGACATTCTAGAAATATCCTCGGCTGAAGCTTTAAATTCCATAGCAGTAACAGCTTCTGCAATCAAATCGGCTGTTCTAGCTCCAATCATATGCACGCCAAGAACTTCATCCGTTTTCGCATCAGCAAGGATTTTTACGAAACCGTCTAAATCTGCACTAGCCCGTGCACGACCCAAGGCTTTGAAAGGGAAATTACCCGTTTTATAAGCAACACCTGCTGTTTTTAATTGTTCCTCTGTTTGTCCAACAGCAGCAACTTCTGGCCAAGTATACACAACACCAGGAATTAAATTATAATCGATATGTGGTTTTTGACCTGCTAAAATTTCGGCTACCATTGTACCTTCTTCCTCCGCTTTGTGGGCCAACATTGCGCCACGCACCACATCACCAATAGCGTAGATGTTTGGAGTTGACGTTTGTAAGTGATCATTCACTTCGATTTGACCTCTATCAGAGATTTTTACGCCCGCTTTATCTGCATTCAATCCGTCAGTATAAGGACGACGACCTACAGAAACTAATGAGTAATCTCCTTCTAAAGTAATAATTTCACCTTTAGCATTTTCAGCTTTCACGGTTACAACATCACCAGCTCTTTCTACAGATTGTACTTTATGAGAAGTATAAAACTTCATTCCTTGTTTTTTAAGGACTTTGGTCAATTCTTTAGACAAAGAAGCATCCATTCCAGGAATGATTCTGTCCATAAACTCCACAACAGATACTTTTGCACCTAGACGTAAATACACTTGTCCTAATTCAATTCCAATTACACCTCCACCAATAATTACAAGGTGTTTAGGCACTTCTTTTAATTTTAAAGCTTCGGTAGAAGTAATAATTCTTTCTTTATCGATTGAGATAAAAGGTAAAGAAGATGGTTTAGAACCTGTTGCGATGATGATATTTTTGGCTTCAATAGTTTCAGAAGTCCCGTCAGCTTTGGCAACAGCAACGTGAGTCGCGTCTACAAAAGAACCCAAACCGTTAAAAACCGTGATTTTATTTTTATCCATCAAAAACTGAACACCGCCAGAAGTTTGATCAACAACGGCTTGCTTTCGAGCGATCATTTTTTCTAAATTCACTTTAACGGCACCAGAAAGTTCAATTCCGTGATCGGCAAAATGTTTAATTTCATCGTAATGATGTGAAGAAGCTAAAAGTGCTTTGGATGGAATACATCCTACATTTAAACAGGTTCCTCCAAGTGTGGAGTATTTCTCGATAATTGCGGTTTTGAAACCTAATTGTGCGCAACGAATTGCCGACACATATCCTCCAGGACCAGAACCTATAATGACTACGTCAAATGAACTC
>CAUPCW010000002.1:0-109446 GCA_963509895.1 uncultured Flavobacterium sp.
AATTGTTGTAACGCTCATCCAAAACTTATATGCCCTTATTTGTCTTATATGGTTCAAAATACACAGCCTATTCAGAAAAACTTGGGTGACTTATATGTTTTTTTCTTGTGAACTTAACGGTTAAATTTTGCACGCAGATTCCTCGGATTTTAAAGAGTTAATTGGTTAAGGCTTTGCGTCCCTTGCGGTTAAGTTTTTTACCACCAAGAAACACGAAGAACTCACGAAGCTACACAAAGGAATACTAATGAACTTTGCGCCTTTGTGTCCTTGCGGTTAGATTTTAATGTGAATGTTCCCCCTTTGGGGGTTAGGGGGCTAATTCTTTTACTTTTTCATAAACTAAGTTACTCTCAAAACCACGACGAAGCATATAATCACAAAACTTCTTCCTTTTTTTAAGCGCATTTTTTTCTGTAATAGCTTGCCAATTCCTTTCGGCTAAAGCATTAAAAGTTTCCAAGTATTCCTCGGTTGATATTTCTTTTAAGGCAAGTGCAATCAAGGTGTTGTTGATGTGGCGCATTTTGAGTTCGTTGGTAATGCGGATTTTTCCCCAGTGTTTGATGCGGTGTTTACCTCGGGCAAAACTACAAGCGAAACGGGCTTCATTCAAGAAGTTGTGTTCGATAAGATGCACAATAAGTTGGTCTATTTCGTGGGATTCTAAGTACATGCTTCTTAATTTGGATAGCACCTCTTCGTGACAGCGTTCCTGATAGGCGCAATACTGTTCTATTTTGTGTTGGGCTTGATGAAGGGTGAGTGCTGCTGCCATCTTGTAATTGTTGGGTTTGTAGGTCTTTTGCTCACAAAAATAGCGATTTATACCCACATAACTTCCTTTAATAATTTGAGTTAAGGTTTTAGTGTTAAGAAAATGAGTTTTTAAACGCTATAAATGAAGGTTTTACTTGTGTTTTAGCCAATATTGGTTACTTTTGCGTTTGACTAGTTTGGGTAAATGTAACCTTGTTTTTGACAATACGTTTTTCAAGCTTAGTTTTTTAAAATGCTAAACATTTTTTTATGAAAAGAATTTTACTTTTTGCGGTTTTGTTTTTTACAATTGCATTAGCGAGTGCAGCAAATCGATATTCTGTTGCTACAGGCCTTTGGAGTTCAACTTCTACATGGAGTGCAACTTCGGGTGGTGCACCAGGAGCATCTGTTCCTGTAGCAGGAGATGTAGTTTTTATTGAAAGAGGATTTAATGTTACATTAACTGCAAATGCAGCTTGTTCTTCTTTAACTTTTACTACGACCACAGCAACTTCTTTGACTCTCGGTTCATTTCAACTAGACGTTTCTGGTGCAATTACAATTCCTAGGTCAGGTGCTGGTATAAACTTAATTGCAGTTGGAGCAGGTAATTTGAATGCAGGAAGTATTGATTTCACCAGTGGTGGTTCTACCGTAAGACATCAAATATCAATTTCAACAGGGACTGTTACTGTTTCTGGAAATATTTCTGGGACTACTGGTAATACTAGTGGTTCAATTACTTTTACAGGTGCTGGGTTGTTGAGGATTGGAGGGACAATTTTTAATTCGTCTACTGGTACACTAACAACTGTTGCAGGAAGCACAGTAGAATATAATGGAGTTGTTCAGACCGTTGGGAATTTTACTTATAGTAACTTAACCCTTTCAGGGAGTGGAACTAAAACATTTTCTACCAATACGGTTATAAATTCTAATTTAATCGTTGCTACTGGAGTTGTTGTAAACTTGAATGGAATAACAACACATACTGCTGGTAGCCTTACACTTGGAGGAATAGGACCGCTTTTGAGTTCATGGGGAGCTAATGGATCTGGAGCTGCAAACACTAGTAATGTTTATTTTACAGGCTCAGGAAGAATAACTGTTAATGGTACTCCACCTTACCCTGCGATTGACAATAATTTTGCTTCCTATACTAATGGTAATTTTGGGACAGTTGCTGATTCATATGGTGAAAATGTTGGTCCTCCAGTTTTTACTGCTCCAAATGGAACTATTTTTATAAATGTTAAATTTGCAAGTTATGGTACTCCTTCTGGTTTACCAGCTCCTTTTACATTGGGAACTTGTGATGCATTTAATAGCCGAACCATAGCCACTGCTTTTTTAGGTAATACAACGGCAAGTATTGGTGCTACTAATGCAATTTTTGGTGATCCATGCTACGGCACCTATAAAAAACTAAGTATTCAAGCTACTTACACTGAGCCAATATGTGCAGGAACAAACCCTGGAATTATAACAGGTTCTACTCCTACAGGTGGTAATGGAAGTTATACTTATCTTTGGGAGGTTAGTACAACTAGTTCAACTACAGGATATTCGCCAGCATCAGGAACAAATAATGCAAAAGATTATACTCCAGATAATGTTCCGGTAACAACATGGTATAGACGAACAGTAACTTCTGGTATGTATTCAAGTGCTACTATTGTTATAGTTCAAGTGAATACGAATCCGACAGTTCCTACAAACATTTCAGGAACTACTGCAATATGTGCAGGTAATTCTACTACATTAACGGTAAGTGGTGGATCTTTAGGGGGGCCTGGAGGCTATGCTCAATGGTATAGTGATTCATGTGGAGGGACGTTAATAGGTACAGGAAATAGTATTACTGTTAGTCCAACTTCTAACACCACATATTATGTAAGATACAAAAGTGGTTGTAGTGTAACTAATTGTATTTCTGTCACAGTAACGACTTCGGTTTCTATTACTAATTCACCTGCAGCAACTAGTGTATGTGCTAGCTCTAGTAATCAAACAACACCATTAACTTATAGTGGGACTACAGGATCTCCATCAACATATAGTATTGTTTGGAATGCAATTCCTTCAAATAGTTTTGTTGCGGTAACAAATGTAACATTGCCAGCAGGCTCTATTCAATTAACAGTTCCTGGAGGGACAGCTGGGGGAACCTATACAGGAACACTTACTGTTAGAAATGGTACTTGTGTTAGTTTTGGAAATACTTTTACAATTACCGTAAATTCTTTACCTTCTGCCCCTACAGTTGGCACCATCACACAGCCTACTTGTGCCCTTGCAACAGGAAGTGTAGCTTTGAGTGGCTTACCATCATCAGGATCTTGGACTATTACAGCTACACCTGCAACCACTGGTTTGACTGGATTAACAGGAACAAATGTAGACAATACAAATATCGGTGGTTTAACTGCTAATACCAGTTATACTTTTGTGGTTAGCAACGGTACATGTTCATCAACAGCTTCAACGGCAGCTGTAATCAACACGGTTCCTGCTACCGCCACTTGGAATGGTGCATGGACAGGAACAACGCCTGCTGGTTCTAATCCTTTGCTAACACAGCCTATTGTTTTTAATGGGGATTACACCTCCACAGGTGATATTAATGGATGTTCTTGTACCGTAACATCGGGTAATATTGTTATAAATTCGGGACATACAATGACTATAACTAATGCAGTAAATGTTACCAATAATGCTACAACAAGTCTTGTTTTTGAAGATCAATCTAGTTTGGTACAAACCACCAATGCTACAAATACCGGATCGATAGAATACCGTCGTATCTCTAAGCCGATGAAGAATTTCGATTTTACCTATTGGTCTTCACCAGTGTTTGGACAAACGACTGTTGGCTTGTCACCAAACACATTAGCTGATAAATATTTTAGATTCGATGGTTTGGCGAACGATTGGGTTCTACATACAACAGCTATGATACCTGGGGCAGGATATATTATTCGTGTTCCTAAGCCCGGTTCTCCTGCACCCGATAATTGGTCAGGCAGTACGTATTCACAACCAGTAGCTTTCAAAGGAGTGCCAAATAATGGAAATTATAGTTTTGCAGTAGGAGCCAATCAATACAATTTGGTGGGTAATCCATATCCTTCGGCAATAAATGCTGATGATTTTATCAATGCTAATGGTATTATTTACGGTGCCTTGTATTTTTGGACGCATAATACAGCTATTCAACAAAGTGGTTCGAATTATATTTACACCGCCGATGATTATGCGAGTTATACCTTATCTGGTGGAACAGGAACAGGAGTTGGGAATTTTGTGGATGCTAATGGTAATGGAACTATGGATCCTGGAGAGGAAATGGTTTCCAACAGACCTCTTGGAAAGATCGCCGCAGGCCAATCTTTTTTTGTGGGTAATGGAGCAGCAGGAAGTTTCCAATTTACTAATGCAATGCGAGTTTCAGGCAACAATAGCCAATTTTTCAAACAAGCCAGTACCAAAAAAACAACCACTATTGAGAAAAACCGCGTTTGGTTGAATTTGACCAACAGCGGTGGGGCTTTCAAACAATTACTAGTAGGTTACATCACAGGAGCAACCAATGATTGGGATAATTTGTATGATGGACCAAGTTTTGATGGACAAGAGTTTGTCGATTTTTACAGTGTCAATAAAGGACAAAACCTAACCATTCAAGGTCGTGCTTTACCGTTTGAGACTACAGATGTTGTGCCTTTGGGCTACCGAAGCACTATTGCTGGATCTTTCGATATTAGTATTGACAACAAAGACGGCGCTTTGACGAATCAAGAAATTTGGTTGGAAGATAAAAAGACGAACACCCTTCATGAATTGAGCAAAGGCAAGTATACTTTTACTGCTATCAATGGAGTAGAGAACGATCGTTTTGTGTTGAAATACACCAACAAAACCTTAGGCACCGATGATAATGAACTCGCTGATAAATCGCTTATTGTAAGTGTAAAAAACAAAAGAATAACACTTACCTCTTCGGCAGAAGCCATAACACAAGTACAAGTGTTTGATTTGTTGGGCAGAAAAGTGTACGATAAATCAAAAATCAATGCTCAAGAATGGTCGATTTCAACTTTGTCTTCAAGTGAACAAGCCTTGATTGTTAAAACCACTTTGGCCAACGGTGCTATTAGCAGCAAGAAGATTATATACTAAAAGAAGTATTTTGTAATAATAAACCCTTTCAGAGTGAACTGCTTTGAAAGGGTTTTTTGTTTGTATTAAATTAATTGGATTAAATAGTTTTTTTATGAGCAGGTATCTTTCATTTTATCAATATTAAGCAAGATTGTTTCACGGATTTTTTGCTAGTATAAGACTATCATAATTGAACATTAATTTAAATAAAATAAAAACACACGGATTAAATAAATCCAATCCAAAAGAAATATCGTATATATGATTTATGATGTGAGAACTAATTTAGATTTTTATTATAAAATGATTAGTTTTGCCCAAAATTATTTCATTATAATTCAAGTCTAGAAATTTCATAATTAGTAAGTTGTCTTTATGGGTTTAAAATTACGTTTAAGTTTAGTTTTGTTTTTTGTTAGTTGGATTAATTTTGGTCAATGTGGGTTTTTAAATAATCCATTTGATACTACAAGGTCAATATGCTATGATAATTTAGCGGCCCAAACGATTAATAACTTGCCACTCGGAAGTTATATAGCGATTAATGTTGTTAATGGGTATACTTATTCTATCGCAACAACAAATTCAAATTTGGGTTTCATAAAAAGAATTACACTTTACAGAAGTTCAGTCACAGGTACCGCAGAAGGTACTGCCATTGCAACTAGTGCTACAACGGCAGCAACATTAAATTGGGTGGCTACTTTTACGGGTGTTTTATACATACAGTTGAATGACGATGCCAATTGTTCTCAAACAAGTACAACTTTAGTAGATAATTTAAGAGTTACTTACACGGGTGGGAGTTCAGTGATGGATGCAACTTTGGCCGGAATTGATACTTGGGTTGGGCATGTTTATGATTATATTGGTGTTGGAAATCCTTCAGATGCAATTGCTTTTTCGAGATATCTAGGGACTATCAATCAAACACAGAATTTTAACACTAATTATGGTACTGGTTGTATTTCATATAATGTTGATGGAACTACACAAACTTTTAACGAATCTACTTTTGCAGTAAAATATCGAATGAAGACTACTAGTCTCCCAGCTGGTTGTTATTGGGTTACCATTGGGGCTGATGATGGTGTGCGATTATATATTGACGGTGAGAAATTTGTTGAAGAATGGAGGGATCAGGGGACACAGACATATACTTCTATTTTGGTTAGTTTGAAAGCAGGTGGAAGTGATTTGGTTCTAGATTACTATGAAAATGCAGGTGGGAATCAAACAATATTTAATATTACTCCAGCACTTAGTTCGACAAATACTATTAGCGGAATTTCTAATCCATCGGTTTGTAATGGTGTGTCTTATGTAATGGACGGGAATACCATTGCTTATAATGGAGCAACAGCTAATACAACTTTCAATTACCAATGGCAGGTTTCTTCAGACAATATTACTTTTACCGATATTGTTGGTGCAATTGCAGAAGATTATACAACAACTGATACTACAACGCCAGGGATAAGCTATTATAGAAGAGTTTTACGTTCAAAAAATACTAACGGGACCTCTTGTGAAGTAATTTCTAATGTGATTACATTAACAAGAGCAGTTGCAGCACCAGCTTCATCTTGTAGTCTTGCTTCAACAAATGCTGGAACTGCTGCGCCTATTTGTTATAATTTAACTGAGATTGCTGGAAATGTTGCAGGTTCTGTAACTACAACGGGAGTGGGTATTGGACAATATCTGATTGTAAATGTGGTAAGAGGACTTCAGTATAACTTTCAAATCCCAACTAATAATGTTAATGTTCCAAAGCGACTAACATTATTTAATGGTACAACTTTTATACAAGAGTCGGCTTTAAATAGTTTAAATTCTTCAACAGATTGGACTGCTACATTTTCAGGAAATCTTTTTGTGCAATTAAATAATGTATGTGATTGCTCAGATACAAGTAGTGGTCTTGAGTCTATAAAGATTACGTATAAAGGAGGAACCAATACCCAAGACGATTCCACTACATTTGGAATAGATCAATGGATTGGGCATGTGTTTGATTTTTCAGATAGTGCAGCTTTTCCACCAACAAATGCTGTTGCTTTTAATACTTACTTGGGAAGTTTTAATGTGCCCACAGAAAATTTCACTAATAATTTTGGAGGGAGTGATGTTTGTGCTCCAGTAACAGTTAATGGGGTATCCCGTTCATTTAGAACGGATACTTTTGCGGTGAGATATAGAATGAAATCAACCAAAACAGGGTGTTATTTCGTAACTATTTCTGGAGATGACGGTGTTCGTTTATTTGTAGATGGTGTAAATGTTTTTGATAGATGGGTACAGCAAGGAACGACTACCTATCAAAATGTATTGGTGAATTTAACAGGTAATAGTGATTTAGTTTTTGAATATTATGAAAAGAATGGAGGCAATGTAGCTAATTTTTCAATGACACTTGTAGCACCAGCTACTAATTCAATTGCTGCACCAGTTTCAACTACTATTTGTAGTAATGCAACAGTTGCTTTAGACGGCTCTAATATTCCTTATAATGGTGCAACAGCTAATCCATCAATAAAATACCAATGGCAATCCTCTGACGATAATAGTACTTTTGTCGATGTAGTAGGAGCTATATCTGAGGATTTTGTTACATTGCCATATGCTCCATCAGTTAGTACTACAAAATATTACAGACGTACTATGACTGCTGTTGCTAGTAATGCATCGGCTTGTATATTTAATAGTAATGTTATAAGTATTACAACAAGTCCAAGTGCTCCAGCTCAGCCGGGCAGTATTTCTGGTAGTGCTACGCCGTGTGTTTCCAGTTCAGGTTTAGTATATTCAATTAGTCCAGTGGCAAATGCTACCAGTTATGTTTGGACAGTTCCCGCGAATTGGACTATTACATCAGGACAGGGAACGACAAGTATTACGGTTAGTATAGCCAGTAATGGTGCTACAGGTAATTTAATCGTTACTGCTTCAAATGGGTGTGGGACGAGTGGCGGTTCCTCCTATTACGTAACTGTTAGCCCAATTCCATCCACTCCTGGAACTGCTGGAGCATATTCTCCTACCTGTACTGGATTTACTGCTCAATGGGGTTTTGCGTCAAATGCAACAAAATATTTGCTGGATGTATCAACAAATAGCGGTTTTTCATCTTTTGTTGTTGGTTATAACGGCTTAGATGTTGGAAATGTCCTTAATTATGCTTTGTCTGGGTTGAATCCAGGGACAACCTATTATTATCGAGTTAGAGCGAATAGTGTTTGTGGCACAAGTCCTAGTTCTGCTACAATGAGTTCTGCAACAGCTGCTATTCCAATTACAGCACCTACAGCTACAGCAGCGACAAATTCAGATTGTTTTAGTGCTATTCTTAATTGGAATTCAATTGCAAACGCAACGGCCTATTATTTAGATATTGCTACAGATAGCAGTTTCTTAAACCTTGTTACAAATTATAATGGCCTATATATAGGATATTATCCATCAACAGGTTATTATGCTGGAGGACTTCCTGCAGGAGTTTTGTACTATAGAGTAAGAGCAACAAATTCTTGTAATGTAACCACTGCTAGTTCTAATACAATAAGCTTTCAAACAACGGCTCCTTTAGGAGGTACAGTAAGTCCAGCTCAAACAATCTGTGCAGGAACATCACCTGCAAGCAACTTGACATTAAGTGGTTATACCACGATAAATACGGCTATACTTAGATGGCAAAAATCCACTGACATCGCATTTAGTTCTTACACCGATATTGTTGAAACGACCAATATTTTGTCAGTAGCCAAAATAGGGGTTTTGAATACAAATACTTATTTTAGAGCAGTAGTTCAAAATCAGTTTGGTTCATATTGCGTAAGTTATTCATCGCCAATTTTAATTACAATCGGTACTGGTTCGGTATCACCACCATCTTCTACTCCTATGGTTTGTATGAATTCTAGTATAACTCCAATCACTCATTCCACCAATGGAATCTCTGGGATTGGAACCCCAACCAATTTGCCAACTGGAATAACGGCCTCTTTTGCATCAAATACTATAACGATTAGTGGGATGCCAACTCAATCAGGAACATTCAATTATAGTATTCCGTTAACGGCAAGTTGTTCAGGTACGATCAATGCAACAGGAACGATAACCGTTAACCCTTTGCCTTCTGCCCCTACAGTTGGTACCATCACAAATGTTACTTGTTCTTCAACTACAGGTAGTGTTGTATTGAGTGGTTTGCAAAACGGTTGGATTATTACTCAATCAGGAACTGCTGCAGGAAGTTATACTTCATCAGGTGCGAGCTATACTGTTACAGGATTAACCGTTGGAAATTATACCTTTACGGTAAATAATGGGACTTGTACTTCATTACCTACACCAAATGTTCCGATTATAGACGCTTCTAGTGCCACTTGGAATGGTACTGGATGGGTTGGTGGTATTGCTCCTGATGCTACTAGAAACATTATTATTTCTTCAGTAACGCCTAATTCGCCATTTACGGCCAATTTGGTAGGCTGCGCTTTAACGATTAATTCTGGGGTTATTGCAACTGTTGCATCCGGAGTTACATTAACCATTACAAATGCAGTGACTACGAACGGGCAGTTGATTTTCGAGAACAATGCGAGTTTGATGCAAACCACCAATGCGACAAATGTAGGAGCCATAGAATACCGTCGTATTTCTACCCAAATGAAGAATTTTGATTTTACGTATTGGTCATCTCCAGTTTGGGGAGACGGTACAGTTGTTCCAAAACAAACGGCCAAAAATCTTTCACCTAACACCTTGGCCGATAAATATTTTAGATTTAGTGGTTCGGCAAATGACTGGGTTTTTGATGATGGAGAAATGATACCTGGAGTTGGATTTATTATTCGTACTCCCAAACCTGGAGCCTACGGGGCGCCATATCCAGAAACAGTAGTTATGCCTTATGCACAACCTGTAGCCTTCAGAGGAATTCCAAACAATGGCGATTATAGTTTTGTTGTAGGCATGGATCAATACAATTTGGTAGGAAATCCTTATCCTTCGGCCATACGAGCGGATGATTTTATCACTGCTAATAATGGTATTATTTACGGAGCCTTGTATTTTTGGACGCATAATACGGCGATTACACCAAGTGGTTCGGACTATGTGTATACGGCTGATGATTATGCGACATACAATATCACTGGGGGAACAGCTGGAGGACCATTGCCGATACCAGTGTCAGGACCTGCGCCAAGCCCTGGATTAAATACTAGTGTTCCTAATGGATTCATAGCCGCAGGCCAATCTTTTTTTGTGGGTAATGGAGCAGCAGGAAGTTTCCAATTTACTAATGCAATGCGAGTTTCAGGCAACAATAGCCAATTTTTCAAACAAGCCAGTACCAAAAAAACAACCACTATCGAGAAAAACCGTGTTTGGTTGAATTTGACCAACAGCGGTGGGGCTTTCAAACAATTACTAGTAGGTTACATCACAGGAGCAACCAATGATTGGGATAATTTGTATGATGGACCAAGTTTTGATGGACAAGAGTTTGTCGATTTTTATAGTGTTAATCAAGGACAAAACCTAACCATTCAAGGTCGTGCTTTACCGTTTGAGACTACAGATGTTGTGCCTTTGGGCTACCGAAGCACTATTGCTGGATCTTTTGATATTAGTATTGACAACAAAGACGGCGCTTTGACGAATCAAGAAATTTGGTTGGAAGATAAAAAGACGAACACCCTTCATGAATTGAGCAAAGGCAAATATACTTTTACTGCTATCAATGGAGTAGAGAACGATCGTTTTGTGTTGAAATACACCAATAAAACCTTAGGCACCGATGATAATGAACTCGCTGATAAATCGCTTATTGTAAGTGTAAAAAACAAGAGAATAACACTTACCTCTTCAGCAGAAGCCATAACACAAGTACAAGTGTTTGATTTGTTGGGCAGAAAAGTGTACGATAAATCAAAAATCAATGCTCAAGAATGGTCGATTTCAACTTTGTCTTCAAGTGAACAAATGTTGATTGTGAAAACCACTTTGGCCAACGGTGCTATTAGCAGCAAGAAGATTATATACTAAAAGAAGTATTTTTTAATTATAAACCCTTTCAGAGTGAACTGCTTTGAAAGGGTTTTCTTGTTTTGGAAGATTAGTTTTTTGAACAAATAATATTTTCTAAATATCACTAAATCTGGGTATTGTCTATCAAAAGAGAACTTAATATTTTTATTACTACAAATACTGTTAATTCAAACAGGTAGTAGTTATAGTCTAATATTAATTTTATGCCTTTGAAAACAAAGAATGCATTGCTCTTACTTTTAGTTTTTAGTGTTGGTTATACTACAGTTTTTGGTCAACAAGGAAAAGTTGATCCTACCTTTAACACCTATGACGATGGCCTTTTGGGGGATGGTTTTGATAATACCGTCAGAACGTTAGCCGTTCAAACCGATGGTAAGTTAATTGTTGGCGGTGATTTTCTAAATTTCAATGGTAGTGCAACACCTTATTTATGTCGATTGCTTCCTGATGGATCCAGAGATGTTACTTTTACTTTGGGAACAGGTTTTAATAATAAAGTTTATGGATGTTTGATCCAGCCTGATGGAAATATTTTAGTATGTGGTTCATTTACGGCTTTTAATGGAGTTGCTGTTGGTCGAGTAATTAGGCTTCATCCGGATGGTACGAGAGATACTTCATTCTCGACTTCACCAGGCGCCACAAATAATGTCATATATGATATGGCTTTACATCCCGATGGGAGTATTTTTTTGGTAGGAAGTTTTACGAATTATAACGGGACTGCTACTAATAGAATAGTGAAAGTTTTGGCTAACGGCGCGATTGATGCTTCATTTGTTGTTGGTTCGGGCGCTTCAGGTTTGATAGAGAAAGTTGAACTTCAATCCGACGGAAAAATTATTATTGCTGGTGATTTTGCTACATTTAATGGTGTTTCTGTGGGCAAAATTGCTAGATTGAATGCCGATGGTAGTTTGGATACTAGTTTTATAACCGGAGTTGGTTTTGATAATAACGTCAGCGCAATTGGTATTCAAACAGATGGTAAAATCATTTTGGGAGGTTCTTTCAGCAACTATAACGGTAATGCAGCCAATCGAATTTTACGATTAAACACCAACGGGACTCAAGATGGTTCTTTTACCTCTGGCACAGGATTTAATTCAGGAACGGTAGAAACTATTTTGATTAATTCTAGTGGAGAATTTATGTTAGGTGGTTCTTTCTCGGGAACTTATAATGGGGTAGCGGTCAATAGAGTACAGCTTTTCAATCCAAATGGTACCATAAATACCACATTTAATATTGGTAATGGTCCAGCTTCTGCCAGTGTTTATGCCTTAGAAAACTTCATGGATACCTCTTGTTATATAGGCGGTTCTTTCTCCATTTTTGATGATCAAAATCAAGGAAAATTGGCCAAGATTGATATGCAGGGCACCTTGGATATTGGGTATTTAACATCGGGAGTGGGGCTGAATAACAGTGTTTCAAAACTACTTCCTTTACCTGATAAAAGCATGATAGTTGTTGGAAATTTTACACAATTTAATGGTGGAGCTGCTTCTAGAATCGCCAAACTCAACGTGGCAGGCGAAATGGATGTCACTTTTAATGTTTTGGGTCAAGGGGCTAATGCTACTATTCGAAATGCTGTGGTACAATCCGACGGGAAAATTATCATTGTAGGCAATTTTACTACGTACAACGGAACAACAGTTAATAGAATGGTGCGGTTACTGCCTAATGGAAGTATAGATGCTTCCTTTGGTATTGGATCAGGGTGCAACGGACAAGTGTATGGAGTGGTAATTCAGCCAGATGGTAAAATTATTATTGTTGGAAATTTTTCTACTTATAACGGAATGGCAGCGGTAAAAATTACTCGTTTATTTCCCGATGGTACTTTAGATTCTAGTTTTAGTACAGGTTCAGGTGCCGAAGATGGGATAGTCGAAACTATAGTTTTGCAATCGGATGGTAAAATAATTGTAGGAGGTCATTTTTCAATGTTTAATGGAATTTCATCCAGCAGAATAATACGATTAGATGCTGATGGGAGCATAGATACTAGTTTTTCGATTGGAACTGGATTTGATGCCACGGTTTATAGTTTGGCTTTGCAATCTGATGGTAAAATTGTGGTTGGCGGTTCTTTTTCTACGTTTAATGCGAATGCAAGACGAAGAATTGTTCGCTTAAATCCTGATGGTAGTTTGGATACTAGTTTCATCATAGGAACAGGCTTCAGCAACGGAACCGTTCGAGATATTTTGATTCAGCCGAATGGTAGACTATTACTTGGAGGAACATTTTCTGGAACGTACAATGGAGAAGTAGTTAAAAGAATGCTTCGTTTACAAGCCAATGGTACTGTTGACGGAAGTTTTTCAGTCAATTTGAATGGTACGCTTTCTACCATGGCTTTAACTTCTGATGAAAAAGTATTGATTGGGGGTGCTTTCAATTCAGTTTCAGGGATTACCAAGCATCGAATTGCTAGACTTATTTTGTGCGTTGACCAAACCAAAAGAATAGCTGGAACTTGGACCAATGGTGCGCCAACTCCTGGTAAAGAAGTACTTTTCGAAGATCATTTTACGATTACCAACACTACGTATGCGTGCAATTGTTCGATTAATTCTGGTTTTGAAGTAAAAGTCAACTCAGGAAATACATTAGCCTTAAGATACCAATATGACGGGAGCGGACTTTTGATACTAGAAAACGAGGCAAGTTTGTATCAATTAGACGATCAGAGTAGCAATTCTGGGGTTTTGCAATTGAAAAGAAATACAACTCCTATTCGGAGGATGGATTATACCTATTGGTCCAGTCCTGTACAAAATCAGAAGCTAATCGATGTCTCACCATTGACACTTTCGGATAAATTTTTCTCTTTTGATGGGGTAGCCAATGACTGGAAAAACGAATTACCTACTTCGTCAATGACCCTTGCAAAAGGATATATTATCCGAGGACCTCAAGATTTCTCTACTACCCTGCCATCAGTTTATGAAGGAACTTTTTCAGGAATTCCGAACAATGGGATATATAGTTTTCCAGTGGGAAGTGATCAATATAATTTAATAGGCAATCCTTACCCTTCGGCAATTGATGCTGATTTGTTTATGACCGATTCTAATAATGCTAGTATTATTTATGGTGCTTTGTATTTCTGGACGCACAATACGCCTATCCAACAAAGTGGTTCAAATTATATTTATGTAGCTGATGATTACGCAACTTATAACCGAACAGGTGGCACGGGAACGGCACGAGGAGCTGCTGTATCTGGAGGCCAAATTCCATCCGGGAAGATTGCTTCCGGTCAATCCTTTTTTGTGGAGACAACGTCCAGTATTCCAGTTAATAGTAAGTTTGAATTTAAAAATAGTATGCGCGTAATTGATGAAAATACTCAGTTTTTCAAACAATCTAGTGCCCAAAAAACAACAGCTATCGAGAAAAACCGTGTTTGGTTGAACTTGACCAATAGTAGTGGCGCTTTCAAACAATTATTAGTCGGTTACATTTCAGGCGCGACCAATGATTGGGACAATTTGTATGATGCGCCAAGTTTTGATGGCCAAGAGTTTGTTGATTTTTATAGTATTAATCAAGGACAAAATCTAACTATTCAAGGGCGTGCATTACCTTTTGATGCAACAGACACAGTATCTTTGGGTTACCGTAGTACAATTGCAGGCTCTTTCAATATTAGCATTGATGATAGAGACGGCGCTTTGGAAGGTCAAGAAATTTGGTTAGAAGATAAAAAGACCAATACGCTTCATGAATTGACCAAAGGGAACTATGCTTTTACGACTATCAGCGGAGTAGAGAATGATCGATTTTTGTTGAAATACACAAATACTAACAAAACACTACAAACTGATGAAAATGTGTTGGCAGATAAGGCGCTTATTGTAAGTGTAAAAAATAAAAAAATCACGCTCACCTCTTCAGCAGAAGCGATAGTACAAGTGCAAGTATATGATTTGTTTGGCAGAAAAGTCTACGATAAACCGAAAATCATCACACAAGAATGGACGATTTCATCTTTGTCTTCAAGTGAACAAATGTTGATTGTGAAAACCACTTTGGCAAACGGAGCCATCATTAACAAGAAGATAATGTACTAAAAGAGGTTTTTTTAACTCTATTACAGCGTTTGGGTTTATTAGATGTAAATTAAAAAATAAAAAAAAGCTCTTAGATTTTAGGCTAAGAGCAGAGTTGATAAAGCTTTAATTTTTGGTAAATATTTACTTATTCTTAAGTGTGGCTTCTATGTTTTTTTCGATAGTGTGACCTGGTCTAGACCATTTTGGTTTTTCGCCAAGAGCAGTGAATTGTGAATTTTCTGCTTCAACGGTTTCGGGTTGCATGATTTTAATGAATGGTTTTTGAGGGGTTAAGCCAAGCATTTCAAACATTTTCATATCTTCATTTACATCCGGATTAGGAGTTGTTAGCAATTTGTCACCAGCAAAGATGGAGTTGGCTCCTGCAAAGAAACACAAAGCTTGTCCTTCTCTACTCATGTTCATTCTGCCCGCAGACAAACGAACTTGAGTTTCCGGCATTACAATCCTAGTAGTAGCTACCATTCGAATCATTTCCCAGATTTCAACTGGTTTTTCTTCCTCCATTGGAGTTCCTTCAACAGCAACTAAAGCATTGATTGGCACAGATTCTGGTTGCGGATTTAAAGTAGAAAGCGCTACCAACATTCCTGCGCGGTCCTCAATACTTTCTCCCATTCCAATAATTCCACCACTACAAACGGTTACATTTGTTTTACGAACATTTTCGATGGTTTGTAAACGATCTTCAAAACCACGCGTTGAAATTACTTCTTTATAATATTCTTCTGAGGTATCTAAGTTATGATTGTAAGCATATAATCCAGCTTCAGCTAATCGTTTGGCTTGATTTTCTGTAAGCATGCCTAAAGTACAGCATACTTCCATATCTAATTTATTGATGGTGCGAACCATCTCAAGGACTTGATCAAATTCTGGTCCGTCTTTCACATTTCTCCATGCTGCACCCATACAAACTCTTGAGGAACCTCCTGATTTGGCTCTTAATGCTTGTGCTTTTACTTGACTTACAGACATTAAATCATTTCCTTCAATATCGGTGTGGTATCTAGCGGCTTGAGGACAATATCCACAATCTTCAGGACATCCGCCAGTTTTTATAGACAACAAAGTCGAAACTTGCACTACATTAGGATCATGTTGAGTTCTATGGATGGAAGCTGCTTCGTAAAGCAAATCCATTAAGGGTTTGTTATATATTGCAATGATTTCTTCTTTGGTCCAATTGTGTTTTATACTGCTCATAGGTGCATTTTTAGTGCCACAAAAGTAATCAAATAGTTTTGATGTAGCAATGCTGCGTCACAAAAGCATTTTTATTTGAAGAACTAAGAATCGGTTACCATGCGGTTGTTCCAATACAATAGCAAAAGCATTGTAACTACTACAGAAGAAGCAATTCCTTCAAACAATAAGCAAATGCTGTAGGTCATTACAGCGGGACTTCCTCCAAACAAAAAGGTTTTCGCCAAGGATTGTACATATTGGTCTCCGCCTTGAAGATAGCTGTAAACAATTAATCCGATTATGCTCAAGAAAACACCAATTAGTGAAGTTTTCATAGCTGATTTTGCATTGTTAGCGAGAAAGACTTCCCCATCTTGAACGTTCATCATTATAGTGCGATTTACCCCATATAAAACAAAAAAAGTGTTAAACAAGCGCAAGTAAAATACATCTGATAACCCGATAATATTCATGAACAAAAAATAAATGGCTATCCCAAGAAAAATAAGGAAGCCGTTTTGAAATTCTCTTGAAATTCTCATATTATAGTTTTTTAGTGGTTAATTATTGTATTGAAAATGAATTAATTACCTCTAAAATTACTAAAAAAATGAATTGTAAGTTTATTTTAAGAAAGATTAACTTTTGTTGATCATGTTATAAATTCGCAATGTAGTCTCTTGAGTCGCACTCGTCTTGGGCTAATTGGGTTTTTAGAAAATCAATATTTTGAAATTTATGTTCCCAACGCAAGCGGTGTAGGATGGAAATTTTAAGTTCTTGGTGGTATAAATTTTTGTCAAAATCCAAAAAATGCACCTCTATGCTCTGTTTTTCTCCACCCACAGTAGGATTAAAACCAATATTCATCATTCCATACACCGTTTGGTTGTCGATGTGGCTTTTTACAACATAGACCCCATTTTTTGGAATGAGCTTAAAATCTTCTGCAATGGCAATGTTGGCAGTGGGAAACCCAATGGTTCTACCTAATTGCTTGCCCTTAATAACTTTTCCGGAAATAGGATAAGGATATTCCAAATAAGTGTTGGCTAATGATAATTCACCTTCTAAAATGGCATTTCTTATTTTGGTTGAACTTACCGAAATAGCGTTTATTTCTTGCGCTGTAATTTGTTCAACCTCAAAATTGTAGATTTTTCCATAGGTGATTAAATCATTAATATCAGCGGTTCTGTTTCTTCCAAAACGGTGGTCGTAACCAATGATTATTTTTTGAATATTAAAACGATTGACTAAGATGTCTCTAACAAATTCTTCGGCAGTTAATTTAGAAAAAGTAGTGTCAAAAGGATGTATAACCAGATTTTCTATACCCAATTGCTCTAATAATTCAATTTTTTCAGCGATTGTATTGAGTAATTTTATATCTGATTTTTCTTGAAGTACCATTCTAGGATGTGGAAAGAAAGTGAGGACTACACTTTCATAAGTCCCATTCATGGTGCTTTGAGTTACTTTGTTTAATATGGTTTTGTGTCCAAAATGAACGCCGTCAAAGGTGCCTAAAGTTAGTATCGTTTTTTTGGTAGCAACAAATTCGCTTATGGAGTGAAAAATCTTCAAAATGACTAGTTTATAAAGTTGCAAATTTAGACTATCTATCTTAAAAGAAATAATATAAAAGTATCATTTTCAAAATAACAAAAAGGGTACATATTTCTGTTTATTACAGAAAATCACCTTTTGTAAGCATAGGTATAATTTAGAGTTATTTTTAACGTTGTTGTCACAAGTTTTTGATATTATATTCTAAACCAAGCAGTGTAATTTCTATTTTTTTTTTACTCTTTTTAAAATAAGCCCGTCAATTATGATTTTTTCAAAAATAAACTGTGATACTTTTAAGATAAATGTAGTAACTTTAAAGACTAAAAATTACCGTTTAATGAAAAAAAAGGCACTTTTTTTGGTTTTATTTTGTGTCACAGCTTTTGTTCATGCTCAAAATAAAGTTTTTTGGAAGCGTGTTGCTACAGCTTCAATTTCTAGTCGAAGTCTCGATTTATCAGAAAGAGACAACGAGGGATTGTATGAATTAGACACTCAGGTTTTTAAAACAACATTGGCAATGGTCAAAGGGAAAACTTATGAGAACGCCACTGAGGTGATAAGTTTGCCAAATGCTACTGGTAAAATGGAGCGTTTTTTAATCTGGGAAACTTCTATTTTTGATGCTTCTTTGCAAGCGCAATTTCCAAATATTCAATCGTTTACCGGGAAAGGAATAACGGATCCCAATGCTACGGTCTATTTCAGTACTTCTGATCAAGGAATACAAACTATGGTTTTGCGTAATGATACTCAATCTGAATTTATAGAACCCATAAAAGGAGAATCCGAAAAATACGTATTGTATCGATCCGATAAAAGAGCGAAAGGGGCATTGCCTTTGAATTGTACCACCGAAGAAATAGCCTTGGCCACTAGTTTAATGTCAAAATCAGCTAATACTAAAGCGAGTGATCGTATTTTTCGTACCATGCGCTTGGCTTTGTCTTGTACGGGGGAATATGCGGCTTATCATGGGGGCACAAAAGAAAAAGCTTTAGCAGCTATGAACACAACCATGACCAGAGTAAATGGAATTTTTAATAGAGATTTAGCTTTAAAATTGGTAATTATTGCAGATAATGCTAACGTTATTTATACGGACGCCTCTTCAGATCCTTACTCGCCAGTTATTGGAGGGAAGGCTCCTACTGCATGGAATCAAGAACTTCAAAATACGTTGACTAGTATTATTGGAGAAGCTAATTACGATATTGGTCATTTATTTGGAGCTTCTGGCGGGGGTGGAAATGCCGGTTGTATTGGTTGCGTGTGTGATTCCGGTAAAGGGAGTGCTTATACATCTCCATCAAATAACAAACCAGAAGGCGATTTATTTGATATTGATTTTGTGGCGCATGAATTTGGGCATCAACTAGGGGCTACTCACACTTTTTCTCATGATATTGAAGATACAGGAACTAATGTGGAACCGGGAAGTGGTTCTACGATTATGGCCTATGCGGGTTTAACGGATTATGATGTTCAGTCCAATTCCGATGATTATTTTGCTTTTGCTAGTATTAATCAAATTCAACATAATTTAGCACCCAAAACATGTCCTGTTAAAACCGCTGTCACCACAGCTGTATTTGGTGTAAATGCTGGGCCTGATTATACGATTCCTAAAAGCACTCCATTTGTATTGAAAGGAGTTACTAGTGGTACCACAACGGGTTCTTTTACTTATGTTTGGGAGCAAAATGATACTGCTGTCACAACAGCCGGGGCCAATAGTATAGCCATTGCAGATAAAGCAGATGGTCCTTTATTTCGTTCTTTTCCGCCAACGGCTTCGTTGACTCGTTATTTTCCTGCCTATACTAGTGTTTTAATTAATAGATTCAACAGTACATGGGAATCATTAAGTAGTATTGGTAGAACGTTGACTTTTGTTTTGACCGCAAGAGATAATGCGGCTTTGGGTTCAGGGCAAACTGCTTCTGATCAAGTGTTAGTAACCGTTAGTAATACGGCGGGTCCCTTTGAGGTGACTTCTCAAGCTACTACAGATTTGAATTGGGATCCAGGTTCTGCTCAAACTATTACTTGGAGTGTAAATGGAACTAATGTATTGTCTGGGGCAGCTAATGTAAACATCAAATTGTCTACTGACGGGGGACTCACTTTTCCCACTACTTTGATTAGTAATACACCTAATGATGGGTCACAGGCGATTGTTGTACCTGCGATAACTGCTTTGAAATGTAGGATTTTAGTAGAGCCTACGAATTCTATTTTTTACTCCATGAATTCCACCCCATTTGCAATCGGATATACTACCGTTTCGTCTTGTACTACTTATATTTTTGCAGCACCAATTACGATACCAGATGGTGTAGCTGCTTATACCACAAGGGAAGTTGTCGTTCCGGCTGATTTAGGAACAATTACAGATGTTGATGTTGACATTACCTTAACTCATTCCTATTTGTCTGATGTAGAGTTAGAGATTATAAGTCCGCAAAAAACTACCGTTCGTTTATTGCAGAGAATTTGTGGAAGTAGTAATACTACTTTAAGCCTGAAAATTGATGATAGTGGAAATGTTGTTGACTGTGTCAATAGTGCTTTCCAGATCATTACACCAACTGATTTGTTGAGTGGTTTCAATTCCCAAGACCCGGCTGGGACATGGATTTTACGTGTAAGAGATGCTTATACCACCGATAGCGGTTCTATTAGTGCAGCCTCGATGCGTATTTGTGCCCAAAAAGCAACTTTAGCGATCAATGAGCAGACTATTGAAGATTTTAAGCTTTTTCCTAATCCTTCTAAAGGGGATTTTAAGATTGAATTTTCTAGTGTGTCTAGTGCACCAGTTGTGGTTTCGGTAGTGGATTTGTTGGGTCGTAGCGTGTACGAAAAGCAATATGAAAAGACGGCTAACTTTAGTGAGAACATCGACTTGAAGAAGGTAATGGCGGGTGTTTATCTGTTAACAGTTGCCGATGGTAACAGAAGAGAAGTTAAAAAAATAGTTATTCAATAAAGATTATTTGATCGTTTTATAAACAGAAAAGGGAAACAGTATTTGTTTCCCTTTTCTATTTTCCGTTGAAGCTATTCATCGTATTGTTGAGGCCAGCGGTGCCAAAGGATTTAATAATTTCGATACTTATTTCTAATCGTTCTGTGAGGGCTGTTTTCTCTTGCTCATCCCATTCGCCTAAGACATAATCTACTTGTTGTCCTTTTTTGAATTGGTCACTTATACCAAAACGAAAGCGCGTATAATTTTGGGTATTTAAAATTAAGTTGATGTTTTTTAGTCCGTTATGGCCGCCATCGCTGCCTTTGCCTTTGATGCGAATGGTGCCAAAGGAAAGGTTTAAATCATCAGTAATTACCAAAATGTTTTCTAGTGGAATTTTTTCTTGATCCATCCAGTATTTTACAGCTTTACCACTCAAATTCATGTAGGTGTTGGGTTTTAAAAGCAAAAAAGTTCGTCCTTTGAACTTGTATTCTGCTAGAGATCCGAGTTTTACGGTTTGAAAATCTAGACTTTCTTTTTTGGCTAAAAAGTCGAGTACTTTAAAACCGATGTTGTGACGGGTATTGACATATTCGGCGCCAATGTTGCCTAATCCTACTATTAGAAATTTTTTACTCACCTTCTCCATATTGTTTTTTTGGTGTTCGTGAACCACCGGTTTCATAGTACTTACTTTCTCTGCTTTTTTTCGTGATGAAAACAAAATTTGGATCCATTTTATCATATTGCAAAAATAGTGTATTTAGTGCAGAAGTTAAATTGAAAGGCTATAATTGTTATGGAAAGGGGTCGTGTAGAGTAGCCCTGATGGGAGCGGTATCCTTTGCTGACGGGGTTCGGCAGTAAAGATTTAGCGTACAGCAGGAGGATTCGTGATTAACAAAATAAAAGGTGTGCTTCTGAATAGGATTATGAATCATAGAATCTGAAACAAGTTCAGATTAAAACAAGTTCAGATTAAAAAAAAGCGCCAGTTGTGTAACTGGCGCTTTGATATAAAGATGAAAAAAAAATTATTTTTTCTTTCCTTTTGCAGGAGCTTTTGCTGCTTTTGCTGCTTCTTGAGCTGCTTTCATAGCGGCACGAGAAATCTTCACTTGACAAATTACTGTATTGTCTGGGTGCATGATTTTGAAGTTTGGTGTAGGAACTTTAGTAACGTACAATTTGTTACCCATTTCAAGTGGAGTAATGTCAGCTTCAACAAAATCTGGAAGATTTTTTGGTAATGCTTTTACTTTTAATTTACGGTTGTTCATACGTAAATCTCCACCAGCCATTACACCTTTAGAGTTACCAACAATTTTTACAGGTACTTCCATTGTAATTTCTTTATCCTCGTGGATTTGGAAAAAATCGATGTGTAAAATTTTGTCTGATACTGGGTGTACTTGAATGTCTTGTAACACGGCATTGAACGTTTTTCCGTTTTCAAGTTCAATCACAACTGTGTGCGCGTTTGGAGTGTAAACCAAGTTCTTGAAAGCTATAACTTCCGCTGAGAAATGAACTGCCTGATTTCCTCCGTATAATACGCAAGGAACCAATCCAGCATTACGTAAGGCTTTAGTTGACACTTTGCCCACGCTTTCTCTTTCTGATCCTTTAATTGTAATCGATTTCATTGTAAATATTTATAATAGTTATTAATTAAACTCTTTTTTTTAGTCCTTAGTGGTTAGTAATTAGTCCTTAAAAGCTGACTAATCACTTGGGACTAATCACTTTGGACTGAAAATTACATTATAAACTTTCCGCTAATGGAATTGTTATGGTGTACCATGTGCATTACTTCTGCAAAAAGTGGTGCACAACTCAACACTTTTATTTTATTAGATTCTTTTCTTAATGGAATAGAATCTGAAACGATTAACTCGCTTAATTTTGATTTTTCAATTTTTTCGTATGCCTCTCCCGATAAAATCGCGTGAGTACAAATGGCTCTTACGCTCAATGCTCCTTTTTCTATCATAAGGTCGGCCGCTTTGGCTAGTGTTCCTCCGGTATCGATCATGTCGTCTACTAGAATTACATTTCTTCCTTTTACTTCACCAATTAACTCCATAGTGTCGATAACGTTGGCTACTTTTCTTTGTTTGTAACAAATAACAACGTCAGATTCTAGGAATTTAGAATACGCATAAGCTCTTTTTGAGCCTCCCATGTCTGGAGAAGCGATAGTCAAGTTGTCTAATCCAAGACTTTTTACATAAGGTAAAAAGATCGTAGAAGCGAATAAATGATCTACTGGTTTTTCAAAGAAACCTTGAATTTGATCTGCGTGCAAATCCATGGTCATGATTCGGGTTGCCCCTGCAGCATCTAATAAATTAGCTACTAATTTAGCCCCAATTGGAACTCTTGGTTTGTCTTTTCGGTCTTGTCTTGCCCAACCAAAATAAGGGATTACTGCTGTAATGTGTCTTGCTGAAGCTCTTTTGGCCGCATCAATCATCATTAATAATTCCATCAAATTGTCTGCCGTTGGGAATGTAGAACAAACAATAAAAACGCGTAACCCTCTAATTGACTCTTCGTAGGAAGGTTGAAATTCTCCATCGCTATATTTGGCTAAGGTTACTTTTCCTAAAGGAATTCCGTAATTTTTTGCAATTTGCTCTGCAAGATATACACTTTGTGAACACGCAAAAATTTTAGCTTCTGGTTCTAGGTGTGACATTTAATTTGTTGTTTTATTCCGTTTCGCTTACAATAGAGCCTTTAAAATCATTTAAAGTAGTCTTTGTATTTGTCTCGGGTGTAGTTAGTTAGTGTGTGTCGTTTTAACGAGGTGCAAATTTATAAAATTTATTCAACACTGAAAGGAAAAATTTAAGTATTTTTAGTTGAACATTTAATTTTATTTTTTACATTTGCACCGTGTTAAAGAAAAAGATATTTAGCTACCACTAAATTTCTCTTTATTGCGTGAAATAACTGTTGTTATTTCGGTCTGCTAAGCCCGGATGGCGGAATTGGTAGACGCGCTGGTCTCAAACACCTGTGGGAAACCGTGCCGGTTCGACTCCGGCTCCGGGTACTTAAAAAGTCTGTAATCACTTGTTTTTCAAGTATTACAGGCTTTTTTATTTTTAGAATTGCCCAACTATTCCCCAACCAAGATTTATTATTTATTTATTCTAACTCCAGAGCTAACATCATAGCTTTTAATTGCTTTATTAATTTCTGTACTCATTTCTGTCTTGCCATTATAAATAAAATAACTAATTTGATTGTTTCCATCTACAACGCCCGTAAGTTCGTTTGTTGGGATTACAGCCTGATGTAGAATAAAATCGAATTCATCTTTAAAATTTACTGTGAAGTCTCCAGGGACATAATTATCTCTTAAATCATTTATTCCATTTATTTTAAACTTAAAATATAAAAAATTCCCTCTAGACAATGCGTTTATTTGAGTAGTCGCACCTTTTTTAATGTACGAGATATCAGCACTCCCTAAATCTTTTTTAGTTGGTTTAGAAATTTCAAATTCAGTAGTTAAGTCTGCAATTTGTGAAAGTTCATTGCCAACAATTTTATACACTTTTTCATTATGTACAAATGTGTTTTCTGCAATTTGAGTTGTTTCTTTACTTCCACAAGCCGAAATAAGTCCCGCAACCAAAGTAATTGTGATAATTCTTGAATTCATACGAAAAGGTATTTTAATATTATGCTTACTCTAATGTCGGTTTTCAGCTTTCCCGTTGTGACATATTTTATGCAACATTTCAAAATATTAAAAAAAACAGTTTAAAAACATATTTTTTTTAGGGTATTTGTTGCGATTTTGTTACAACAATGTTGCAATATTATTACAGCTTTACATTAGCAATATCAATACTTTACATACAAAATCCCTTTTAATTTGTTGCAATGGACGTAACAAATTAATAAGATTTTTTGTTGCATTACGCAAAAAAAGTAACAGCCAAGACAAAACGAAGCGCAACCTTATTGCAGTCATAACTTTGAAACGGTTTGCAGTACCTTTTTTTGTTTAAATCAATAAATTACTTCATAACTTTAGTCATTGTTTTAAGTTTCAAGACAAAAGCTTTAATGCTAGATTTATTGTCTTTCTTCAAGCATTATTAGTTTTGCTTTAGTGTTTTTTGTTTGTCTATCAATAGTTACCTCAACCATAAAGTTTGCTCTAATCATTGCGCCAAACCCATTTTGAGAATCTACATAAGATACTATAGTATAAGTTGAATCATTTGCTTTTACTGGTTCTATATCCCAAGGAAAATCTGCCGTAGAAGGACTTTTTAAGTTCTCTTCAACTTCCATCTGTGCAGCTACAATAACAACCGCTTTAATATCTGTTTCTGCCTCCGTTTTTTGTGCTTCCGAAATGGTTTCTGTATTGTCTTCATTTTTTGAAGAATTAGACCTTTTAATTATTATGAAAACAAAACTTAACAACATTAATACTAGGTAAATATTACCTGTTTTTATTCCTCGTTGAATGATGTTCGGCTTTTGTGGTTTTTTTTCCATTGTTTTGCTGATTTATATTAGTTTTGAGAATAACTTCATATTACATCAATTTCTACAATCAATCATAATTGTTCCGGCGTTACAGATATACACATCATTAACTTTTACATTACCTTCATAATGGTCTTTTAAATCCTGTTTTAGTTCTTCATATTCTCCACTTTCTGCAACTTTTTGAATTTTAACATTGATCAATCTTCCAACTGGCGTGATTGTATATAATCCATCACTTGTCGTCTTTGCAAATTCTGAACCTCCAAGAATTCCATAACTTTCATAAGTTGTTTGCAACGATTCTACAAAAGAATCAGTTTCTTTAAACAATTCATTTTTACTAGGAGAACAACCAATTATTAAAAATAAATAAATGGATAGAATTAGTATTTTATTCTTCATAATTTCAGTTAGATTATTTATTAAACGTTAATTTATGATTCGTCTAAACTTGCTTACAACTCGCTGTGTATTTTCTGGTCTTTTGATTTGTCATTGTTTACCAATGACACATTTTTCACTAAATGGTTTGTCCTTGTTTTTGGCGACTAATTTATTATCTTAATTCTTCTACTGTTACTTTCCATTTACCAATGCAATTTACATTTAGATAGTAACGTCCTGCATTTTTCTGTATAGAACTTTCACTTTCTTCTTTTTCTTCGGTACTCATAACTTCAGGAATGCCACCTTGCTTCATAATGTCTTTACCCTCGTCAACTATATAAACTGCAAACATTCCCATACCGCTATGCTGACTTTCATATTTGTATTTTAGTCGTGCTTCACTACCTTTCAGTTCAAAAGTTGAAGATTTCTTCATTCCACTTCCTTTGAATGTATAAACTTCCGTCCATTGCTCTGTTTTCGTTTCTTCTTCTTCTTGGATGACTGGAATAGGCTCTAGATCGTTGCTTGTGGTTTCTGAATTTATGTTTAATGAATCTTCTCCTAAACCTACTGGTTCTTCAACTTGATTTATTACAGTTTCGTTTGGCATTTGATGTTTGTTACAGCTTCCTAAAGCAACCAATAGTCCTAATCCTAAAATAATCTTTCTCATATTTATTTTTAAATCCTTGTTCATTCGTACTTAATTTTGTTTGTGATTTATTTCTGTTGTAATTCCGAGTAGGTGTATTTACCGCTGGTATCTGAATTTATAAAAAAATTATATTGTCCGCTAAAGGCATTGTAAGCATCAGTATCTTGTGTAAACGAAAATGTTTTTAAAGTGCCATTCTGAAAACTTAATGAAACATAAGTTTCTCTAAACCAATCGGCATTATAATAACGAATTAATATATCTCTATATGTAACTCCTAAATCAGTATAATTTTTCTCTTCTAAAGCATTTATTGGGTATGATACTCCATTTAGGTTTATTTTTTTGGATGGAGCATTAAAAGATATTGATACCGTTTTGGCTACGTTGTTTGCGAATACTGTTACGTTTTGGTTCACTTGGATAAAATTAAAAGCTCTTGTATCATAATCCGTGTATGATTTTTATTCATAAGGAAATAGGGCTTTCCATCTAAATTCTGTATCTGTTATGGTTCCATTTGTTCCATTTGTTCCGTTTTTTCCATCTACACCATTGATGCCGTTAATTCCATCAACGCCATCAGTTGAGCAACTCATTACGCTAAATAGTAGTATAGCTCCTAAAAGTAATTTTTTCATTGTTTTGTTGATTTATATTGGGTTCTTATTTAAGTCTTTCTTTTGCTTCTAGTTGTTCGCTATACCAATATTTTTGTACTGAAAAATCCAGTGGCCAATCTCTTTGTGCTTTCTTTTTAATCCTGTCATTATCGGGAATGGTTAGCATATAATGATATGCTTCTATTTGCTCGTTTATCCAATACTCTTGTACACTGTAATCATCTGGCCAGTCCCTTTTTGCTTTTGCTTTCAATTTTGTAATTATGCGTTCTTCCTCTTGTATTTGTAAATTAGCAAGTTTCTCTTTTTCTAAAATTTCTTCTTCTTGCTTTATTCTTTCTTCTTCTTGTTTTTTTCGTTCTATCTCTTCATTAAAAGCAATCATTTTCCTTTCTGCTGAAATTTTGGTTCTAGCCAAAACACAAGTACTATCTGCTTCTAAAAAATCAAATCGTTTATCTCCTTCCAGCCAATAAAATTTTGCGTCTGGTTGAGTTCCGTTAGTTAGAGGTTTGTTTCCTAAATCACGCTTGTAATTTATTAATAGCTCATTTACAACATTAGCATCCGAATTACTTTTTTCCTTTTTTTCTATTCGATCTAACATCACTGGTTGTTCAATTATCCTAAATAACTTGTTTTCGTTATCATAATAAAATTTAATGCTCAATGCTACTTTTTTGAAACTTTTTGTTTCTACTGCATAATAGATATTTCCATCCGTTAAATAACTAATAATATTTTCGGCTTTTAGTTTTTTGCAATGTGAAGTAACTTCGTCTTTTGTCATTCCGAAAACAAAATCTAGTAAGGTTGAATCCATAACAATTCCTTTTGCCATACTTTCGTCTTCAAGTTCAATTGCTGATTTTTCTATGATTGGGGTTTTAATCTGATTTTCTGTTTTATTTTTATCTGAACAGCTTATTATTATAAGTAATAATAAAGCTCCTAATAGTAATTTCTTCATTGTGTTTTGTTTATATAATAAAAAAGTTGAGGTAAATTTTGTTTTATCGTTTACTGTTGCTTGATACCTGAATAGTTAGATTAATTTTAGTTTCTTGCTTTTGCTTTTTTTCAGTTTTTAATTTATTTGTTTTTTGGGTTTCAATTTTCTGTTTTTTTGTAGCAATTTGTTTTCTAGCCTCTTGTTTTTGCCTTTCTTTTTCTATTAAATTATTTATCTTTTTTTGATTTTCGTATTCAATAGAGTCGTTTTTTGCCTTTTGTTTTAGTTCAACATAATGTAGGCTATCTGCTTTTATTTTAGCGAAAAAGGCATCGGCAATTTTTTTGTTTTCAACCCTTTTTAATTGTTCTTCACGTTCTTTTTGTTCTTTAATTTTTGCTTCTTTTTTTTGTTCTTCAGTTCTATAATATGCAAGTTCTTTTTTATAGTTTTCCAAATTGAAATATACTTTATAAATCTTTCCAAAGTTAGTTAAGTTGTTAAAACTCACTTTTATTGATTCGGAGTATTTCGATGCAGATAAGTCTCCGCTATATATCTGATCCAAAGTAGCTTGTATGCTGAAAACCTCGCTTGAAAGAGAATATGAATTATCAATCGCATTTAGTTTATGGTATTCATTGGCACTATATCTTTGTATTTTTATCGTATCTGATTCAGTTATAATATAACTAGATATGTGTTGTAGTACTGGAGTTTTTTTCTGTCCGTAGGTTACTGTATTTAAGAAAAGAAAGATAAGAAATAGAGTTGTTTTTTTAGGTGTCTTCATTTTTGTAATTTTTAAACCTTTAGGTTGTTCCTCATTCTTTTGAGTTATTTATGAACTTCACTTTATTTTAGTAAAAATAAAGTTAATAATTATAATCGTTTTACGGTTTTCCACATTTGCTCTAATTATTTTTAAAATTTCTTTATTTGTCTTAATCAAACTGTAAATAAATTTATTGAGTTTATAGATTGTATTTTGCATTGTAATTTTGAACCTCCAAACGATTATATTCTGCAATGGTTTTCTTTTGTTCCTGATAGCTTGAAAACGGTTTTACGACCTCATCATTTTTAGATTCGTTTTCAATCTTTTTTTTGAGAGTATTTTGTATAATGTTTAACTCTTTATCCAAGGGGTTAACTGAGCAACAAATTGGGTTTTCAAAAACACGGTTAATCTAACTTCATTTTTTTTAATATCAATCCCGATTTTTTGAAACCTTTTTTTTGGAAAATTTAGTTGTTATGCTGTCTAATTCTGTCAAATGTCGATACCCTTTCATTTGGCTCTAAATCATAAATCCAATATCTAGGATTAGAATAATTTCCTGTCGTATTTAAGTTGCGTTCTGTAAGCTTTTTTGACGATTGAATAGGTCATAATGTCTAATTTCGTTAAACCTCTTCATAAGCAACTTTGAAACTTGATTTAAGGTGTTTTCGTTTATGTCTTTAAACGTATTAATGTCAATGAAAATATCAAAATTGTTAGGATTCAATTCCGGTTCTGGGTACAAAACCGCTTCTTTCGAAGCGGTTTTTTTGTTTTTAGAACTTTTAGTCTTGATCCCCTATAAAGCACAATCAACTTTCTAATTTTATAAGAGATAGCTATTTTAACTCCTTTTTTTGTTGTAAACTTGTAAGTGTAATAAAAACACTTAAAAAATGAAACAAGTTCTCACTTTAGGAATAGTACTGTTGTTTTTCACTTCGTTTACGGTGAAATCCAGTCCTCATATTTTGGTCAACGCTGATAAAACTATCGAAGTTGCGTTTGAGTTGTCTCCTGAAAAAACAGCTGTTTATCGGGTTTTCTATAAAAATAAATTGGTAATCAATACCTCGCAACTAGGCATTATCCGTGAAGATGCCAATTTTTACTCGGATTTAAAAGTTGTTGCCATTTCTAGGGCAAAAAAAGTAAATGATCATTACACCATGCTTCAGGGCAAGCGAAAAGATATTTCTTATTCGGCCAATCAATACATTGTAAGTCTTGTAAATGCAAAAGGTGAACCAATGGACATCATTTTTCAACTTTCGAAAGATGGCGTGGCTTTTCGTTATTATTTTCCTTCCCATACTAAGGATATTAAAAAAATAATTGAAGAAAAAACGACCTACAATTTCGATTCTACTGCCAAATCTTGGTTGCAACCTATGGCCAAGGCCAAGACGGGATGGAAAGAAACCAACCCTTCTTACGAGGAACATTATGCCATGGGAGTTCCTGTACTTACTCAACCAGAGATAGGCGAAGGATGGGTGTATCCAGCACTTTTTGAAACCAATGCAGCATGGGTATTACTTTCAGAAACTGGACTACACGATAAATACTGTGGTTCAAGATTGGTGTATAGCGATAAGGCACAGGCATTACAGGTTACTTTTCCTCAAAAACAAGAAATTTTTCCTAATGGTGCGCTACAACCTGAATCTGTTTTGCCTTGGCGCACCCCTTGGCGTCTCATAACGATTGGTGCTTTAAGCACAATTACCGAAAGTACTTTGGGAACCGATTTGGCTGAACCAGCTATCAAGATGGATACTTCTTTCATAAAAGGCGGACTAGCTTCATGGAGCTGGGTGCTATTGAAAGACGAATCGGTTAATTATGCTATTACACGTCAGTTTATAGATTATGCGGCGAGTATGAATTGGCCTTACTGTTTGATAGATGCTGATTGGGATACCCGAATTGGCGTTGATAAACTCAAAGAATTGGTTGAATATGGAAAAACCAAGAAAGTAAAATTACTAGTTTGGTACAATTCTTCTGGGAGTTGGAACGGAACAGAATACCATCCTAAAAGTAAACTCTTGACGCCAGAAAGTAGAGCCGCCGAATTTGGAAGGTTGAAAGAAATAGGCATTGCGGGAGTCAAAATAGATTTCTTTGGAGGCGACGGCCAATCGATGATTGCTTATTATCACGAATTACTGATAGCTACAGCCAAATACCAGTTGTTGGTTAATTTTCATGGTGCTACACTTCCTAGAGGTTGGCAGCGTACCTATCCTCACTTGTTGACTACAGAGGCCATCAAAGGGGAGGAGTTTATTACTTTTGGACAACCTGATGCCGACAAACAGCCTACACATTGTGCTACCATCCCGTTTACACGTAATGTTTTTGACCCTATGGATTTTACTCCCATGGTACTCGATGCTATACCCGGAATTACGCGTAAAACAACTCCTGCCTTTGAACTGGCACTTCCTGTTTTGTTCTTGTCGGGAATTCAACACATAGCCGAAATTCCTGAAGGAATGGCCAAAATGCCTAGTTATGTTGTGGATTATTTAAAAGATATACCAACGAATTGGGAGGACTCCAAATTTATTGAAGGCTATCCTGGAAAGTATATCGTAATGGCAAGAAAGAAAAATAACATCTGGCATATTGTGGGTATCAATGCCGAAAACGTGGCTAAAACAATAACTATCGATTTGTCCTTCGTAACCCAAACAAAAGGCTTTTTGATTACTGATGGTGAGCATGGTTTTGAAAAGCTTCCTGTTACTAAGGCAAAGCCACTTTCGGTAACCATACAGCCCAACGGCGGATTTGTGGTAAAAATATAATCGCAATGAGGATGGTATAATTTAGGATAAAAACAAGTTTGGTTGGTTTTTCTTCAGGATCTGTGCTAATGTTCTTATGAACATCACTTTTGATTTTGAATAAGAACCAACCAATTTTTCTTTAAAATAGTAACGAACTTCTTCGATAGGAATTAGAATTTAAATCAATAAAAAACCCCGAAAGCATAACTCTCGGGGTACTAACTAATACCATAATTACAAGCAATAACCAGTTGACTTATTTATGTGTAGAAAAATTCAATCTATAATTAGTTAGGGTTTTTTTGATAGCTTATTCTGATTTCGATGATTGTATTTAGTAAATAGATGTATTCCAAAAATCAACTTTACTAATCGAACCCAGATTATTTATTTTATTATTTAACCGAAAACTTAAAAGTGGTTTTTGTTTTATAGTTTTCCCCTGGATTTAAGACTGTTGTTGGAAAATCTTTTTGATTGGGCGAATCTGGATAATGTTGTGTTTCCAAGCAAAAACCAGTTCTATGCGCATAGGTACCACCGTTTCTCATTGGTAAAGTTCCATCTAGAAAGTTGCCAGAGTAGAACTGAATTCCAGGTTGGTCTGTGTACACTTCTACTACTCTTCCGCTTGTAGCATGGTAAGCGGAGGCGACTAATCGCTCTCCTTTATTTTGGTTGTTCAAGACCCAGCAATGGTCATAACCCAATCCGTTTTTCAATTGTTCGTCTTTGGCTTCTATTGCTTCACCAACCAGTTTTGGTTTTCTAAAGTCAAATGGAGTATTGGTAACATCCGTCAACTGTCCAGTTGGAATCAAAGTCGCAGCTACAGGAACCAATTTGTCTGCATCAATCATGATTTCGTGGTCTAAAATAGGTTTAGAAAAATCAGCAGACAGATTGAAATATGAATGTTGTGTTAGGTTTACGATCGTTTTTTTATCGGTAGTGGCTTCATACAAAACATCCAAAGCATTGTCTTTATTCAAAGTATAGGTTACAAAAACAGTCAAGTTGCCAGGATAACCTTCTTCCATGTCTTTGGCTACATACTTCAATTTTAGCGAAGCAGTATCGCCTCCTTTGGCTTCTTCGGCAGTCCAAACCACTCGGTGAAAACCTTCAGGACCTCCGTGCAAGGCATTTGGGGTGTTGTTGATCGCCAAGGAATATTGTTTTCCATCCAAAGTAAATTTACCTTTTGCAATACGGTTGCCATATCTTCCGATAAGCGCTCCAAAATACGGATTGGGCTTCATGTATTGTTCCAATGAGTTAAAACCAAGTACTACATCCTCGGATTTCCCTGCTTTGTTAGGCACTTTTAGAGAAGAAATAATCCCACCATAAGTGATGATTTCAACTTCCATTCCTTTTTGATTTTTCAGTGTATATTGGTCGATCTGCACCCCTTTATCGGTTTTACCATATATTGTTTTGGCAATAGATACAGCAGCTGTAGCTTTCGTTTCAAGTGCAGTTTCCGCTGCATCTGTTTTTTTTTCTCCTTTGCATTGCACATTCATACTGGCTAAACTTAAAATGGAAATTCCATAAATACAACGTTTTACTAGATTCATAGGTTTAATTTTTTAATTCTATAAACAATACTATTATTCTTTGGGCGTGTCCCTCCCGAAAAAGGTCGGGTCGTGCTGTACGTTCCCGCTTTTTTTATTTATCAATTGCCACGGGTTTAAACCCGTGGCAATTGATAAATAAAAAAGAGCTCCACTGCCATCACTCACGCGGAGTAGACCAACATATTTAGTTAAAAGATCTAATGTCAAGGTTGTCTCTTTGAGTATCGGATTTTTATAAATCCTAACAGTTTGTCATTCCGAGGCACGAGGAATCACATTACGTGAGTCACAAGTGTGATTTCTCCTTCGTCGAAATGACATAGACTACTCGAAAAAACTACATCAGAGCTTTTACAAAACAAGCCCGCTTTTAGTTATTACAAACCATGTTGAAACAAATGAAAATATGCTTCATTAGCATTGATTGTATCTTTGAAATTACGGATAGTTGTATTGGCATCAATTACCAATAATTCGATACCAGCAATATCGGCAAAATCTTCCATAAATTCGGTAGTTACTGCTTGGCTATATACTGTATGATGCGCCCCACCAGCAAGAATCCAAGCCGTAGCAGCAATGTCAAGGTTTGGTTTACAATCCCATAGGACACGCGCCACAGGAAGTTTTGGTAAATCAGCCATTGGTTTTACAGCCGTTACTTCGTTTACAATCAATCTAAAACGAGTGCCCATATCTACCAAAGATACGTTGATGGCATCGCCAGCTGGAGAATTGAACACCAAACGCGCTGGATCTTCTTTCCCACCAATTCCTAACGGATGTACTTCGCAAGAAGGTTTTCCATCTGCAATGGAAGGACAAATTTCTAACATATGTGATCCTAAAACGTATGATTTTTGTGGAGTGAAGTGGTAGGTATAATCTTCCATGAAAGAAGTTCCTCCTTCTAAACCAACATTCATTACTTTCAATGCTCTCACCATTGCAGCTGTTTTCCAGTCGCCCTCGCCACCAAAGCCGTAGCCATCGGCCATCAAACGTTGTGTCGCAATTCCAGGTAATTGTTTCCAAACGCCTAAATTTTCAAACGTATCTGTAAAAGCTCCAAAACCACCTTCTTCCAAGAAAGCTCTTAGTCCTAATTCTATTTTTGCAGCATCTACTAGTGATTGTCTTTGTGCTCCACCTTCTTTCAAAGAAGGAGTCAAACTATAAGAAGCTTCATAAACCGCCAATAAATCATTGAGTTGTTTGTCGGTTATTTTCTCGATATGTTTGGTCACATCCGATGAGTCGTACCCATTTACAGATACACCAAAACGTATTTGCGCTTCAACTTTATCCCCTTCGGTAACGGCAACTTCTCGCATATTGTCGCCAATACGAGCCACTTTTAGGTTTTGCAATTCATTCCAGCCTAAGGCTACTCTTGTCCAATTGCCTAATTTGGTTTGTACTCTTTCGTCCTCCCAATGACCAACCACTACTTTGCGTTTTTTACGCATTCTAGACATGATAAAGCCAAACTCTCGGTCTCCATGAGCGGATTGGTTCAAGTTCATAAAATCCATATCGATACTAGCCCAAGGGATTTCGGCATTGAATTGGGTGTGTAAATGGCATAAAGGTTTGTTTAAAATGCTCAAACCGCCAATCCACATTTTTGCTGGAGAGAAAGTATGCATCCAAGCAATAATTCCGATACAATTTTTAGTTGTGTTTGCTGCCAAACATACATCCAAAATCTGAGCAGGAGATTTTACTACATCTTTATAAACTACTTTTACAGGTATTTGAGACGATCCATCTAATCCTTTTGCAATTATTTGCGAATGTTCCGCCACTTTTCTTAATGTTTCTTCACCGTATAATTCCTGGCTTCCTACTACAAACCAAATTTCTTTTTGAGAGATATCTATCATTTTGTTTACTCGTTTATTTGTTTAACCGTTTATTTGTTTTAACTGTTTAATCGCTTATTTGTTGAATTGTTTAACCGTTTATTTGTTTTAACTGTTTAACCGTTTATTTGTTGAATTGTTTAACTGTTTAATCGTGAACTGCGAATCGATTAAACGATTTACTAAATAAACAATTACTAATTTTTTGTTGAATCGTTTATTTGTTTTTACTGTTTAATCGTGAACTGCGAATCGATTAAACAGTTAAACGATAATAAACAATTACTGTCCGTAATACGAATCCTTTCCGTGTTTGCGGTTGTAATGTTTCTTTATCAATGAATCTTTTAATCTTGGGGCATTCGGGTTTATTTGCAAAGTCAGGTATGCCATTTCGGCTACGACTTCTAAAACCTTGCTGTTGTAAACCGCTTTGGCTGCGTTTTTCCCCCAAGCAAAAGGGCCGTGATTTCCGATCAGAATCATTTCTACTTCTTCGTACGAAAGGTTTTTTTCTTTGAAACAATCCAAAATTTGGATTCCTGTATTGTGTTCGTAATTTCCTTCGATAAGCGAATCCGCCATTGGTGGCGCACAAGGGATATCAGCCGTTAAATGATCGGCGTGAGTGGTTCCAAAAATCGGAATATCGAGTTGCGATTGAGCCCAAGCTACAGAGTAAGTTGCATGGGTATGCGCTACTCCGCCAATGTTAGGCCAGTTTTTATACAAATAAGCATGTGTTTTGGTGTCAGATGATGGACGCATGGTCCCTTCAATAATATTGTTGTCAAAATCGACAATCACAATATCTTCTGGTTTTAAATCTTCATAAGGTACACCGCTTGGCTTAATAGCAAAAACACCATTTTCTCTGTCCACAGCACTTACATTTCCAAAAGTATAAACTACCAAATGCAATGCATTTAACTGCATATTGGCGTCGTAACATTCTTGTTTTAGGTCTTTATATATAGAGCTCATGTTGTTGTTTTTTGATGGTTGGATCGGCGAAAGCACTTAATTGATCGTATGCCAATAGCAATTTGTTATAAGCAGCTACTTTGTCGAGTTGCGGAGCATATTCGCTTTCAAAAGGGCTTCCCATTTTTTGAGCCGCTTCAATTACGTTTGGATAAATTCCGGCAGCAACTGCGGCATAAATTGCGGCTCCCAAAGCAGGTGCCTGATCTGATAAAGCTACTTTGATGGGTTTGTTCAATACATTGGCCAATGTTTGCATGATGAAAGGCGATTTACGTGCCACACCACCAATACCGATAACGCTGTCAATTTTTACACCTTCTTCTTCAAAACGATCTACTATTTTTTTAGATCCAAAACAGATTGCGTTTACCAAAGCTTTAAAAATATGGGGTGCTTTTGTTCCTAAAGATAAATTTGAAATAGCACTTTTTACTTCTTGATTTGCATCTGGAGTTCTACGTCCGTTGATCCAGTCTAGAGCGGTTGGTACACTTTCAGACAACGGAATTTTTTCGGCTTCTTTGGTTAATGCTGCAATTAATTTATCGCTTAACTCTTCTTTTAATTGTGCTTTTTGAGCTTCATTTAAAATGGATGAAGCTTCTAATAATTGTTCTGTCGGCCACATTAAAAGTTCTTTGTACCAGGCCAATACATCGCCAAAAGCAGATTGCCCTGCCTCAAGACCAATATAACCCGGAATCACAGATCCGTCGACCTGACCACAGATACCACGAACGGTTTTGGTACCTACTTCTTCATAAGAGCCTACCAAAATATCGCAGGTTGAAGTTCCCATTACACGAACCAAAGTATTTTTGCCAATTTTTGCTCCAACAGCTCCTGAGTGTGCGTCGAAAGTTCCAACAGCTACCATTGTATCTGTAGAAAGTCCTAAACGATCTGCCCATTCTTGACTTAATTTTCCGGCAACTAAATCTGAGGTATACGTTTCATCGTATAAATTGCCACGAAGATTCGCCAAATACGGATGTAGTTTTTCTAAAAATTCAACTGGTGGAAGGCCGTTCCAGTCTTCGTGCCACATGGCTTTGTGTCCTGCTGCGCAACGACTTCTTTTGAAAGTTTTTAGATCTTTATCTTCAATTAATAAATAGGTCATTAAATCGCAGTGTTCCATCCAAGTATGCGCTGCATTTCGAACCGCTTCATCTTCTCTTGCAATGTGAAGGATTTTTGCCCAAAACCATTCCGAAGAATAAATTCCTCCTTCGTATTTGGTGAAATTTTCTCCTCCCCAGTTGGCCGCTAGTTCATTGATTTCGTTGGCTTCGTTGATAGCAGTGTGGTCTTTCCAGAGAATCATCATGGCATTAGGATTTTCCTCAAAACCTTTGGTAAGCGCTAGAGGAGTACCGTCTTGAGCTACAGGAATTGGCGAAGAACCTGTGGTGTCAATACAAATACTTTTGATTTGTGAAGGCGATACATTTCCTGAGGCAACTACTTGTTGTATAGTGTTTTCTAATCCTTCGATATGATCCAAAGGATGTTGGCGAAATTGATTGATTGCAGCGTTACAATACTGTTTGTTTTTCCATCTTTGATAATAATGAACATTAGACGCTATTTCTTGTCCGTTATCAGTATCAATCAATACTGCACGAACAGAATCTGTTCCGTAATCAAGACCTATTACATAGTTTTTCATTGTCATATTCTTTAAATCTGATAACAAATATACTCTTTTTTGTTTTATAAGTGTTTATTAAACACTTAATAATTTTGGGTAAGTATCTTTTTATTAAATGCTAAGTAAATCAAGGCTTTTTGGTGATAAAGTGTGTGTTTTTTATAACCAATTCTTTGATTTACTACGATTATTTCATCTTTAATTTTACTACGGTTACCGAGTAAGCCGCTAGATTTAAATTGGCATCAGTTCCGTTAAGGGTAAGCGTGCTTGTGATGGGGCTAATTTTCTTAGGTGTTGCAAATGAATTTTCATCATTTAATTGATCTCCTTTTAAGGTAATTAGTTCTCCTTTTGATTCCAATTTGGTATTTTTAAAGTTCAAATTCACTTTTTGTGGGGCACCTTTGGTATTGACAATTTTTACGATTACTTCTTTGGTATTGACATCCTTCACTGCCGATGCAAATAGGTCGTTTTGTCCTGTAATGGCTTTCCCTTTTTCGGTAATGGTAATTAAATCGGTTCCTTTATTATTCGAGAACAGTTGTTGTACATAATAATTTGGTGTTCCAAAAGATTCTATATTGTTAAACCAAATCATATCGGGTGTCCATTGCCATCCTTCTTCGTGAGCTAGTAGCGGTGCATAGGAGGTAAGGTGAACTACTTCGGCATTGCGCTCCATTCCGGTGATAAAAGCAGCTTCAGAGAAAGCACATTCCCAATTGTTTTTATTGTCAGGACTAGCAATTTCTACACTTTGTGCAGCATATTCTCCAGCGAATATTTTGGGACCTTTGCGGTCATAGCTGTCGTAACGAGTAGCATTTTTTCGGAACCATTCTGGGCTTTTGTAATAATGCTCATCCACAATTTCGGCATTAAGTTTTTTGAGTTCAGAATGAGCATAGTCAAAATAATCTCCTTCGGGAAAAGGACCAGAGCCAGAAACAATAATGATAGTAGGATATTTAGCTTTGATAGCCTTTTCGAAAACTTTAAAGCGTTCGATATAATCAGGCCCCCATTGCTCGTTACCAACACCAATATGTTTTAGATTAAAGGGTTTGGGGTGCCCCATTTCTGAACGGATTTTTCCCCAAGGTGTAGTTACATCGCCATTGGCAAACTCGATGAGGTCTAAGGCGTCTTGTACATAAGGGTCTAATTTTTCCATTGGAACTAATTCGCCAGTATTGAACTGACAAGCCATGCCACAACTTAAGATAGGTAGTGGTGCGGCTCCAATATCTTCTGAAAGGAGAAAGTATTCATAAAATCCTAGACCAAAACTTTGAAAATAGTCTGGTGTTGGTTTGTGAGCAAACTCGGTATTCCATCTGTTGATTAAAGTTTCTCTTTTTGCTACTTCGCCTACGGTTTTTTTCCATTGATAACGTTGTGCTAGTGTTCGTCCTTCTACAATACAACCGCCAGGAAAACGAAGAAAACCAGGTTTTAGATCGTATAAAAGTTGCACTAAATCTTTACGCATTCCGTTTTTTCTTCCCTTCCAAGTATCTTCTGGAAAAAGAGAAATCATGTCTAAATCTAGTACACCAGTTCCTTCAAAAGTGATTTTGAGTCTGGCTTTGGCTTCTGTTTTTGTAGCAATCAGTTGGGTGGTATAATTGGTCCAATTGGATGCAGTAGGAGTGATAGAGGATTCTCCGAGTACCGTATTGTTTTTGTCAATGAATTGGATTTTTATTTTGGAAATATTCCCTGATTCTTTGGCTGCATTGAGTGCTATATTGTATCGGGCGTCTTTTTTAATTCCCATTCCTCTAAATCCTTCATTGATGAGTTCATATCCTTTGGGCTCGTTGATGGTCACACGACAATAGCTATGATTGGTGCCTTCGGTAGCGTATTTTACGATTTTCGCAATTCCCGAGTTTGTGTTTAATTTATGTCGGTCGCTGTTAGGTTCTTGCCAGCCCATAAAAGGCAGTTCGAATTCGAAGGAGCGATTTTTGATCATTTCGGCATACAAACCACCATCGGCGGCGAAGTTGATGTCTTCAAAAAACACCCCGTACATGGTGGGCTGAATTTTGGTGACCGATTTTCCTGCTTCTACCTCAAATGTATTGGTTTGTGCCATGCCATATACACCACTTAGTAAAAGGCTGCATAGGGTTATTTTTTTGATTAGTTTTGATTTCATATTTTGTTACTTTATTTCTATTTTATAAATAATCTAAGATTCTTAGGTACTTTTTTTATTTCTTATCTATCCAAACTTTCATTTTTCCAACGCCTCTATTGGACCATGAGTAGTAAGGAATGGCTTTTAGGTTTGAGTTTTCAATTACATTAATTCCGTTGAGCAAACTAGGGTTGTATTCTACTTTAAAAGTTTCTGATGGATTGATTTTTATAGTATCGAAGTTGTCTTTGTTATCCATTTCTTCTATTGCATATACAATGGGGCCATATTCTAGTGCCAATTTATCTTTGTTGGTCACTACTTTTTCATTGGTGATAACTTTTTGAACTTCCATTGGAAAATCCATCGCAATAGCATCGCCTTTTTTCCATGATCGATGGATGCTTATGTACCCATTACTTTCTTTGCCTTCAAAAAGAATTCCATTTATAGTCACCTTAGTTTTTGCAGTAGAAGTGTTGGCATAATGATACAAATCTCCCGGAAGTACTTGATTTCTTGCCCATCCTGGAATTCGTAATTTGAGGGTGAATGTTGCTGTGTTTTTTGGAGTAACGGTTAGTGTAACTTTCCCATTCCAAGGGTAATTGGTTTGTTGAGTAATTGCTAATTCGGTTTTTTCTAATGTTACTTTGGCGGAATTCGAAGCGTATAAATTTACATAAAGGGTGTTTTTGCTTTGAGAATAAATCAATCCAGGAATCGAGGGAATAAAACGAATCAAGTTCGTAGGGCAGCATGAACAATCAAACCACGATTGACGGGTGCAGGATCCCCTGTTGTTTTTGTGTATTCCATCAGACTCTAAAGCATTGGGATAGAAAAATTGTTTTCCGTCTAGGGATATTCCAGAGATTAATCCGTTGTATAAAGAGCGTTCAATTACATCGAAATAATCCGATTTTCCAGTCAAGTTGTGCAATCTGTGATTCCAATATACATCACCAATAGCGGCACAAGTTTCGTTGTAAGCACTAAGATTGGGCAATTCGTAGTTTTCGCCAAAAGCTTCTCCATCATGTTTGGCACCAATACCACCTGTGAGGTACATTTTTTTGTTAACTATGTTTGTCCATAAATTATTTACCGCATTCAAGTAGTTTTTGTCGTTGTATATTGCCGCAATATCAGTCATTCCGGCATACATATAAACGGCTCTTACGGCGTGACCTACTGCTTCTTTTTGTTGGATAACCGGAATGTCATCTTGGGAATAAGCTCCATATAACTTGTGATTTTTCGGATTTCCTCTATTGTCGAGATAGTACTTCGCTAGTTTTAGATAGGCTTTGTTTTTGGTAATTTGATATAGATTTACTAATCCGGTTTCTACTATTTGATGGCCAGGTACGCCATGCACTTGATGGGGTTGATCTCCAAAAGTTTGTACGAGTAGGTTAGCATTTTTAATCGCAATATCCAAAAAATTTCTTTTGCCCGTGGCTTTATAATGGACGACGGCTGCCTCAATCATGTGTCCAGAATTGTATAATTCATGACTGATTTGTAACGATTCCCAACGTTTACCTTCTATGACAGGTACCCATGTACAAGGAGGTTTAGCGGGATTTATAGTTCTCCAGGTTGTGAGATAGCCATCTTTTTCTTGACCTACTTTAATGATAGCAATCAAAGCATCTAGTTGTTGTTCTAATTTTGGATTGGGTTCGCTAATCAATGTGTTTGAGGCCCCTTCAATAATTTTGTACACATCTGTATCGTCAAAAGGCATTTGACCTTTTACGTCTCCTTTCATTTGTCCGCCAGCAATCAAAAAGTTGTCCAAACGTCCTTCTTCTTTACACTTTTGAATGGCATATGCTATGGTTACTTCTTGTACTCTTTTAATAATGGGTAACCAAAAAGCATCTGTTAGTTGTACCTGTTGAATATTGACAGGAGTTATCATATATCCTTTAGAAGGAAGTGCTTTGTTCTTTTTTGGCGGAATTGCTTTCCATGAACCGAAAACTATTGGCAATACCAATAGAAAACTCATAGATGATATCAATTTTTTCATGTTTTTTATTTTAAAGAAGGCCAATCTTCAGTGTCCCAGAGTAGTTCTTTTACAATCAATTTTGGGGTGCCGTTAGACTTTTTTTCGTAGCCATGGTAAAAAATATAGTCTTTGTTGTCAAAAGTATAGACGCTATTGTGGCCTACGCCAAAATAGTTTTCGTCTCCTTCTACCACCAAACTACCTCCTCCTTCAGCGAGTGATTTCCCCGTTTTGTCTAGATAAGGGCCAGTGGGGTTTTTGGATCTTCCCACAACGACTTTGTATGTGCTTTTGTCACCTCTACAGCACAAATCCCATGAAAGAAATAGATAATAATATCCCTTTTTCTTAAAGATAAATGGCGCTTCGAGTGCAGCATCACCAGGATCGGTATCTAGTAAATCAAAAGTGCGTTTGCGTTTGGCAATGGTGTGCCATTCTTGCGGGTTAGTAATAGATTTTAAATCTGGATTAAGTTTCACCATTTTTAGTCCTTCCCAAAAAGAGCCAAAAGTTAACCACGGGGTATTGCTATCGTCAAAAATCAAATTCGGATCAATGGCATTCCACATGTCGCGATTCGGTTGTGACTGCATCACAATACCATGGTCAATCCATTTGTAGGCGGGGTCTTTGGGGTTTAAAGTTGTATTAGTCGCTACACCAATAGCAGATGTGTTTTTGGCGAAAGCCGAGACAGAGTAATACAAGTAATAGGTATTATTATGAAAAGAAATATCAGGTGCCCAAATATGGTTGTCAAAATTGGGGACCACAGCATCTACCCAGTGCGGTTTTTCTTTAAAGATGGGAGGCTCTGGTTGCCAGTTTTTTAAATCTTTGGAGCTTAAAACGCTGATACCTTTACCCGTACAGTACAGATAGTAAGTGTCTTTTTGTTTGATAACCACAGGATCATGAACTATATTATTTTGTGCCAATGATACAGTGGTTATGAGTAGCATAAATAGGGCAAGTGGAGTCGCTATTATTTTGTGAAATTTCATTGGATGTTTTTTTCTAAACTAAAACAAGGTTTTATTGAATGCCTTCGGTGGTCATTATTACTCGCTTCATCGTACCATCTTTGTTGTAGAATAATTGATCTACACAAACTGATCTTCTAAAACTACCTCCGTTGGGTTGGATCGCTCCATTGTGATAAATGAAATAATCTTTCCCTTTAAAGGAAATGATCGCTTGATGATTTGTGTTTGAGTTACCAGCAAGTTCATTTAGAATGCCTTTGAATTCCCATGGTCCGTTGATAGATTGGCTCATGGCATAGGCTATTTTTTCAGGAAATTGATAAGCATAGGACAAATAATACCATTGCTTGTGTTTGTGAATCCAAGGAGCTTCGGTGAAATGAGGCAAGGAAAGGGTTTGAATAGGACCTTCCATTTCGAGCATGTTTTCTTTTAGTTTAACATAGTGGCAAACGGAATTCCCCCAAAACAAATAAGCTTGACCATCTGTATCAATAAATACGGTTGGGTCAATATCATCCCAATCAATTTTAGTTTGGGTGGTCATGTCATTGGTAATCAATGCCTTTCCTAAGGCATCTTTGAACGGACCTGTAGGAGTATCTGCAACAGCAATGCCTATAGCTTTACCGTTAATGGTTTTATGAGAAACGGTCACATACCAGTAGAATTTTCCGTTTCTTTCTATCACTTGTGAGGCCCAAGCGTCTCCAGAAGCCCATTCAAAATCGGTTACTTTGAGCGGTACAGGATGTTCCTGCCATTGCTTCATATCTGAAGAAGAATAAACCAACCATTCGTTCATTTTATAAAAATTGAAATCGTTTGGTGCCTCATCATGACCTGCATAAAGATATACTTTGTCTTTGTATACCAATGCGGCAGGATCCCCAGTATACTTTTCGGTGATTATTGGGTTGTTCTCTTTCTTAATCTCAGCGGCTTTTGTAGCCTTGTTTTGAGCTGAGATTATGGCACTATTGCCAAAAAGAAGGAGTACAATTAAAAGAACTTTCTTCATCGTTGTTCTTGTTTGGTTCTTGTAGTTAATTTGATTTTTTGCCCCAAAGTGATTGCCCACCAGAATTTAATCCGGTAAACGTTAACGTCACTTTTCGGGTAGAGGCCTCCCAATCCCATGCATCTTTTACTATGCATTTGTTTCCGTTAAAAGTTAAAATTTTGGTACTACTATCATACGCCCAAGTACCGGTTACTCCACCGCTAACTTTTTTGTCAGCAGTCATATAAACCGTTACTGCTTTTTGCATGGTTTTGTATTGATAATTCATAGTGATAACTTCCCATGTTCCAATGATATTAGCTTCTGTTATGCTTGTTTTTGGAACACCCGCATAGCGTTCTGGAGCTACTACAGGCCATCCATCTGGAGTCCATTCTATTTCGCGTACATGTCCCATCATTACAGCATTTGAAACTGCTATTCCCGCCACTCCTTCTGGTAGTCTTGCCTGAGAGGCGTAGTACCATTGTTTTGACGTGGGGTCTTGGAATACCGCACAATGAGCAAATCCTACCCAACCCGAGTGATTGTTGAAAGCGTAAGGATGAGTCACTATTGGCCAAGTTTCGGCACCAGTAGTAACGCTTTGTCCGCTAATGGTAACATAAGGTCCTAGAATGCTTTTAGAACGAGCTACACGAGTATTGTAGGCCACCGAAAGTTCATCGTAGGCTAGAAATAAATAGTAAAACTGCGTATCTGGATTATAGATAATTTCTGGACCCTCTAGCGCTTGCCAACGATTGGTGTTTACATTACCACGACCTGCAATTCGAACACCATAATCATCTATTGTTTTGAGTTGATATGGTTTTCCGGTAGCTGGATTTAGTTTTACAGCAGCAATTCCTGAGTGCCATGAACCATAAACAAGGTATTGTTCGCCTTCGGGAGTTTCAATAAAACTTGGATCGATAGCATTAAATTTGAAATAGGCATCCCAATCATTTCCTCCATTTCTAACGTAACTTTTTACACCATCGGGTTCTGAACAAACGACCATACCTTTATCGGTCCAATTATTAGAAGCCAAATCACTTGTTTCGGCAAGGCCAATAAAAGCACGCTCTGTCCAAGAGGTATTGGTATCAGTACCAACAATTGGGTTGGTTACGACAATGCTATAATACATTCGGTACACATTGCCTACTTTTCTTACACAAGGTGCCCAAAAGCCATAACTTGGATTGGTAATTGCGGGTAAAGCGGGATTCATTCTGGCTCTTTTGTTGTTTAAAGAATCCTTTACCCAAGTAGGTGCTTGTGTCATTGCGGCACCCATAAATTCCCAATTGATCAAATCTTTGGAACGTCTGTAAAAAAAGTGACCATTCCCTTCGTGTGCATTTCCATAAGAAGCATCGGTTTGGTACATATAGTAGTATTCTCCACTTTTCTCTACTGATGGATCATGTACATTGGCCAAGTTCCATTGTAAACGATTGCCCCATGAGGCGTTTGCCGTATAATTATCTGGGTAAGTAGGCCCAGCAAATGTAGATGGCGTAGGAGTTGGTGTAGGTGTAGGAGTTGTCGTTGGATCCGTTGTTGTGGGTTCATCTTTAGAACAACTAACCATAGTTATGATTAGCATAAATAGGCCTAGATGAATGGTATTTTTTACAAATGCAGTTGCTTTTTTCATGACTTTCAGCTTTTATTTTCCTTCTAAAACCACTACAGCGAATGGAGGAATGGTGATTTGAAGTTTTCCATTTTTGTTTTCGAACCCTTTGAATGTATTGGTAGTAATTTTGTTTGGCGTATCAAAACTGTTGTAGTCTTGTAATTTAGCCGAGCTTAGTATCGTTCCTGTAAAGTTTTTTACTCCCAGTTCATTTACAGCAATTTCAATGGTATTTTTATTCTTAGTGTCTAGATTTACTAGCGAAATATGAATAGAGCCGTTGCTGTTTTTTGAAGCCGATACGGATACTGCAGGAAGCGTTTCTCCATTGAAAGTATAGTTTGGTGATTGAAATGTTACAGGTATCAATTTAGCTTCTTGGTGTACACTATACATTTTCATTACGTGATAGGTAGGCGTCAAAATCATTTTGGCCTTATCTGTTAGAATCACAGCTTGCAATACATTGACACATTGAGCTAAATTGGCCATGCGCACTCTATCGGCGTGATTGTTAAAAATATTAAGGGTAGCTCCAGCTAAAACAGCATCACGCATTGTGTTTTGTTGGTATAAGAATCCGGGATTGGTTCCTTTTTCTACCTCGTACCAAGCTCCCCATTCATCAACCATAATGGCTACTTTTTTCTCAGGATCGTATTTGTCCATGATGGCACCATGTTTGGTCACTAGTTCTTCCATTTTTAGTGCCGATTTCATGGTTTGGAAATATTGGTTTTCTGTAAAATCAACACCGTCTCCTTTTTTATTCCAATCGATTACTGCATAGTGATGAACACCCACTCCGCCGAGCATATTCAATGGGATGTTTTTCATTAAAACTTCAGTCCAGTTATAATCGGCGCTATTCGAGCCAGAGGCAATACGTGTAATGCCCCCAGTATTTTCCCAATCAGACATGAAAGTGGCATATTTTCTATATTCACCAGCATAATATTCTGCGGTCATGTTACCACCACAACCCCATGCTTCATTGCCTATTCCCCAAAATTTAACTTTCCAAGGGGCAGTTCTACCATTTTTTTGACGCAAATCACTCATCGGACTTTTTCCGCTAAAGTTGGTGTATTGTACCCAATCTGCTAATTCTTGAACGGTGCCACTTCCCACATTGCCAGAAAGATAGGGTTCTGCTCCAAGTATTTCACATAGGTTGAGGAAATCGTGCGTTCCAAAGCTATTGTCTTCGGTTGTACCTCCCCACCATTTATTCACGATGGTAGGTCTTTGTTCTTTGGGACCAATACCGTCTTTCCAGTGGTAAGTATCAGCAAAACAACCGCCAGGCCATCTTAAATTTGGAATTTGAAGTTCTTTTAACGCTTTTATAATATCATTTCTAACGCCGTTTGTGTTTGGTATTTTGGAAGTGTCCCCAACAAAAAAGCCGCCATAAATGGATCGTCCTAGGTGTTCCGCAAAATGACCGTATAGGTGTTTGCTAATTGTAGGTGATTCTTTGGTGTTTTGTATTGTAACGACAGTCACTTTATTTTGTGCCACAACAAAGGAACTACATAAAGTAAGGGTAAAAAGTAGTACTAATGATTTTTTCATGGTAATAGGCTTAATGAAGAATGGAGGCTTTTGGTTTCTTCAGAATTTAATAAGAAAGTGTTGGCCAACCTCCTGACCAAGTAAAATAAACAATTTCAAGTTTTGGATTTCCGCTGTCAGCACCATCGTAATAATGAACCGAGCCTTTTTGAGTTCCAACAATCCTAGACAAATGACCTGGGCCGATATAATTGCCTTGAGTGGCTAAAACAGTAGTGCCGCCTCCGTTTTTTAAAGAGACTCCATTTTTGTCAACAAATGGGCCAAATGGACTCGTAGAACGGCCTACAACAATGTAGTAAGTGCTGTTTACTCCGTTACAGCATGAACCTCTATTTACAAATAAATAATAATAACTTCCTTCTTTGATTAAGCAAGGAGCTTCCCAGCTGGCACCGTTTCCTCCTGCAACAATTGTTCTGCTACCAGTTGTTTTACCTGTCGAAGGATTAATTTGAATCACTCCAATACCCGCATGCCATGAACCATAAGCCATATACACATTTGAACCATCTACTAAAATCGATGGATCTATTGCATTGACATCCGAAGAAGAGGAAGAAGCAACCACCATACCTCTATCGGTCCATTTTGTTCCAGCACTTTGTGAAATAGAAGGTGCTGTTACTAATCCTATTGTTGAAGTGGCTGAACCAAATGTAGAGCACGAATAGTACATGTTCCAACGGTTATTAAACCAAGCAACATCGGGAGCCCAAAAAGTTTTGGTAAATCCTGGAACATAGCTTGTAATCCAACTTGGAGTACTCGTAAAAACAGAAGTTCCCCATGTCCAATTGGTTAAATTGGTAGAGTAGGTCATAGGAATGTTGTCTCCTGTAGTAAACACATAATAATTTACCCCGCTTTTTACGATGGTACTTGGGTCGTGTGAGGGCACCGTTCCGCTAACTGTTTTGGCTGTTAGGTTTTGATTTGGTGCTTTTGGATTTGGTACAATGGCTTCACTTTGGGATTCTGGTGAATTTATTTCTTCGTTTTGGCAATTGCTTACTAAAAATCCAAATAGAATAATGAATGCAATTTTGTTTACTTTCTTCATATGGCTCCTTATTTTGTTTGTAACAGTGTTTTTTGGAATTTATTTAAAGGTATAAAATCATATGGTAACGGTCATTGTTACCATATGATTTTCAAAACTCAACTAACTCAAAATTATGTATGGATACTAGTAACCATCATTTTGTATGGTTCCAGGATTGTTGTCCATTTCTAATTGCGGAATTGGGAAGTATTCTCTACCAGAGGTGTAAGTGTTAAACTCAGGATCTCTAGATTTTAGCCAAGCAAATTTTGCGGGGTCTTGTAACCAACCCCATCTACGAATGTCATCAAATCGGTGGCCTTCAAGAGGGAATTCTAAGAAGCGTTCATGAGCGATTTGATCTCTCATTTGTGCTTGGGTCATACTTGGTTTTGTAGTCACTAAATTAGGAAGTCCAACACGTGATCTAACCATTTGAATGTAAGTGTAAGCCCCTGGTGTATCGCCTGTTTCGTTCAAACACTCGGCATACATCAACAATACATCTGCATAGCGCAAAAGACGTTCGTTAATTCCAGATCTCCAATCATATTCGTTGGCAAATTGTCCATCAGAATTTTGATATTTTCTACAAAATAAATCGTTCAAATCAGCTGGACTTTTGCTGTAAAAATCAGCAAAATCTTGACCGTATAATTGCATACCACCTGGTTTGTTGTAAAACATGGTTGCCTCTAAACGTGGATCTACCGCTCCAGATGTTGTTTTCTCTATTTGATAATCATTATACAAAGCCCAAGTAGGTTGTACATCTGTCCATCCAAAAGCTCTTGGTCCATAAGTAATGGCTCTTGCCGATGTTTTTCCCCATCCCGAGGCTGGAATACCACCCCAACCTAAATCTACTCCACCAGCTTCTCTGCTAAATTGTACTTCGAAAAGCGACTCAGTATTGTTTTCGTTGGTAGTAGTAAAGTTATCACGATAGTTGCCAACTAATGCATATACCCCCAAATCGATTACTTGTTTGAAAGCGGTTTTTGCATTGTTAAAATCTTTAGTAAATAGATACGCTTTTCCTAAATAACCAAGTGCAGCACCTTTGGTAGCACGTCCTTTTTCACCTGCATCTAGACCAGTAACATTGTTATATGTTACAGGAAGTAAATCTGCCGCTTGTTTAAAATCAGCAATTACTTGTGCCCAACCATCTGCTTGTGTTTTTTGAGAATAAAAAGTAGCAATATCCGTTGGAACAGGCACATTTTTGAACATATTTACTGCGTGAAATAAATACAATCCTCTCAAAAAGTAGGCTTGTCCAAGTACTCTGTCTTTTAAACCTTTGTCGGCCATGTCTATGTTTGGTACATTTTTGATGACTTGATTGGCTCTATAAATTCCTTGATAGTAGGTTTCATAAGCCCATCCGTAGATCGCAGCATTAGAAACATTAGAATTGAAACGCCCTACATTATACATTGCATCCCATGGACTGTTACTGCGGGTATCATCCCCTTTTAGGTCTAATAAAAGGGGCGTACTTCTCATATAAGTTCCATCTGTCAATAAGCTACTATAAGCGGCATTTACTCCTTCAATAGCATCCTGATCTGTTTTCCAGAAAGAGCCCGATGTCTCTACGTTTGGATCTACTTGTAATAAATCTTCATTGTCTACACAGCTAGTCATCACTACAGATAGTGTAAAGAAGACTGTTAGATAATTATATATTTTATATTTCATTTTTATATTTTTTATGGGTTAGCTAAAATTAAAACTCAACTTCAATTCCTAATGAAACGGTTCTTGGATTTGGGAAGGAACCTGCGTCATAACCTCTTGAAAACAATCCATCGTTACTATTAAAGTCAGGATCGTACCCTTTGTACTTACTTAAGATCAACAAGTTTTGTCCGTTGGCAAATATTTTTGCTTTTTGAATGAATTTAATGCCATCTAAAGGGATTTGATAACCAATTTGCATAGTTTGTAATTTGATATAATCTCCTTTTTCGATAAATCTATTAGAGTCTCTTGAGTTGGCATTAGGATCACCAATTACTGGTCTTGGTACATTAGTATTGGTATTTGTTGGTGTCCAATAATTCAACATATCAGTATGATGGTTTCCATATTGTCCTACCATTAGGTTGCGATACATAGCATTGAATACTTTATGTCCGCCAGCACCTTGCCAAAACATAGACAGATCCCAATTTTTGTATGATGCACTAAAGTTCAAACCATAACTATATTTTGGAATGGTAACGCCTTGGTAAGTTCTGTCTAAGTCAGAAATCATTCCGTCTCCGTTTACATCTTTGAATTTCACATCTCCAGGTGCTGCATTTACTTGCGTTGGAGAAGCAGCTACATCAGCAGCATCTTTAAAAATTCCTGCAGTTTGGTAAGCATAAATTTCACCAATAGAACGACCTACTTCTGTTTTTGACGCTGCTCCATAAATTGGATTTCCGTCTAAACCAATTTGTAATACTTTGTTTTTCATGGTACCTAAGTTCGCAGATATAGTATACTTGAACTCATTTTTATTATTATTGTATGAAGCTGTAAATTCTAAACCATTATTTTTTACTGCTCCAGCATTTGTAACTACACTTGCAGGGAAAGCTCCTGTAGAGAAGGGTAGAGGTACACCAATCAACAAATCTGTTGATTTTTTCTCGTAGTATTCAGCTGTGAACTGAAGGGCATTGTCTAAAAATCCTAGTTCAAGTGCCACGTTGGTTGTTTTGGTTTCTTCCCAATGAACATTTGGGTCAATGGCACTAACTACTGTTGTTCCAGGCGCTAATTCATTGTTGAAGTTATAGCCTGCAAACGCGTTGATTGTTGGGGAATAGGCGTAAGGGCCTATGGTGTTGTTTCCTAAGATTCCATAACCACCTCTTAGTTTGATGTTGCTTACCCATTCTGGCAGTTTTAGGAATTTCTCGTTGCTAATTTTCCATCCAGCAGAGAAAGAGTAAAAATTTCCAGTGTTGTTTTCTTCACTAAATAAAGAGGTTTTATCTTGTCTGAAGTTTACGGTTAACAAATAACGGTCGTCATAAGCATAGTTCAATCTGCTTAAGTATGAAATATTGGTTACTGTATTTTCATATTCTCCAGCACTTGTTGCATCAGCATATTCTAAGTGACTGATTTCTCCTGGTAGATAACCAACACCTCTTGACCAGTGGTTGTAATTATCGTTACGTTCTTGAACCCAACCGGCCAACGCATCAATTCTATGTTTTTTGATGTCAACGTTATACGTCAATAAGTTGTTTAAGAAAGTTCTAGTTTGGCTTCCTGTAGAAACGTCTAATGAAGCTTCGTCATTTGTGGTAATGTAATACCATCCTAAATCACTTGGTGGTACGAATTTTCTGTTTTGCCAGTTTAAGATATCAAAACTTGCATCGATTTTGTATTTCAATCCTTTGATGATTTCATATTCTCCCCAAATGTCTCCTACAAAACGGTTACGTTTGCTATTGTTTGTAATAAGGCTATTGTATCCAATTACATTCATCGAAATAGCTCTTTGGGTTAGATTATCAGTACCGCCATAACCTCCAAGACGATTTGGATCACGAACGGGCATAGTAGGTACCGCTCCTAATAAATCTGAGATAGGCGTTTGACCACCGTTGTATTCATTAAAGTTCTCTTTATCAGATTGTGTAAAAGCAATTTTTGATCCGTATTTGAAGTTCCCTTTTTTACCGTGTAAATTCAACGTAGTAGAATATCTAGTGTAATCTTGAGGTGTGTTTACATATCCTTTGTTTTTGAAATAATCAACATTTAAGTTGTATCCTAAACTTTCGGCACCACCATTAAAGGTTAACGAGTGATTTTCGATAATTCCCGTTCCAAAAGCGGCATCTTGCCAGTTCGTATTAACTTTATCAATATAAGAAGCGCTATTTGGATCATTACCGGGAGCTATTGTTAAGCCCGCATTTAGTTCCGCTGCACTTGTAACTTTTTGATATCCTAATCGATCTGTTAATGACCATTTTTTGGCTACATTTTGAAAACCTATTAATGATTTGTATTTAATGTCGAGTTTGCCTAGTTTTCCTTTTTTGGTTGTAATAATTACTACACCATTGGCTCCTCTAACCCCATAAATGGCAGCAGATGAAGCGTCTTTCAGTACTTGCATTGACTCGATTTCACCAGTAGCAAAATCATAAGGACTGTCTACAATCATACCGTCAATTACAAATAACGGGTTGTTGTTGCTAAACGAATTGATACCACGAATTTTGATGTTAACAAAACCTCCAGGTTCTCCTGAAGATTGTACTGTAACACCAGCTACTTGACCTTGCATCATCTTAGCAAGATCATGCGTAACAGTTTTTTTGGCATCTTCCATTTTTACAACACTCACCGCGCCAGTTAGATCGGATTTTTTTTGTGTTCCGTAACCTACGACCACGACTTCGTTAAGAGAATTTACATCTTCTCTTAGTTTTACTTTTAAATACGAATTTGATCCTACTTGTACTTCTTGGTTTTTAAAACCAATAAATGAGAATACTAATACATCATTAGAAGAAGCTTTGATGGTAAACTCTCCGTCAAAACCAGTAGAAGTTACTCCGTTTGCCCCTTTCAAGGCTACATTCACTCCTACCAAAGGGAGATTGTCTGTACCAGACGTTACGATTCCCTTTATTTCATTAAGCTGTTGCGCAGATACTGTATAAGAAGAGAACAGTATGATTAGTAACGCCACTAGCCATTCTTTTTTTAACAATAATGAATTGTTGAAAAAAAACAATCTTTGGTTTGTTATCATATTGGGTTAAATTAATTAGTTTGTTTTTATAAGTGTTATTTTTACATTTGTAAATATAATTAAAAAAAATTGATGCAAACAAATATATTTGGCAAAAAAAAGTTGATAAAAAAACATATTTTTTAATTTTATGTACTTATTTAAGATTTCTTTTTGAATTTTGTTTTAAAAAAGTGTCTTTTTCAATTAATTATTTGTGTAAAATTTACACTTTTCATTAAAAAGTTGTTTATCTTTTACGAAAATCGTTTTCGTAATTTTTTTTAAAAAGCGATAACGTTTTCGAAATTTCGTTTTCAAAGTTGTTTTAAATTGGTTTATTGTAAGATATTTTTTAATTAATTTTTTTAATTTTACCATTTATGTTCTTTTAAAAAGCTTTACATTTATGATTTTAGCGTTGTGAAGTAGGTAGAATTTGCAAAAGAAAAAATAATAAGTGTTTTTTTGACATTAATTATTTCGTTAAATACAAATAGAAGTTTATATATTTACCAAAAAAAGAATTATGCTCAACAAGTATAGTGATACCGATAAAATTTTAGTAGCAGTAGATTGTATCATTTTTGGTTTTGATGCCGAAGGGTTAAAAATACTTTTGATCAAAAGAGACTTTGAACCTGAGAAAGGAAAGTGGTCCTTGATAGGGGGATTTTTAAAAAATGATGAGGTTTTGGATTCTGCGGCCATCCGTATTTTGAATACTTATACGGGACTGAATCATATTTACATGGAGCAATTGTACGCTTTTAGCGAAATTGACCGTGATCCTGTAGAGCGAACGATTTCTGTATCGTATTATGCCTTGATAAATATAGAAAATCATAACGCAGAGTTGATCAAAAATTATCATGCTCAATGGTTTAGTATAACCGAAGCGCCAAAATTAATTTTTGACCACGACAAAATGTTACGTAATGCGATCCGAAGATTGCGTTATCGTACTTCGATAAAGCCTATTGGTTTTGAACTTTTGCCAGAAAAATTTACGATGCGTCAATTGTTAGAATTGTATGAGGCTATTTTGAGTAAAGAGCTCGACAAGCGTAATTTTATCAGTAAAATAAATTCGCTTGATATATTGATAAAACTAGATGAAAAAGACATGCAATCTTCTCGAAAAGGTTCTTACTTGTATCGTTTTGATAAAGAAAAGTATGAAGAAAAACTCCTGAATGATTTTGTTCTTAATTTATAAAAAAAGCCCTGACATATTTTTTAGTCAGGGCTTTTTCAATTAAAACCAAAAATTAAATCTAGTTTAGCTATTGCCTTTTTGATAATCTGCCAAAAAGGTAGCCAATCCAATGTCGGTTAAGGGGTGTTTTAATAATCCCTCAATAGCACTCAATGGTCCTGTAATTACATCGGCTCCTGTTTTTGCACAATTTACAATATGCATTACATGGCGAACGGAGGCTGCTAAAATTTGAGTTTCAAAGCCGAAGTTGTCATAAATCAATCGGATATCATCAATTAAAGTCATACCGTCTGTAGAGACATCATCTAAGCGTCCTATAAAAGGAGAAACGTAAGTAGCACCAGCTTTTGCGGCTAATAAAGCTTGTCCTGCAGAGAAGACCAAAGTACAATTGGTCTTTATTCCTTTATTTGTAAAGTACTTTATGGCTTTGATTCCTTCTTTGATCATCGGAATTTTAACTACGATTTGAGGATGCAAAGCGGCCAACTTTTCGCCTTCGGCAATCATACCTTCAAAATCTGTGGCTATAACTTCGGCACTTACATCGCCATCAACTAATTCGCATATTTTTACATAGTGAGCCAAGATATTATTGGCTCCCGTAATTCCTTCTTTGGCCATCAATGACGGATTAGTGGTTACCCCATCTAATATGCCAAGATCGTTGGCTTCTTTAATATCATTTAGATTGGCAGTATCAATAAAAAATTTCATAATCTTTATTTTTGAGTTAAATAATTTTGTTCTGATAAATAGTTGTTGATTTCGTTAGCAATATTTTGGCTTGTGAATCCGAATTTTTCATCCAATACTTGGGCAGGAGCCGAATACCCAAAGTGTTCTAAACCGAAGACTTTTCCTCTTGCACCAACCAATGCTTGAAGATTTACCGGAAGACCCGCGGTTAATCCAAAAATTAATTGATTGCTTGGAAGAACGCTTTCTTGATATTCGAGGGATTGGTTTCTAAATAGTCCCTCAGAAATGACTGAGGCCACATTGATTGTTAGAGCAGTTTCTTTTTCAAGAATAGCGGCTGCGTCAAGTAAAGTTGCTACTTCAGAACCATTTGCAACCAATGTTATGTCGGGTTGACTTACAGTTTTTACCAAATACCCTCCTTTTTTGGCTTGACTTGCTGCTGCGTAAGCGTCTCCTTGGGTTAGAATACTACTAATTTCTTGTCGTGATAAGATTAAACCAGTTGGGGTAGTGGTGTTTTGCATCGCCATTTCCCATGCTACAGATGTTTCTATAGCATCGGCAGGGCGTAAGGCTAGAAAACTTTGACGTCCTGAATGGTTTTTAATCTTTTCAACTAATCGTATTTGTGCTTCTTGTTCGATAGGTTGATGTGTTGGTCCATCTTCACCAACCCTAAAGGAATCATGAGTCCAAACATATTTTACAGGTAGTTCTTGAATAGCCGATAATCGAATGGCAGGTTTCATATAATCAGAAAACACAAAAAAAGTAGCTACTACCGGAATCACACCTCCATGCAAAGCCATTCCATTTGCGATAGCAGCCATTGTTAATTCGGCTACACCAGCTTGTAAAAAGGCCCCTTTGAAATTATTTTTTTGTAGTACTGTTGTCTTTTTTAAGAAACCATCCGTTTTATCACTGTTGGATAAATCGGCTGAGGATACAATCATATTTTCGACTTTTTCTGCTAAATAACTCAGTACAGCTGCTGAGGCATCTCTAGTCGCGGCATTGTTTTTTTGAATGATACTGCCAAAATCAAGTTCAGGTGTCTTTCCTGAAAAGAAAGTGGTTAGTTTTTGAGCTAAAGTAGGGTTTTGGTTTTCCCATTTTTTATAGGCTTCTTTTTTTGAAGCGACTTCTTGTTTTTTTTCAGCAAGAACGGTTTGGTAATAAGCGTCTACTACTTCGTATTTCGCAAAAGGATCTTCTGGATTGGCTCCAAGATTGAGTAGTGTTTTAGTAAAATCGGCTTTGGTAGCACCTATTGGTTTTCCATGCAGTTCGCATTCTCCCTCATACATTTCTCCTTCAGCTGTTACACAACCTTTCCCCATAATGGTGTTGCCTATAATCAGTGTAGGTTTTTCGGTTTGAGCATTGGCAGCGTCTAGTGCTTTTTTGATTTCGATATAATTATGTGCGTCGATTGTTAGTACATTCCATCCCCAAGATTCATATTTTTTGGCGGTATCTTCGGTTGTAACTTCATCAGTCATAGAAGACAGTTGAACATTATTAGAGTCATAGAACATAATGAAATTATTCAGACCTAAGTGCCCAGCTATTCTACCTGCGCCCTGTGATATTTCTTCTTGTATGCCACCATCAGTAATGAAACCGTAAATTTTATGATCAAAAAGACCTGTAAATCGTGCTGCTAGGAATTTTGCTGCAATGGCGGCTCCAATCCCCATAACATGTCCTTGACCTAGTGGTCCAGAGGTGTTCTCTATCCCTCTTTTTACATCAATTTCTGGGTGACCAGGTGTAACGGATTCCCATTGTCTAAAATTTTCTAAATCGGATTTTTCGTAATGGCCAAGTAGATAGTATTGGGCGTATAACAAAGCGGAAAGATGACCTGCATCCATAAAAAAGCGATCTCTAAAGATCCATTCCATATCAGTAGGGTCGAACTTTATGTATTCAGAATATAAAACGTGCAAAAAATCGGCTCCACCCATAGCTCCCCCTGGATGTCCTGATTTGGCCTTTTCGACCATTGCTATCGCTAGTGCTCGAATGTTATCGGCAGCTTTTTTTTCAATATTATGATTCATGGTAAATGATATTAAATTACTTGTCTTTTTTCAACGACAGTTTTTTAATTAGAATATTCTAAAGGACTTGTTTCGTTGTTTTTAATAATAAGTGTAAAAATTACATTTACAAATGAAACAAATTTAATTCATATAACCAAGGAAATTATATTTATATTTTTTTATTAGTTTTTATACGGATATGGCAATATGCTTGCTTTAAAAATCATAATTTGATAAAAAAGAAAAGGACCAAAACGAGTTTGGTCCTTTCTTTGTAAATCGAGATTGTTTTGGTTTAATCTAAAGCGAACTTCTTAAAATCAAGTGGCATTTATTTTCTATTTGTTCTTTTCGACCTTTCAAAATCATTTCGGCTAATATTTTTCCCATTTGTTCAAAATCAGTAGAGATGGTCGTGATGCCATTTTCAACAATTTTCTTTAATGGGGTTTCATTATAGGATACAATTCCGTAGTCTCGTCCTATAGTAAACTGCTGTGATTTTGCCTTTTCAATTACTCGTACTAAGTCGCGATCACTCGGAATGATGTAGACTTCACCAGGTGTGATGGTTCGATTTTTAAACTCTGTAATTACCTCGTGATCAAATCCAAAGTCGTTGCAAAAGTTTAAAAAACCTATTTTCATACCCAGTGGTTCTCTAAATCCAGGGAAGATGATGATGAGTTTTTTGTATTTATCCAATCTAGATTTTCCTTCCAAAAGACCGTCATAAATGTTTTGGATAAAGTTTTGATGAATTGAAGGGTAGGAAAATAATTCGGAATTGGTTTGATCCAAAATGTAAACATCGGTTACTGGTAGGTTTTTTATTGTGGTATGCGCTTCTTCAAAAGCGGTGGGCATAATAATATATTTGGTGTAGTTGCCATTATTTTCTGCAATGACTTTTTGAAAAAATTGAAAATTAAAATGATGGAAGAAAATATCAACCTGAACGTTTTTTCCGATGTTTTCTAAAAATGAATTGTACAAATCTTCCTTGAAAATATTCAATTCGTCAAAGAGCAAAAATATTTTTTGTTTGATATTTATTTCCACACTTTTTATATAGTACCCTTTGCCAGGTATAGCAAATACAATACCTCGCTTCTTTAATTCGTCATAAGCTTGGAGTACTGTGTCTCGAGATAATTCGTGTGCTAAACACACTTTATTCACCGAAGGCAGTTGATCGCCTTTGACTAGTTTTTCTGATTCGATGGCTTTCTCAATCGATTGAATTATTTGTTTGTATTTGGGTACGCCTTGGTTATTTTGAACAATTATGTATTTCATGGTGGTATTTTTTTTGTGGCAATATACAAAAAAACTGGTAGGTACTGGTATGTAAAATCTAAAGCTTCGTATAATTTTGGATTTTAATATTTCACAAAAAAAATAAAAAAATAAAACGTTTTTATCACAAATTGTAACAAAAAATAGGATTATCATTTTTTAGCAACCAAAACTATGATAAACTAATTCTTGATTTAGAAACGGTTCAGTTGATTTTTGGAAATATTCAAAAAAATAATAACTAACAAAATCAATTTAATGAAAACAAAAAGTTTGAAAACAATTCATTTGCGATTGTTCTTTTTACTGCTCCTTGTTCCGTTTTTTGTTCAGGCACAAAATAAACTGAACGGAACGGTGGTTGATAATGCAACCAAGCAACCCATTCCTGGAGCCAATCTAGTTGTTAAAGGCACTAAGATTAGTACATCTACTGATTTTTCTGGAGCTTATCAGCTGTCTAGTGTGAGTAAAGGAGATCAAATCGTAGTTTCGTTTGTAGGTTTTAAATCACAAACCGTGATTTATTCCGGACAAAGTTCGCTTACTGTTCTATTGCAAGAACAAGACAATGAGCTTAAGGAGGTCGTAGTGCAAGTAGGATACGGTTCTGTGAAAAAGAAAGATGCCACAGGTTCTGTAACTACTTTGGGTACCAAAGATTTTAACAAAGGGGTAAACGTTTCTACCGAGAATATGCTTACTGGTAGAGTAGCGGGTTTATCTATTAATTCTTCGGGAGCACCTGGTTCTTTATCCGAAATTAGAATTAGAGGGGGAAGTTCGTTATTTGCAAGCAATGACCCTTTGATTGTTATTGATGGTTTGCCTCTTGAAAACACGACCAACACGGGTTCAGCTTCGTTTTTGGCTTCTTTGAATCCAAGTACAGTTGAGTCGATGACGGTTTTGAAAGATGCTTCGGCAACCGCTATTTATGGTTCACGTGCATCTAACGGGGTAATTATCATCACGACCAAAAAGGGAAGTAAAACCCTTTCTGTAGATTATAACGTGCAGTTTGGAGCGGGAGAGTTGGTGAATACAGTTGATGTATTGAGCCCAACCGCTTTTAGAAACACCATTGCTCAAGTACGTCCACAGGATGTAGATAAATTAGGCACAGCCAATACCAACTGGCAAGAAGCAATTTACCGTAATACAGGTTTAATAGATCAAAGTTTAGCGGTTAGAGGAAGCCTTTTTGGGGTGATTCCAACAAGTTTAACTTTAGGAAATACAGATCAACAAGGGTTGAGAATTACCAATGAGTTCAAAAGAAATACGGTAGGTTTGGTGATGAATCCGTCTTTTTTAGAAAATCATTTGAAGGTGAAACTTTCTGCTAATTATGCCAATGAAAGAAATCGTTTTACGGATGCCGTAGAAGGTGCTGCTATTGGTTTTGATCCTACACAACCTATTCGTGTAGCGGGAGCTCCTTATGGTGGATTTTTTGAGTATACTTCTGGGGTAGATGCTAACGGGAATTATCCGTTAATCGCTATCGCAGCAAGAAATCCTGTGGCGCAGTTGTTACAAACGAATGATCGCGGAAAGAGCAATAGATTTTTTGGAAATTTTGAAATCGATTATAAATTTCACTTCTTGCCTTCATTGAGAGCTGTAGTGAATCTCGGTTTTGATGAATCGAATGGAGAAAGACGTCGTTTGGTAGGCGCCAATGCTGGTTCGGCCCCATCCAACAACAATATTCCTTACGGAACAGATGAGTACTCTGAATCTACAAGAAGAAATAAGTTGATCGATGCTTATTTTGTGTATAACAAGACTTTTAATGATTTTAATGTTGAACTAACAGGCGGACATTCGTATCAAAAATTCGAATCCAATCGATTCGATACCGGTAACATCTTAAACCCAGATCTACCCTCGACTTTCCCTGAAACTACTTTGAATACGGATGTCGTACTGTTAGGCTTTTTTGGAAGATCCAACATTAATTTCAAAAACAAATATTTATTGACCTTGTCTTATCGTCGTGACGGTTCTTCTCGATTTGAAAAAGAAAGCCGTTGGGGGAATTTCCCTTCTGCTGCTTTTGCTTGGAAAGTAAAAGAAGATTTCTTTAAAGACAGTAATGTGGTGTCTGATTTGAAATTGCGTTTGAGCTATGGTATTACTGGTCAACAAGATATTCCTGATCCAAACGGTTATTTGGAGAAATACGATTTAGGTGGAGGTAACTCCGAATACCAATTTGGTAATGCTTATTTTCCAATTGCCTTACCAAGCAAACGTACCAAAAACTTGAAATGGGAAGAAACCGTTTCTTATAACGCGGGTCTTGATTTTGGGGTATTCAACAATGTGATCACGGGTGCGGTAGATGTGTTTTATAAAGAAGCCAAAGATTTATTGGTAAATGCGGCTATCTCTGACGGAAGTAATTTCTCTAACCGTGTGTACCAAAACGTAGGTTCTTTTACGACCAAAGGAATTGAGTTTACCTTGAATGCTAATCCAATTAAAACAGAAAATTTCAATTGGAATATCAATTTCAATGCAAGTAAATTCGAGCGAAGAATCAAAGATTTAGTGTACGGAACAGATATTTATGTAGGCGATAACATTGCAGGAACGGGAACACCGGGTCAGATTTTTAGAGAAGGATATACGCCTTATTCGTTTTATGTGTACAAACAATTGTATGATACCAACGGAAAAGCTATTGAAGGTGCTTTTGCAGATTTGAATGGAGATAACATCAAAAATGATTCAGACCGCTACATCTATAACAACCCAGATCCAGATGTGACCTTAGGCTTTGCTTCTACAATGAATTACAAAGACATTGATTTCTCTTTCAACTTAAGAGCGAGTATCGGAAACCGAATTTTCAATGCAGTAGACGCATCCAGAGCGCAATATGAGGCGATGGAAAATGGTGGAATTTTAAGCAATGTTCCGTCTTCTATTTTGGATACAAATTTTCAAACGACTTCAAACGTGTTGTTGTCTGATATTTATATCGAAAATGCTTCCTACCTGAAAATGGATAACGTAACCTTAGGCTATACTTTCAGAAAAATAATGAACGAAAGCACTAGTTTGAGAATGTTTACAGGTGTTCAAAATGTTTTTGTCTTGACAAAATACAGTGGTTTAGATCCTGAAATTACTAATAATGGTGTCGATAAAACCATCTATCCTAGACAGCGTACTATTCTATTTGGTCTTAATCTTAAATTTTAATAAACGATGAAGAAATATATAATTATATCCTTTTTAGCTTTGGCTACTTTATTTCAATCGTGTACCGATGATTTGAATGTAGTGTCAGAAGATGACGATGTATTGGCTTCAGATGCTGTCTATAAAGATGCAGCAGGATACAAAAATGCCTTGGCAGGTGTTTACGGAAATTTATCGCTTACGAGTACTTGGGGACCAGATGCTTCTTCGCTTGAAGGAGTAGATGCAGGAACAAGTCAGTTTAGTAGATGTTTGTTGTATTTACAAGAGCTTACTACTGACGAGTTAGTGTGGAGCTATGAAAATGATGGTGGAACAGCCGAGTTGCAACGCAATATTTGGACACCAGCCAATCCAATTCTTTTGGGAATGTACTCACGAACTATGGCTTCTGTGGCTTATGCCAATGAATTTTTACGTCAAAGTGCTCCAGAAAAATTGAAATCACGCAACATTACTAGTGCCGAAGATTTGGCAGCAATCGAATTGTACCGAAATGAAGTGAAGGTTTTGCGTGCGTATGCCTATTATAATATGATGGATTTGTTCGGAAAAGCAGCTATGTATACAGAAGCGGATCCTATCAATTTCAAAGGACCAGAGTTTACAAGACAGCAATTGTTTGATTTTGTAGAAACAGAATTAAAAGCTGTGCTTCCTAACTTGAAAGCTGCAAGAACCAATGAATACGGACGCGTTGACCAAGGAATGGCAAAAATGATTTTGGCAAAAATTTACTTGAATGCCGAAGTATATACCAAAACTAAGCGTTACGGCGATTGTATTACGATGTGTAATGACCTTATTGCTGCAGGTTATTCTTTGAAAACGAATTATTTAGATAATTTCAAAGCCGATAATCATACTTCGCCTGAAATGATTTTTACCATTCAATCTGATGGTGCCAAAACTCAAAACTGGGGCGCCACTACAGTATTGACTAATGGACAAATTGGTGTATGGGAAAACAACGGCGCTGATTTTGGAATTGGTGGATGGAGTGGAGCCTTGAGAATTAGAAAAGAATTTGCTCAAAAATTTGATGGTACCAAATTCAACCAAGATACTCGTAAAACAATAGGAACTGGCGTGGCTGGAAGTGCTTCTAAACAAAGAACGATTGATATTGCCGATATTGGAGTTAAAACCCAAGGGTACATTTTGTCTAAATATTCTAATAAAACAGCTGCGGGACAAAATGGAACAAGTTCTACTTATGCCGATACTGATTTTCCATTATTCCGTTTGGCCGATGTGTACTTGATGTATGCCGAAGCTACTTTACGAGCAGGCGCAGGCGGAGATGTTACCAAAGCATTAGACTATGTGAATTCACTTAGAAGAAGAGCCAATAACAATACCACTGTTGGTAATATTGTCCCAGCTGATTTGACTCTTGATTTTGTTTTAGACGAAAGAGCTCGAGAATTACACTGGGAAGCTCACCGCAGACAAGACTTAATCCGTTTTGGGAAATTCTCTGGCGGTTCTTACAATTGGGCTTGGAAAGGGAATGCTTCTACTGGAGTTTCTATTCCGGCTTTTATGGATTTGTTTCCAATTCCTGCGGGTTCTTTGGGATCAAATAGCAACCTAACTCAAAACCTTGGATACTAAAAAAATAACCACTTTACACTACAAGAAATGAAAAATACATATAAACTATTAGTTGCTTTTGTAGCTATTTTAGGATTTTGGTCCTGTGATAACGAAACTGATTTGATGATTCTTGAACCACAAGAAGCTAATTTTGCTATTATTACTCCAGATGCGGGTTCAAAAGTAATTTTGAACAAAGCTACACCAGATAATACGGCACTTACTTTAACTTGGGAAAAAGTATCTTATGGTACGCCAACTATCGTAACCTATACGGTGGAGTTTGCCAAAAGCGGAACTGATTTTGCCGCACCAGTCGAAATCAATGCAACATCAAATACTTTTGCTACGATCAAAGTGTCGGAGCTAAACACCAAGGCGTTGGATTTTGGATTGACTCCAGAAGTAGAGGGAACGATTGATATTCGTATCAAATCTACTGTGGGTACTACAGGATCTCAACCTAAGTATTCTAAGGCAATAAGTATTGTGGTAACCCCTTACAGAGGTGTTTTTCCTAAAGTAGATTTGTATCAAGTTGGGCCTGCTACAATAGCGGGTTGGGATGTGAATAAAGGGAATATGCCTATTTTTAGAGATACAAATGACAACGCTAAGTTTTATTACACAGGATACTTCAATGCTGGCGGATTCAAATTAATTGAGCAATTAGGTTTCTGGGCTCCTATGTATGGTGTTGACGGGGGTAAAGTAAAATACAGAGCCAATGATAGCGCACCAGATCCAGGACTTTTCCCTACAGACAAAGCAGGATACTATTATTTAGAATTGAATTTAGAATCATTAACCTATACTTTAACACCTTACACAGGATCAACCACTACTTATGCAACAGTTGGATTAGTTGGTGATGCTTTACCTTCTGGTTGGGATGTGAGTGTACCAATGGTACAATCTACATTTGATGCCCATATGTGGAAAGTTACTCAAACACTTACTGATGGGAAAATGAAATTCAGAGCCAACAACAGTTGGGATGTGAATTGGGGAGATAATGGTGGTGATATTATCGTAACAGCAGGTAAATACGATATCTGGTTCAATGATTTAGATGGACGTTACACGTTCATTGTAGCACAGTAATAAATTTTGGTTTTTTTATACTTTTCAATCCTCGGTAGTTTTTGCTATCGAGGGTTGTTTTTTTACAGCCGTTTTAATTTTTTTTTGGTGCAAAATAGAGCCATTTTGGTTGCTTGATTTTTATTATTCTTGCTGTTTTTCTGAAGTTTAAAAAACTGGTAGGTACTGGTATGTTTTTGTTCTTTTTTTGTATACTTTTGAATTTCACATTTGATAAAAAATAAGCTCAAATAAAATAAATTTCTCAAATTATGACACGCTCCATAAACAAATCATATGGTATTTTGCCTAACGGTGAGGAAGTTCAGGCGGTTCTATTAACCAATAAAAATGGCGTACAAGTTCATGTGATAAGTTATGGGGCTACAGTAACATCTGTAAAAATTCCTATGGCTGATAACAAAGAAGTTGATGTTGTTTTGGGATTCGAAACCTTAAACGATTATATCCAGTCCTTTGAGTTGCCCAGTCCTCCTTATTTTGGAGCAATAATTGGCAGGTATGCTGGAAGAATTAAGGGGAGTAGCTTTGACTTGAACGGACAAACTATTAAGTTAAATCCCAACCATGGCGAGCATTTGTTGCATGGTGGAGCCTCTGGTTTTCATCAAAAAAACTGGAAAATAGAAAATGTAAAAAAAGGCATCAATTCAGCGGTTACCATGTCGTACAAGAGTCCAGCTGGCGAAGAGAATTTCCCTGGTGAGTTAGCCGTAACAGTTACTTATAGTTTGACAGAGTCGAATGAATTGGTAGTGGAGTACAATGCTACTACCACCGAGGACACTGTATTGAACCTGACCCATCACAGTTATTTTAATCTCGATGGACATGGACATGCGGTAACACAACAAGAATTATTCGTCAATGCAGAAAAAGTAATAGAGAAGAACCATCAAAACATACCAACTGGTAGGGTTTTGGCTGTAGCCGAAAGTGCCTTCGATTTTTTGGAAGCTAAAAACTGTCCAACGTCTATTGATGATACTTTCGTTTTGGGAAGTCAAGAAGAAATGGCGGCTTCGCTATACAGTTCCAAAAACAACTTGCAATTATCGGTTTATACCAATCAGCCGGGTGTTCATATTTATGTGGGAGGCAATTGTTTTGATACCATTCCTGGGAAAGAAGGTGCGAACTACCATCCTTTGAGTGGCATTTGTTTTGAAACACAAAATTTTCCAGATGCACCTAATCACGATCATTTTCCTTCGGCGGTATTAAAAAAAGACGAAAATTATTACCACAAAACCATCTATAAATTCCAATCCAAATCAATTTAATTACCTAAATTATGAAAAAAATATTCTTAAACATCGTTATTCTTCTAAGTGTTTTGCTACAAACAGCATGCTCTAGCGATAGCGAAAAAAGCGATGGCGGAACCGTTACACCACCTGTAGTAACGAGCGATTTTATTAAAGCGGCTGATATTTCATATTTACCAGAAATTGAAGCAGCGGGCGTAGTTTTTACTAACAACGGAAAAACCGAAGACATGCTAACCACACTAAAAAGTGCTGGTTGTAATACCATTAGAATTCGTTTGTGGAAAGACCCATCCAACGGGCATTCTGGATTAACTGAGGTAAAGGCTCTTGCGCAACGAGTAAAACAAGCAGGTTTAAAAGTTTGGTTAACCGTTCACTATTCTGATACTTGGGCAGATCCTGCGGTTCAAACCACTCCAGCTGCTTGGAAAAATTTATCTTTTACGGATTTGAAAGCAGCAGTAGCCACCTATACCACAACTATTTTGACCGAAATTAATCCAGATATTATTCAAATCGGGAACGAAATCAATAGCGGATTGCTTTGGCCTCAAGGGCATTTAATCAATCAAGAAGCACAATGTATAGATTTGCTAAAAACAATGAGTACTACTATTCGAAGTAAAGCGCCAAGTACCAAAATTATGATTCACTATGCAGGCGTTTCGGCTACAGATACGAATTGGTTTTATACTAAAGTAAAAAGTATTGATTATGATTATATCGGTTTGTCGTATTATCCTATCTGGCACGGGAAAGATTTGACTACGGTAAAAACCACTATTGATGCCTTAGGTAAAAACTTTTCTAAAAAAGTAGTGATAGCAGAAACCGCTTATCCTTTTACTCTAGGATTCAATGATTGGACGAATAATATTGTTGGGTTAGATTCACAATTGGTTACCGGTTATCCTGCTACAGCCGAAGGGCAAAAAAGCTTTGTTTTGGCGATTAAAGATGTAGTAAAATCGTCTACTTACGGACAAGGTTTTGCGTATTGGGGAGGCGAATGGGTATCTTTCAAAGGCAGCCAAGCTACCAATGGATCTACCTTCGAAAACCAGGCATTCTATGATTTTTCAAATAAATCATTACCCGTTTTACAAGCGTTTACCAATTAGTTATGATTACTACAGTTAGCGTTTTTCAAAGAATAGTGCTACTGCTTCTTTTTATAAGTAGTACCACTATTGCTTTGGGACAAAAGAAAAATACATCGGCTTTCGTCAAAGGGGCCGACGTGAGTTGGTTGCCGCAAATGGAAGCTACTGGCTATCGTTTTTATGATGCCGACGGAAAGGAAAAAGAGTGTTTGCAATTGCTAAAAGAACGCGGGATGAACACCATTCGTTTGCGAGTATTTGTCAATCCAAGTCAAGACAAAGCCAGTGGTCATTGCAGTAAGGAAGAAACAGTAGCTATGGCCTTGCGCGCTCAAAAAGCCAAAATGCGCATTATGATCGATTTTCACTATAGCGATACTTGGGCAGATCCCGCCAAACAAGCCAAACCTGCTGCTTGGGCCAACTTATCGTTCGAGGCGTTACAAAATAAAGTCAATGAACATACATTTGATGTGTTGACCGCTTTAAAAAAAGTAGGTATTACTCCAGAATGGGTTCAGGTGGGGAATGAAATTCCAGGCGGAATGCTTTGGCCTGATGGGAGTACTAACAATTGGGCTCAACTAGCGCAATTACTAAATAAAGGATACGAAGCGACCAAAGCTGTGAACGCCAAAATCAAAGTAATTGTACACGTAGATGAAGGAAACAACAATGAAAAATTCCGTTGGTTTTTTGATAAAGCTACCGAACATCAAGTAAAGTATGACGTTATTGGTCTGTCTTATTATCCGTTTTGGATCAAAAAAGACTATTCAGAAACCCTAGCCGATTTACAAAAAAACCTAAACGATATGGCTTCTCGTTATCAGAAAGAAGTAATGGTGGTCGAAGTTGGCGGTGTTGATGAACAAGTACAAAACACCAAAGAACTTCTAGCTGCTACGATCAAAGCCGTAAGGGCCGTTCCCAATAATAAAGGCTTGGGCGTTTTGTATTGGGAGCCCCAAGGTGCCAAATCTTGGAGTGGTTATGCTTTGAGTGCTTGGCAACAAGATGGTAAACCTTCACCCGCATTGGATGCTTTTAAAGAATAATGAATTGGATTTAAAAAATGCTACAACATATAAGTCACATAAGTTTGGAGTAAAAATGAAATGGGTTTGAACCATTTAAGGCAATTAAGGGCATAAAAGGTTTAAGGGGAAAGTAAATTTTTAACAAAATACACTTTAAAAAATGAGTAAAATCTGCGAAATACGCTTTCAAAATAAATTGTAAAGTTCAACCGCATTTCTTGTGTAGCTCCGTGACTTCTTCGTGTTTCTTTGTGGTAAAAAATTGAAACGCAAGGGTCGCAAAAATAATGAGCATATAAGTCATATAAGTTTTTGATTTTATTATAAGTGAAAATATCAGTTCGTTTAAGTAAATACCGTTAGCCTTACAGAGAATGTTTTGAACTTATATTTTCTTTTGAACAGTATTAGACTAGCTAACTAACTTTCGCTTAAATGACTTAAATGTTTATAAATTTAATAATATAGTAAATAATTATACAGGTTTACAAATGAAAAAAATATCCTCTTTTTTGTTGGTTTTTATAGCCTTCACCGCCACAGCTTTTTCTCAAGCCCGAGTGGTAAAGGTATTGGATACCCATTGGAAATTTCAAAAAGGAAATGTTGAAGACGCTTTCAAAACGAACTTCAACGACTCGAAATGGGAATCGGTTACTGTTCCGCACGATTGGGCAATTTATGGTCCTTTTGATAAAAAAGTAGACATACAAAATGTTGCCATCGTTCAAAATGGAGAAAATGTAGCTACCGAAAAAACAGGAAGAACAGGCGCCTTACCACATATTGGCACTGCTTGGTATCGCAATACTTTTACGTTGCCCAAAGAAGCCAAAGGAAAAAAAATACTACTACTTTTTGAAGGCGCTATGAGTGAACCTCAAGTGTATTTGAATGGGAAAAAAGTAGGAGAATGGGCGTATGGCTATAGTTATTTTTATTTTGATGTTTCTCAATTTATTCAAGAAGGCGACAATACTGTAGCCGTAAAATTAACGAATAAAGAATTTGCCTCCCGCTGGTACCCTGGAGCTGGTTTGTACCGAAAAGTTAGTGTTATCGTTAAGAACAATGAAAGCATTGACCAATGGGGGCAGTTTATCACGACACCTTTTATTAGCGATGCCGTGGCCAAAGTCAATATTAAGACCAAAGCTTCAGGCGAAAATACGCGTTTGGTAACCACTATTTTTGATGCCGAAGGTCAAAAAGTAAGTGTAGAGGAGTCTTCCTTACGCTTCGGAAAAGAGTTTGACCAAAATATAAAAGTAGAGCATCCAAAATTGTGGAGTCCCGAATCACCTTATTTGTACAAAGCGGTTGCTCAATTGTATATTGGCAATGCACTAAAAGATGAGGTGGCCACCCGATTTGGAATCCGAGAAATTAAATATGAAGCCAATAAAGGATTTAGTGTTAATGGGAAAGTGACCAAATTCAAAGGGGTTTGTTTGCATCACGATTTGGGACCTCTTGGTGCTGCGGTAAACAAAGCCGCTTTGCGTAGACAGTTGACCATTTTAAAAGATATGGGATGCAATGCCATTCGCAGTTCGCACAATATGCCTTCTTTCGAGCAATTGGAGTTGGCAGACGAAATGGGCTTTTTGTTTCTGGCAGAGAGTTTCGACGAATGGGTTTTACCAAAAGTAGAAAACGGCTACCATCGCTTTTTTGACGAATATGCCGAAAAAGACATTGTTAATCTGGTGCAAGCCACAAGAAATCATCCTTCTATTGTGATGTGGAGTTCAGGAAATGAAGTTCCAGATCAATGGGGAGAAGCGGGTGTAAAACGAGCCAAATGGTTGCAGGAAATTTTTCATAGAGAAGATCCAACGCGCCCTGTAACCGTAGGAATGGATCAAGTAAAAGCGACGATGGAATCTGGTTTTGGAGCTTTGTTGGATATTCCAGGACTCAATTATCGCGTGCATTTGTATGATGAGGCATTCAAAAAATTTCCGCAAGGATTCATTTTGGGTTCCGAAACCGCTTCAACCGTGAGCTCTAGAGGGATTTATAAATTTCCTGTAGTACAAGAAAAAATGAAGCAGTACCCAGACTTTCAATCTTCATCGTATGATTTGGAAGCCTGTAGTTGGTCCAATGTTCCCGATGAAGATTTCGTACTTCAGGATGATAAACCTTGGGTAATTGGTGAATTCGTTTGGACAGGTTTTGATTATTTGGGTGAACCGACACCTTATGACGAAAGCTGGCCGTCTCGTAGTTCGTATTTCGGAATTAACGATTTAGCAGGTTTGCCAAAAGACCGCTATTATTTGTACCGAAGCCGTTGGAATACCAAGGCAACTACGCTACACATTTTACCGCATTGGAATTGGGAAGGTCGAGAAGGACAAACAACTCCTGTTTTTGTGTACACCAGTTACAACAGTGCTGAACTTTTTATTAATGGCAAAAGTAGGGGCGTACAAACCAAAAACAAAAACACTCCGCAAAACCGTTACCGCTTGATGTGGATGGATGTAAAATATGAACCAGGAACGGTAAAAGTTGTTGCTTATGATGACAATGGCAAAGTGGCTGAAGAGAAGGAAATCCGAACCGCTGGTCAGCCGTACCAAATCGTTTTGGATGCCGACCGAAAAACCATCACGGCCGATGGCGAAGATATTTCGTTTGTGACGGTTTCTGTAGTGGATAAAAATGGAGTGCTTTGTCCAACAGTCACGAACCAATTGAAATTTAAAGTGTCAGGAGCGGGTACGTATCGCGCCGCTTGCAATGGAGATGCGACTTCACTCGAACTATTCCATAAAGACACGATGAAGTTGTTTAGCGGAAAATTGGTTGTATTGGTGAAATCGAAGACCACCGCAGGCGATATCAAATTGGAAGTAACCGGTGATGGGCTGAAGAGTGGTAAACTGAACCTGGTATCTGAGAAATAAGAACACAAAGAGTAAATATAAATTAAACCGAACAAACTCCCCTTTCCTTTGGAGAGGGGCTAGGGGTGAGGATAATATTCAAAATAATGAATGATTCATTAATACAAAAAACGACCGCTTTTTTTCAGGAAACATTTGGTAATGCACCCGAAAAAATAGTGCTTTCTCCAGGAAGAATTAACATCATTGGGGAACATGTAGATTACAACGATGGCTATGTATTGCCTGCTGCTATAGATAAGATTGTTTGCTTTGCTTTCGAAAAAAGCAACACCACTACTTCTCGAATCGTGGCTATCGATTTGAATCAAGAATTCGAAATCGATTTGTCGCAAGGCATTCAACTCAGTTCAACCGTTTGGAACAATTACATTTTAGGGGTTTTGAAACAGTTACAAGACAATGGATTTGATTGTAGTGGAGTCAATTGCGTATTTAGTAGCAATATTCCTGTAGGTTCTGGATTGTCGTCTTCTGCTGCTTTAGAATGTGGTTTCCTTTTCGGAATGCAATCACTTTTCAATCTAGACATTAGCCAACAAAATCGCGCTTTGATGAGCCAAAAGGCAGAACATTGGGTGGGAATCAATTGTGGTATTATGGACCAATTTGCCAGTGTGCACGGACTAGAAAATAAGGTTATCAAATTGGATTGCAATACTTTGGAATTTGAGTACCACAACGCTGATTTTAAAGACTATGCTTTGGTGTTGTTCGATAGTAATGTGAAGCATTCCTTGTTTACATCCGCGTATAACAAAAGAAGAGAAGAATGTGAGGAAGGTTTGGCGATTATAAAAGCTAATTTTCCTGAAATTAAAAGTTTCAGAAATTGTACCGAAGCGCAATTGTTGACTTTGAAAGACAAAATGGATGCTGTTGTTTTTACACGCGTGCATTATGTTGTCAAAGAAATCGCTCGTGTGTCTATGGCCTGCGAAGCTTTGGATGCTGGAAATATTGAACTTTTGGGACAGTTACTTTTTGAAACACACGATGGTTTGTCTAGAGAATACGAAGTGAGCTGTCCCGAGTTGGATTATTTGGTCGAATTGGCCTTAGCCGATGATGCCGTAATAGGCTCCCGATTGATGGGCGGTGGTTTTGGTGGTTGCACCATTACTTTGATTAAAAAAGGAAAAGAAGAAGCCGTTAAACAAAAATTCGCCCAATTGTACCAAGAAAAATGGAACATTGAGTTGAAAATCTATGATGTAAAAATCGGAAACGGGACATCCTTATATGAGCCATCATAACTAATAAAAAACTTAACGCTGATTCCACAGATTTGCACAAATTTTTAAGCACAAAATTAATCTGTGATAATTCGTGACCCGAGTGGTAGCGAATAGGCGTAGCAAATCTGTGTCAAAAAACATAAAATGAATAGCATGAAAAATTTTGATATCAACGAAGACCCACACAGACGTTTTAATCCCTTAATCAATGAATGGGTTTTGGTTTCGCCCCATCGTTCTAAACGACCTTGGCAAGGTCAAAAGGAAAGCATCTCAGGTGCGCAATTGCCAGAGTATGACTCAGAATGTTACTTGTGTCCAGGTAATGTACGTGCTAATGGAGAAGTGAACCCTGCTTATGATTCTTGTTACGTTTTCGAAAATGATTTTGCAGCGCTAAAGCAAGAGCCTATTGCTTTTGAAGAAAACAATGCGCCTACTTTTTTTAAGGCACAACCAGAACGAGGCATTTCTAGAGTGGTTTGTTTTTCTCCGAGACACGATTTGACCTTACCTCAAATGGAGGTCGAGAATATCGAGAATATTGTAGCGACTTGGCAAAAAGAATATACCACTTTGGGCGCTATAGATTACATTAATCATGTTCAAATTTTTGAAAACAAAGGCAGTGTGATGGGCTGTAGTAATCCGCATCCGCATGGTCAAATTTGGGCACAATCGTCTTTGCCTACGCAAGTTGAAAAAACACATAATAGCTTGAAGCAGTATTATGAGCAACAAGGCCGAACCCTATTGCAAGATTATGTTCAAGAAGAATTGAAAGTACAAGAGCGCATCGTTATCGAGAATGAGCATTTTGTAGCCTTGGTGCCTTTTTGGGCGATTTGGCCTTACGAAACTATGATTGTGAGCAAACGCAGCGTTTCTAAAATCACAGACTTTAGTGCAGCTGAGGTAACAGCTTTTGCGATTATTTTAAAACAATTAACCACCAAATACGATAACCTTTTTGAGACTTCATTTCCTTATTCTTCGGGGATTCATCAAGCGCCTACTGATGGTGAAGAACATCCAGAATGGCATTTTCACATGCATTTTTATCCGCCTTTGTTGCGCTCAGCTTCGGTAAAGAAATTTATGGTAGGCTACGAAATGATGGGCGAGTCACAGCGTGATATTACTCCAGAGAAAAGTGCTGAGGTTTTGAGAGGATTGTCAATAGTTCATTATAAAAACAAATAAGATGCAAATAGTTGTCACAGGAGGTTTAGGATTTATAGGTTCGCATACGGTGGTTGAATTACAAAATGTTGGTTATGAGGTAATCGTGATTGATAATTTATCGAATTCGTCTATTGATGTTTTGGGTGGAATTGAAAGAATCACAGGAAAGCAGCCTATTTTTGAACCAATTGATTTAAGAGAAAAAGCAGCCGTGCAAGCTTTTTTTGCCAAATATACTGAGGTTACAGGAGTGATTCATTTCGCAGCCTCCAAGGCGGTGGGCGAGAGTGTGCAAAATCCTTTATTGTATTACGAGAATAACATTGCTTCTTTGGTTTATCTTTTGCAAGAATTACAGAAAAAGCCAGAAGCTCATTTTATTTTTAGTTCTTCTTGCACGGTTTATGGTCAAGCCGAAGTGATGCCTATTGCAGAAACTACGCCGATTCAAGCTGCGATGTCTCCTTATGGAAATACCAAACAAATAGGAGAAGAAATCATTGCCGATGTAACCAAAGTCAGTGGACTCAATGCTATTTTGTTGCGTTATTTTAACCCGATTGGAGCGCATCCTTCTGCTGAAATTGGAGAATTGCCTATTGGTGTTCCTCAAAATTTAGTCCCTTTTATTACACAAACTGGAATGGGCTTGCGCAAAGAGTTATCAGTTTATGGCAATGATTATCCTACGGTTGATGGCACTTGTGTGCGTGATTACATCCACGTAGTAGATTTGGCCAAGGCACATGTAGTGGCTTTGCAACGCTTGTTGGATAAGAAAAATGAAACGGCATTAGAGGTCTTCAATTTAGGAACAGGTAAAGGAAGTTCTGTACTCGAAGTGATTACTGCTTTTGAAAAAGTGAGTGGGCAAAAGCTACCGTATACCATCATACCACGAAGAGAAGGCGATGTAACCGAAGCCTATGCCAATACCGAAAAAGCCAATACAGTACTAGGCTGGAAAACAGCAGAAACCCTCGAAGAAGCTATCGAAAGCGCTTGGAAATGGGAACAAAAGAGTAGAGGCTGTCAATAGTTGTCTATTTCATATTTAATCTGCTATTTTTTTGCAATAAAAAATTTAACATAAAAAAATAAAAATAAATGTAAAAAATACATTTATAATCAATTGAAATAACTATTTTTATTTTATTTTTGGATTTGATAAAAAAATAGAAAAAATAAAACATATGTCGCATTAAAAATGTGATTTTAATAACAAAACGAATGATTTAGCTTTTTTAGTTGCGATTAAAGTAGTAGAATTACATTCGGATTACAACAAAACTATTAATTTTCAAAAAAGTATTATCCATGAACCAAAACTTAGCCTTCGCAGATTATGCGATATTCATTATTTACTTTATTGCCGTTTCTTCTTACGGCTACACCGTTTATCGCAAACGAAAAAAAGAGGAACAAGATGCCAAAGGATATTTTTTGGCCGAAGGGAATTTAACTTGGTGGGCAATTGGAGCCTCACTTATTGCTTCTAATATCTCGGCAGAGCAATTTATCGGGATGAGTGGTGAGGGTTTCTTTTTAGGAATCGCAGTGGCTGCTTATGAGTGGCTTGCAGCAGTAGCGTTGATTATTGTTGCGGTATGGTTTATTCCGGTATATCTTAAGAATAAGATTTATACAATGCCCCAATTCTTAAAAATGCGTTACAACGAATCTACAGCTTTGATTATGGCTGTGTTTTGGTTGTTTTTATATGTATTTGTAAACTTAACTTCGATTCTTTACTTAGGAGCCGTAGCAATTAATGGGCTTGCTGGTGGAGAATACCTGCACGTGATCATGGTAGGTTTGGCTGTTTTTGCTTTGTTTATCTCTTTGGGAGGAATGAAAGTTGTAGCCTATACCGATGTGGTTCAAGTTGCTGTATTAATCATTGGTGGTTTGGTGACGTCTTATGTTGCATTGACTACTGTTGGTCAGTACTTTGGAGTGGGTGAAAATGCCATTGCAGGTTTCAAAGTATTGATGCGCGAAGCACCTGAACACTTCAAAATGATTATCCCTAAACCAACCGCTACTTCTTCTCAATTAGATATTGACAAGTATTTGACTTTTCCAGGTTTGTTGTCTTATGCAGCGGGTATCTGGATTATCAATTTGAATTATTGGGGATGTAATCAATACATTACACAAAGAGCTTTGGGTGCTGATTTACAAACGGCTCGTACTGGTATTTTATTTGCAGGTTTATTGAAATTATTAATGCCTATCATTGTAATGTTGCCAGGTATTGCAGCTTATGTGTTGTACCAAAATGGTCATTTGCCTCAATTAGTTGGAGGTAAAGATGGTGCTTATTCTGCTATACTTACCTTTTTACCAACAGGATTAAAAGGTCTTTCGGTTGCGGCCTTAACAGCAGCTATTGTGGCTTCATTGGCAAGTAAAGTAAATAGTATTTCCACCATTTATACTTTGGATATACACAAAAAATACATCCAAAAAGAAGCAGGTGAAAAACAACAAGTAAACATTGGTCGTATGGCTGTTTTTGCTGCAATGTTGTTGGCAGTTTTATTTACATGGAATGATATATTAGGAATTGGTGGTGTGGGTGGATTTACCTATATTCAAAAGTATACAGGATTTATTAGTCCAGGGGTATTTGCTATGTTTATCTTAGGGATGTTCTGGAAACGTACTACAGGAGCCGCAGCTATTGTTGGGGTGATTTTAGGATTCTTATTATCGGTTTTATTCAATGAATATGCACCGATGTTATTTGGCAACGACACATTATTGTATACAGCTTATGCCAACGGAAAAGGAGCATTCGAAATTCCTTTCCACGTGTGTATGGGCTTATCTTTCTTCTTTACTACTTTGACCATGATTTTAATAAGTTTTGCAGGGCCAAAAGTAAATCCAAAAGCATTTGAGCTAGATACCGAAATGTTTAAATTAAAACCACAAACCACTGTTTTGGTAGTGATTACTTTGTTAGTTATTGTTGCTTTGTACGTGAAGTTCTGGTAAAAATAAAATTAGTTAGTTTTAAAAAAGGTGAAACCAATATGTACGGTTTCACCTTTTTTATTTGGTAACAGCATTACATTGTAATTTTTAAAATGGGTTTGTAGCCTATACTTTTTTAATCACATAAGTTACCATACCCCAAATGATCAATTGGTTTTCTTCGGTAACTAAAATGGGTTTATAGCTTGGATTTTCGGGCAGCAAATACATACAATCCTTCTCGACCTGAATGCGTTTTACGGTAAATTCACCATCAATGCAGCAAATCGCAATTTTGTTGTTTTTGGGTTCTAAACTTCGGTCAACGACCAATACATCTTTGTCATTGATACCCGCATCAATCATAGAGTTGCCTTTGACTTTGATATAAAAGGTAGCCAATGGATTTTCGCTCAATTCTTTGTTCAAATCAATGTTAGTTTCCATAAAATCTGCTGCCGGCGAAGGAAATCCTGCCGAAACGCCCTCATTGATATACGGTATTCGGAGTTCACTTTCGAAGTCTGGACGGAAGAAAGTGAGCTTTTGTTTTGGGTTTACAGACATTGTATTTCGAGTATTTCTTTAAACTTTGTGGTGTATTTTGGTGACAAATGATTTTGATTCATGTTCCAAGTCAGACTCAGATTTTGGGTAGCCAATTTTACTTTGGTCATTCCGATTTTGCGATTGAGCTGATCGATGGTTTGCATCAAAGCCAAGTGTTTTGGGTTCTCTTCTTCGAACAAATGCAGTTGTTTTTTATTTTCGTCAATCAGTTCGGTCACAATTACTCCCGCTTTTTTGAACTTAATGCCTTCGTTGCCTTGGTGCAATTCTTTTAGCAAAGCGATGGCAGCGTTCGAAATTGTTAAGGTCGAATGGCTTGCGTAGGGTAATGTTATGGCTTTGTTGAAATAGTATTTTGAGGAGTTGACCGAGTGCTTGTCAATGACCAGCATCACGATAATGGTATGGCAACAGGAATGTTGTTTGCGTAATTTTTCGGCACAAACTGCGGCAAAAGTTGCGATACGTTCTCTTAGTAAATCAAATTCAGCGATTTGTTTTGGAAAGCTTCTTGTGGTGGCAATGCTCTTTTTTTGAAGCACAACAGGTTCTAAATCTAATACTGATTTGCCTTCTAATTCTTGTTTTAATCTAAGGCCAATCACGCCCATTTCTTTTTTAATCCAAGCTTCGTGTTGCGGTTGTATAAAATCTAGTGCTGTTTGTATGTTGCGCAGTTTGGCTTTTTTGGTCGTGCGATACCCAATGCCCCAAACGTCTTCAATCTTGGTCCATTTTAGGGCTTTGATGCGTTTTTCTTCGGAGTCAATAACATAGACGCCTTGGGTGCGATCTTGAAATTTTTTAGCGATTTTATTGGCGACTTTAGAGAGTGCTTTGGTTTCGGCAAAGCCAATGCAAACCGGAATTCCCACCCATTTTTGTACTCGGGTTTTCATTTGAAGTCCGTAGCTGTGGTAGTCCTCAATCGAAAGGCCATCAAAATTCAGGAAGGCTTCATCTATACTGTAGATTTCAATATTCGGCGTGAATTGATTCAAGATAGCCATCACTCTATTACTCAAATCGCCGTACAACGGATAATTGGAGGAAAAGACAGCGACTTCTTTCTCTTTTATCAAGTCTTTGATTTGAAAGGCAGGTGCGCCCATAGGAATCCCAACTGCCTTGGCTTCATTACTTCTAGAAATCACACAACCATCGTTATTGGATAATATCGCAACTGGTTTTCCGTTGAATTTCGGCTGAAAAACACGTTCGCAAGAAGCATAGAAATTATTACAATCGACTAAAGCATACATGTTGCAAATTTACAGCATTCGAACTGCCGTAAGTAGCTAACGATAGTTAATTTTTTGTGGCTGTTGATAAGTTACAATCACTGCTTTTAGACGTGAAAAGTATCCAACCAATTGGGGTCGCTCATTTGTTTTTGAATCCTTTCGATGTCGCCAAATGTAGTCACCAAAGCGTCGTTGTTGTTGCTGTCGACCAAATCTTTCTGAAAAGCACCGCCTTTTTGGATGATGTATTCGGCCATTTGTTGACCAATGACTTGCATCAAATCAAAGCGATTAATATCCGCCATATCAATAGAGTTAAAGATGGAATAATCTACATCATGCAACCATTTTGAAGGATATTTTTTGGGGTTTAATCCGTCCGTGTTCGGGATTTTTTTGATAGAGACAGGGTCTAATGAAATTTGGAATCGTCTAAAATCAATAATTTTATTAATCATCGGCGAGCGTAGGGTATTGACTTGCATAGCGCTGGAATCTTGACCCATTTGTGTCATCAGCCATTCCAGCCAGAACTTAATATCTAAACCTTTTATTTTATGAGTAGTATCGGGGTGTACAAATTGTCTTGAGATTCCGGTGCCAAAACTAAACAGGCATAATTTGGTAACATCATAAGCAGAGTTTTCTTCTTTACCTTTGGGAAAGCTATAGGAAATGGCTTCCATAAATCCAGCAAGAGTTGGATTGTTGTAGGTAGTCGTTCCACCATCTACAAAACGTTCTAGCGGATTGAAATAAGTAGGAGCACTCATCGTGGCTTCGAGTACGGCACGGAGTAATACGTCTTTGTAGGTGCCATAAAAGCTGCCGTCTTTTTGCTTGAAACAGCTAAAAAAAGTTTCTTCGGAAGCGGTCATATCATGTGCTGTAATCATCAAATCAATATCGGTTTTGGCACAACTTTCGGCTAGGGTAGTGTTTTGAATTTCTTTAAAAAGTAGCTTTCGGTAATTACCTTTTAGGTATTTTGGTGGATTTACAAAACGATCACCCAAGGGTTTTTTGTCAAATACCTCTTCGATTAATGTGCTGTATTTTTCTTCTATCGCTGTTGCGGTATAGCCCGAAGCAATGAGGCCTGCAATGATACCTCCGGTAGAAGTTCCTACAACCATATCAAACAATTCAAAACAAGGAATGCCAGCGGTTTCCTCTAATTTTTTGAGCAGTTGAAGGGTTAAAACTCCTCTCATACCGCCGCCATCTAAGCATAAAATGACTCTTTTGTTGGGATTGATATTGAGTTTTTCAAAGGCCTTTTTTCTAGAAGGCAACATTTTTGATCCGTTTTGTTTTGCCATGGTGGTTGTTTGGTTAGTAGATGCGATTGGAGCGATAAAAAATACTCAATACCGTTATTTTATCAAAAGACAAGGGTATTGAGTATAAATGTATGTATTTGGATTATGATTTAGAACTCAAAATTGAAACCTTTTTTGGTTAATTTATCATAAATAGCGGGGTCAAATTTGTACAATTTTGCTGCTCTATGCGATACGTCTTGTTGCTTTTCGTCTAGTGCCACGAGCAATTTCATGTGCAATATTTTACGTCTAAAGTTGGATTTATCCATTTCTACCCCAAGAATTTCTTCATATAGGTGCATAAGTTGTAGCAAGGTAAATTTTTCGGGTAAGAGATTGAAACCTATCGGAGCTTGTCGTACTCGGTTACGCAAATGTGTTAAGCTATAGTTTAGGATATCGTTGTGGTCGTAGATTAAATTGGGAATTTCGTTAATTCGGTACCATTTAGCGTCCGATGCTGTAAAACCGGCTTTAATATTGTAATCTTCTTTTTTGATTAAGGCATAATAGCCAATGGTGATCACCCTTCGTAACGGAAAACGATCGGGTTCACCAAACGCTTTTAGTTGCTCTAGGTAAATATTATCCAGTCCCGTAAGATCGGCTAGCAAACGGTGCGCCGCGTCATCAATACTTTCTTTCTTTTTGATCCACCCTCCTGGCAATGCCCATTTTCCTTTACTAATCCCCTCAGCGTGTTCTACTAAAAGTACTTCGAGTATGCCATTATCAAAACCAAAGATAACACAGTCAATAGTAATGGCATTCATAGCGGCATGTTCAGTTTTGGCTAATGCTTCTTCTCTTACCATTTCTTGTAGATTTTTTTACAAAATAAATAAATAAAAATGTAATCTGATGGGAACGCGCAATTATTTACAAATGAATACAGAATAGAAAGGGTTACTTTTTTTTAAAAATGTACGTAATTGATGAAATATACCGCCTTGACTTTAACTAAGAAAACGATTTCTTAAGTATAGTTGAGGCGTTTTTTTATTAGGTTTTTCAAGGGGTTTCGACTCTTGTTTTACTAGATGTGTATTTTTTTACGCTTTTATTTATTTAATTCAAAAAAAAGAACTTCTAAAATTTTGTTAATATCAGAATTTGAATTATACTTGTAGTCAAATTAACCATAAGCTTAAGGTTGTTTTGACCAAAAGATAAAAAAAGATGATGTATCATCGAAAAAAAAGAAACATATGTACTTTTTAGGAATAGATTTGGGAAGCTCTTCAATAAAACTTTCGGTAGTAGATGCCGAAAAAGGAAAAGCCATTGCGGCAGTAAGTGTCCCAGAATTTGAAATGGATATTCACGCACCACAATTTGGTTGGGCAGAGCAAGACCCTAATTTGTGGTGGCAGCATGTAAAAAATGGCATTCAGTTATTGTCGAGTCAACAAGGCATCGATTTAAAAAAAATAGAAGGAATTGGCATCGCCTATCAAATGCATGGATTGGTGCTGACGGATGCAGCGTTGAATCCAGTTCGTTCTTCTATTATATGGTGCGATAGTCGTGCGGCAGCAATTGGAAATTCCATTTATGATGAAATGGGACACGACTTGTGCCAGCAACAAATTTTGGGAAGTCCTGGGAATTTTACGGCTTCAAAGTTGAAATGGGTACAAACGCATCAACCAGAAGTTTTTGAAAAAGCAGTCTATATGATGCTACCTGGCGATTTTATAGCTGCAAAATTATCAGGGAAAGCACAAATAAGTACTTCGGGTTTGTCTGAAGCGGCTTTGTGGAATTTCTCAAAAGGAAGATTGGCTACAGAAGTTCTTCAAGCCATGGGACTTCCTGACACACTCATTCCGGAAATTGTTCCCAATTTTGGCCACCAAGCTACACTACATCCAAGTGTTGCCTCAGAATTAGGATTGAATCCAAAAGCAAAAATTACGTATCGCGCTGGAGATCAACCTAACAATGCTTTGTCGTTGAATGTACTGAGACCTGGTGAAATTGCTACCACAGCGGGAACATCGGCGGTAGTTTATGCAGTAAGTAACCAAGATATTTATGACAAAGAAAACCGCATCAATACTTTTTTGCATGTAAATAATACCGAAGCCCAAAAAAATAATGGGGTAATGCTTTGCATCAATGGGTCAGGAATTTTGTACCAATGGTTGCGCAAAGTAATGTCGGTAGATCGTGACACACTTATTGCCTATGAACAATTAAATGCCGAGGCAGCCAAAGTAAAAGCAGGTAGCGAAGGCTTACGTTTTTATCCTTTTGGTAACGGTGTGGAGCGCATTTTTAATAACAAAAAGGCGACTTCGGGTATTCAAAATCTCAATTTCAACATCCATCAGCCCAGCCATCTTGTTCGTTCAGCTTGCGAAGGAATTGTCTTTGCGATGAACTATGGTTTTGATGTGATGAAAGCTGTAGGTGCTTCAGGAGATGTGGTTCGTGCCGGAAAAGCCAACTTGTTTTTGAGTCCAGTGTTTAGAGAAACTTTTGTCAATACCACTCAAACTACTTTAGAATTATACAATACTTCAGGGGCAGAGGGTGCTGCTCGTGGCGCCGCTTATGGCTTTGGCTTTTATGACTCTTTGGAACAAGCCTTTGAAGGATTGCAATGTTTGGAACGAACAGAACCAACCAAAAGCGCATCCGACCAATACCAAGAGATTTATCAAGAATGGAAAAATAATATTAATACCGAAATATAATGAATACAACACAACAAGCTTATTTTAAAAATATCGACACCATCCGCTTTGAGGGCAGAGAAAGTGATAATCCTCTTGCTTTTAAATGGTATGATGAAAATAGAGTGGTGGCAGGAAAAACCTTAAAAGAACATTTGCGTTTTTCTATGGCCTATTGGCACACACTATGCAATACTGGAGGAGATCCTTTTGGTAGTTCGACAGAGAAATTCTCTTGGAATAAAAATGAAGATGCGATTTTGAAAGCCCAAGATAAAATGGACGCTGCTTTTGAATTCATGAGCAAATTAGGTATGCCTTTTTATTGTTTTCATGATGTAGATGTGGTAGAGGAAGCGCCTACTTTGGCTGCCTTTGAAAAGCGCATTCATACTATGGTAGATTATGCTACACAAAAACAACAAGAATCTGGAATCAAATTGTTATGGGGAACTTCAAACTTATTTAGCAATCCTCGTTACATGAACGGTGCTTCTACCAATCCTAATTTTGACGTGGTGGCTTATGCTGCGGGTCAAGCCAAAATAGCGATTGATGCTACTATTGCTTTAGGAGGTGAGAATTATGTTTTTTGGGGAGGACGCGAAGGATACATGAGTCTTTTGAATACGAATATGAAGCGTGAACTAGACCACATGGGACAGTTTTTGAACCTTTGTAAAGACTATGCGCGTAAACAAGGTTTCAAAGGTACTTTCTTAATCGAACCAAAACCTATGGAGCCAATGAAACATCAATACGATTTTGATGCGGCTACTTCTTTAGGCTTCTTAAACAAATACGGTTTGCAAGATGATTTCAAACTAAATCTTGAAGTTAATCACGCTACGCTTGCGGGACACTCTTTTGAACACGAATTGCAAGTTGCGGTAGACGCCGGAATGTTAGGAAGTATCGATGCCAATCGTGGGGATTATCAAAATGGTTGGGATACCGATCAATTTCCAGTTGATATTTATGAGATTACACAAGCCATGTTGGTCATCTTAGAAGGTGGCGGAATTCGTGGTGGCGGAATCAATTTTGATGCTAAAGTGCGAAGAAATTCAATCGATTTAGAAGACAAGTTCATTGCACACATCGCCGGTATGGACATTTTTGCTCGCGGACTTATTTGTGCCGATCATATACTACAAAACACCAATTATAAAAAATTGCGCGATCAGCGTTACGGATCATTTGACAGCGGAAATGGTGCCAAATTCGAAAAAGGAGAGTTGTCTCTTGAAGAATTAAGCCAAATCGCTCGTGCAAACGGAGAACCTCAACCCATCAGTGGTAAACAAGAATTATTCGAGCAAATTGTATCGAATGCTTATTAGCTAAAAACCTTTGAAAATTAAAAATTAACCAATTACTCAAAAATCATGAAAAGAAATTATGGTATAGCGACAATGCTCTCCTTTTGTATGACGCTATTATTGAGCATTTTTATGCTACAATCTGGTTATGCACAAGACCGTACTATTTCTGTTACAGGAAAAGTATTTACTTCAAACGATAATTTAGAAGTCTCTGGTGCTGGGATTACAATACAAGGTTCAAAAACGAGTACTAGTACTGGTTTTGATGGGACCTTTAAAATTAATGCCAAACCAAATGATGTCTTATTAGTAAGTTTCGTAGGGTATAGAACCCAACGAGTAAACATAAATAATCAAACCAATATCGATATTTATCTTCAGGCAGAAACTGCCGAATTAAAGGAGATTGTTGTTATTGGATATGGTACTCAAAAGAAAAAAGTATCTACGGCTTCTACATCGGTTATTAGCGGGAAAGATATTCAAAATGTAAACAGTTTAGATGTTGTTAATGCCTTGCAAGGGCAAAGTACTGGGGTGTCGATTACTGCTACTTCTGGTCAGCCAGGAGCGGGAATGGTCGTGAACATTCGTGGGGTAGGTACCGCAGGAAATAATTCTCCGCTTTATGTGGTAGATGGAGTGGTGATCGATAACGGAATTGGGTATTTGGATCCTTCTTCAATAGAAAGGGTAGATATTCTTAAAGATGCCGCTGCGGCTTCTATCTATGGAGCAAGAGCAGCAAACGGAGTAGTTTTGGTGACCACCAAAAAAGGAAAAGATGGAAAAATGAATGTGTCATTTAACAGTTACACAGGTTTCCAACAAATTGCCAAACGATTGGATTTATTGAATACCAAAGAATACACTACCATTATCAATGAAGGAAGAGTAAACTCTGGTATGGCACCGTTGTATTCTCAATCACAAATTGCAGCTTTTCCAAATACAGATTGGCAAGACTATTTGTTCAATGAGGGCGCTATAAAACAAAATCACTCTTTGATGATAACTGGGGGAGACAAAAAATCAACTATTGCTACAGGTATTTCTTATTATGGTCAAGAAGGTATAATTGGTAGTCAAACCAATCAGTCCAAATATGATCGTATCACTTTCAATGTAAACTCAACTTCAGAAATCATCGAAGACCATTTGAAAATTGGGGAGAACTTCTCTTTTGCCAATATTAAAGGAAGCGGAATTTCGGATGACGGAATTTACAATAACAGTATTAGAGCGTTTTTGAATGCTGCACCTATTGATGCTGCTTATGATGCAAATGGAGGTTTTGCTAATTCGATAGTTTCAGCAGATATTAGTAACCCGCTCGGTGCTTTGTACTACAACAACTTCAACGAAAATAAAATTGACCGCTACGTAGGGAATATTTTTGCAGAAGCTAAATTCTTGAAAAACTTCACTTTTAGAACTAGCTTTGGGGTAGATATCACTAATAGTACCTACCGTTCTTATACTCCAATCTACCGTTTGTCATCCAACAATAACAACGATATTTCTAGTGTAAATCAAAGCGCGAACAAAGGATTGGGTTGGATTTTCGAAAATACGCTACAATACAAAGCGGCTATAAATGATGCACATCATTTTGACCTTTTGATTGGTACTTCAGCCAAAGAGAACACATCGGATTATGTAAGTGCAACGGGAAGAAATTTAACTCGCGAAGGATTTAAATATGCTTATTTGAGCAATGCTACCGATCAAACGTCTAATACAGTGGCGGGTAATAGAACAGATTATTCTATTCAATCGTACTTTGGTCGTTTCTTGTATGATTATCAAAACAAATACTTATTCTCAGCGACTATTCGTAGAGACGGATCTTCAGAATTTGGACCTAATAATAAATATGCAATTTTTCCCGCTTTTTCTGCAGGTTGGAATGTAGATAAAGAGGGCTTTTTCCCAGAAAATAAAGTGTTGAAAAACTTAAAAGTTAGAGCGAGCTGGGGACAAAACGGTAACGATCAATTTGCTAAACGATTTGCTTATATGTCAACGATTAGTACTTATGATAAAAACTACCATTTCGGAACTGGAGGAACAGCGCTAGAAGTTGGAGCGAGCCCAGATGCTTTAGATAACCCAGACATTAAATGGGAGACTTCTGAGCAGTTAGATTTAGGATTCGACGCGACTTTGTTTTCTTCGCTTACGATAGCGTTTGATTACTATGATAAAACAACAAAAGACTGGTTAGTACAAGCATCTGTACCAGATATTGCAGGAGCAGCAGCACCATTTATTAATGGTGGAGACGTGAGCAATAAAGGTTTTGAATTGGCATTAGGATACAGAACTTCTTTTGGTGATGGCTGGAATTTTTCAGTAAACGCCAATGGGTCATTCAATAAAAATCAAGTGTTGCGAATTGCTAATACCGAAGGCATTATTCATGGAGAATCTAATTTGTTATTCCAAGGATTAGACGAAATGAATCGTGTAGAAGTAGGACAACCTATCGGTTATTTTTATGGATTAAAAACCGACGGAATTTTTCAAAACACCTCAGAGCTGACTGCTGTTCAGCCTAATGCGGTACCTGGCGATGTTCGTTTTGTAGACTTGAACGGTGACGGAAAAATAGATGCTAATGATAAAACTAAAATTGGAGATCCTAACCCAGACTTTACTTATGGTTTGAGTATGGAGTTGTCTTACAAAGCGTTTGATTTTTCAATCTATACTTATGGAGTAGCGGGTGGTCAAAATGCTTTTGGAGTTCACGATTACACTCGTGCTTACAACAATTTTACTACTACTATCCTAGACCGTTGGACTACTGAAGGAACTTCAAACAAAATTCCAAGAGTGACTTACGGAACAGATGCTAACGGGAATTACACTAAATTCTCTGATTTGTACATCCAGGATTCGGATTTCTTTAGAATTAAAAGCATAACCATTGGTTGCGATTTGACAAAGCTGACCAAAAACTTAGGCTTCTTCAGTAAATTCAGAATTTATGGTTCGGCCAATAACCTTTTCACCTTTACCAAATATCAAGGAATGGATCCAGAGATTGGATTTGGAAACTCAAACCAATCATGGGCCAAAGGAATCGATGTTGGATTTTATCCTCAACCTAGAACATATATGTTAGGTCTTAATGTTAATTTTTAATTTTTAAAAGTCATGAAAAAATATATATATCTTTTCGCAGTATCAGGTTTGTTTGCACTGGGATCTTGTTCTGATGATTTCTTAGAGAATGAACCGTATACTGAATTAGTTACGGAGAATTTTTATTCTACACCCAAAGATGCTTTTCAAGGATTAGTAGCGGTTTATGATATTCTACAAAGAGAAGGCTATGGCAATACGTTACTCACAAGCGAAATTGCTTCGGATAATTGTTTTGGAGGATACGGAATTGCCGATGGACAAGGCGATCTAGAATGGGATCGTTTCTTGTTTGTTACAGATAAAGACATGAATGCTACGGCTTGGAAAACGGGTTACCAAGGAATTTATAGAGCCAATATTTTATTAGAAAATTTGAATAAAGTAAATTGGGGAACAGATACCGCACTAAAAACCAAATACGAAGCCGAAGCTAGATTTCTTAGAGCGCATTTCCATTTTCAGTTGGCCAGAATGTTTGGAGACATCGTGGCTTTAGATCATACTTTAAAGACAGCCGAGTATTATTCTCCTAGAAGTTCTACAGAGGAAACCTATAAATTAATCGCTAGTGATTTGAAATTTGCTGCCGATAATTTAGGAACCGAAAATTACTCTCAAACTGGAAATGCTAATTATGGTCGTATTACCAAATGGGCGGCTGAGGCTTATCTTGCTAGAACGTTTTTATTCTACACAGGATATTATAATAAAGCAGATTTAGCAGGTGTCGTTTCTAAAACGCAAGCGGTAACTTACATCAATGATGTGGTAAACAGTAGCGGACATGGTTTAGTGGCTGATTATGCTAAACTTTGGTTAGCAGCTTCTTTCGATCAATTCGCGGGTGAAGACAATACCGAGATGGTTTTTGCTGTACGATTCAACGGTTCAGGAAAAGGCGATTGGAACCTTCACGAAGGCAATCGTTTCCAAGTACTTATCGCTCCTCGTGGTGGAAACATTGGGCCTTATGGCACAGGTTGGGGAGGCGCAACAGTCAATAAAAAATTAGTTGATGCCTATGGCACTGGCGATACCAGAAAAGCCGCGTCGTTTATTGATTTTGCTGGCGAAGGATTAAGTTTTGATCCTGTAGCTAGAGAACAACGTCAATACACAGGTTATGCTTGGAAAAAATATTGCCCTGTAATCAATGAACACGGAACAGGAAACTTTCAAATTGACAACTTACAGGATTATGCTGTAATTCGTTTTGCCGATGTGCTATTAATGGCTGCCGAGTTAAACTTGGATACCAATCTTGCTTTTGCCCAAACTTGTTTAGACAGAGTACGCGATCGTGCTTACAAAGATACTACACATCGTGTTACGGCTACAAAAACCAATATTATGGAAGAGCGTCGTTTAGAATTAGCGCTTGAAGGCCTTCGTTATTTCGACTTGCTTAGACAAGGTGTAGCTGTAGCAAAAGCGGCTATCGATAATACAGGAACAGGAACAACATTTAATGTGACGTTCAGAACAGAAACAGTGGGTTGGTTTCCGTTGCCTCAATCTCAAATCCTACTTTCAAACGGTGCGATGACACAAAATCCAGGTTGGTAATTAACTCAAAAAACAAACGATTATGAAACGTATACTTCACATATTAATAGCTATAATAACTTTAGGATTCGTGTTTTCTTGCGAGCCAGTAGAGGATAGAAATAGCTTGCCTGCCATAACCAAAACTGCGGCAGACTTAAAATTCACGGTAACTGCCAAAAGCAATTCCATGACCTTAGAGAATTTGGATCTGGATGTTATTCCATATTGGAGTTATACCGATGCTTTAGGTAATGAATTGGGGCATTTTAATACGAACAAAGTGGCAGACATTGCTTTGCCATTTGCAGGAACTTATTATGTAAACTTCACAGCCTATACTCGCGGTGGAATTGTAGAGGCTGAACCCAAAAAAGTAGTGATTAGCCAAAATGATTTAACCTTATTTAGTGATCCAAAGTGGGATTTACTAACCAATGGTGTTAAGGGTAAAACGTGGATACTAAAAATGTCGGCGCCATTAGAATTTGTTGGATCTGGGTACATCAATAGTACCGTTGGAGGAGATTGGAATTGGTACCCTAATTTCTCTGATATTTCTTGGGCTGGAATCGAAGACAAAGACTGGGGAGAAATTACTTTTAATTTAAATGGAGGTTATAATGTTACCGTAGTACAAACGTCAACAGAGGTTAATTCTACTACTAAAACCACCAAAAAAGGAACTTTTAGCTATAACAGAACCGCTGATTTTACCAATGATAGAATCATTCTTAATGGTGGTTTAGAAATGTTGCACCCTGGTCCAACAAACAGTTGGAATTCAGGCTTTAGTTTCTCAAATGTTCGATTGGTAGAGCTTACGGCTACAACCTTGAGTTATGCCGCCATCAGAGCTGATGGGCAAGTCTTGATTTATCATTTGATTGCAAAATAATTATTTAAGTTAGTTACGTTTTTATTTGAATAAACAGCCGATAAGTGAATGAAACCACTTATCGGTATGTTTATATCAGTAATAAAATAAAAAATACCATTATACATTCAGGTCATGAATAAAAGAAAATATAGAAGCAGTTCACTACTTGTCCTACTCATAGGCATGTTTCTGGTAGAAGCTTGTGGCAAAAAAAACGAAGCTTTTAGCGATCGAAAGGTTTCTTTTAATTCGGATTGGAGTTTTCATTTAAACGATAGTCTCAAAGACAACGATACCATCAGTACTACCACCGCTTGGCGCAATTTAGATTTGCCTCACGATTGGAGCATCGAAGGGAAATTTGACGAAAAAAGTCCAGCAGGATATGGTGGTGGAGCGCTTACTGGAGGTTTAGGCTGGTATAAAAAAACCTTTAAAGTCGCTGCTCAAGATAGCACCAAAATAACCACAATTACTTTTGATGGTGTGTACCGAAACAGCCAAGTCTGGATCAACGGACATTATCTAGGAAAACGTCCCAACGGATACATTGGTTTTCAATATGAACTTACTCCTTATTTGAACTACGGAGATCAAAACAACGAAATTATTGTAAAGGTTGACAATTCAAAACAACCCAATTCCAGATGGTATTCTGGATCAGGAATATTCAGAAACGTTTGGTTAGAAACGACCGATAAATTGCACGTTGCTCAATGGGGAACGTATATTACCACTCCAAAAGTAACCAATAAACAAGCTACGGTACAGCTTGAAACTACCGTGCAAAATCAAAAGGGAACCGCTCAAAAAGCCACACTCACTACTACTATTTATAAGGAAGACACCAAAGTAACTTCGGTTACCCAAGATATCACGATTGCAGCAAATGGCCGACAAACTATCCAACAAAAAACAATTATTGATGCCCCAATTTTATGGTCTGTTGCCACTCCAGAATTGTACACCGCAATCACAGAAGTAGCCGTAGCCGATAAAATTGTAGATCAATATACCACCCAATTTGGGGTTAGGAGTTTTAGGTTTGATGCTAACAAAGGCTTTATTTTGAATGGCAAACAAGTAAAAATAAAAGGTGTTTGCATGCATCATGACTTAGGTCCTTTGGGCGCTGCTATCAACACACGCGCTATTGAACGCCAGTTAGAAATCTTAAAAAATATGGGAGTCAACGGTATCAGAACATCCCATAACCCTCCAGCTCCTGAGCTTTTAGATCTTTGTGACAAAATGGGATTTATTGTCATGGACGAAGCTTTTGATATGTGGAAGAAAACCAAAACTCCATTTGATTATGGCAATGATTGGGACCAATGGCACAAGCAAGACTTAATTGATCAATTGTTGCGCGATCGCAATCACGCCAGTATTTTTATGTGGAGTATCGGAAATGAAATTCCACAACAATGGGACGAAAGTGGTGCCGAAATTGCCAAAGAATTGGCCGCTATTACCCGTCAGTACGACAAGACTCGCCCTATTACAGCGGCCATGAATCCACCCGTAAATATGAATATTGATGAAGTAACATTACAGTTTGATAAAGCAAAGGTGCAATACAATACGATTGCTGCTTCGGGAGCATTAGATATTATTGGATACAATTATGCGCATCAAACCTATGCATTTCATCAGAAGAATTTCCCAGGAATTCCTTTTATTGCTACCGAAACCACTTCGGCTTTGGCCACTAGAGGATATTATGATGCCGTTTCGGATAGTATAAAAAAATGGCCTATACGATGGGATCTTAAATTTACGGAAGGAAATCCTGGAAATACCGTTTCCTCGTATGACCAAGTTCAAGCTCCTTGGGGTTCTACACATGAAGCGACTTGGAAAATTATCAAAAAACACGACTTCCTATCTGGGATGTACATTTGGACCGGTTTTGATTATATCGGTGAACCAACGCCTTATGAGTGGCCATCGATCAGTTCTTATTTCGGAATTGTTGATTTGGCGGGTTTCCCCAAAGACGTGTATTATATGTACCAAAGCGAATGGACAGACCAAACCGTTTTGCATCTTTTTCCGCATTGGAACTGGAAAGTAGGACAAAATGTTGATGTTTGGGCGTACTATAACAAAGCCGATGAGGTTGAATTATTCTTAAATGGAAAATCAGTAGGGACTAGAAGTAAAAAAGGAGACGATTTGCATGTTATGTGGAGGATTCCTTTTCAGCCAGGAACGTTGAAAGCGGTTTCGCGTAAAAACGGAAAAGTAGTCTTAGAAAAAGAAATCAAAACAGCAGGAAATCCCTATCAACTACAACTTGAAGCTGACCGAAGCACCATCAAAGCTGATAAAAACGATTTGTCATTTGTAACCGTTTCGATATTGGATGCAAAAGGAACTTTGGCTCCAAAAGCCAATAATGAAATCCATTTTTCATTAAAAGGAAACGGTAAGATTGTTGGCGTTTGCAGTGGTGATCCCGTAAGTCATGAATCGTATAAAGGAACAAAACATACGGCTTTGGCTGGAAAATGTCTGGTTATCGTTCAATCTGGAGATAAATCGGGAAGATTAGAATTGACCGCTAAAGCAAATGGATTAAAACAAGCCACAATTGTAATTACAACAGAATAATGAGTCACCACTCCTGCAAGGTTTTCAAAACCTTGTAGGTATAAATTATAAGTTTCAAATAAATAAAAACCTACGAGGTTTTCAAAATTTCGCAGGAAAACTAACATCTAGAATTATTAACCAATGAAATGAGCATGGCTGTCAGGGTTCTAAATGAATAGGCTTCAGCTGTCAAGGTTTTAAATGAATAGGCTCCAGCTGTCAGGGTTTTAAATGAATAGGCTCCAGCTTTAGCTGGAGTAATGTAGGAATGGATTGTATCGGCTTTAGCCAAAAACTGCGAATTTTGGCTAAAGCCCTTAAAGCTTGCAAATTTCACCCCTCTAAAGTTGGAGGCAATTAAGAGTTAATGAAAAGCATCTGAATGATTACATATTTTGAATAAGTAAAAAAGAATATCTACACAAAACACCTACGAAGTTTTGAAAACCTCGCAGGAAAACTAACATCATGAATTATTAACCAATGAAAAACTCACAATTAACCGCACTGTTTTCAGCTTTTATACTTGGATTTGTTTTGATGCCAAAAGCCTCAGCTCAAATTCAAAATGCGGACGTGCTGAACGCACCGATAGACATCAGCAAAGATTTTCAGAATTATCTCAATACTTTTTATTTTGCTGATGAGCTGACCAATTTTGATCCAGCCACAGGAAAAGGAACCATTAAATACATCCGAAATACGTATCAAACGCGTCAGGCGTTTAATAACATGATGATGAAACCAGGAGTAGTTCCTGCTAATGAGTTTCCTACAACAGAATATGAGGTGGCACCAGAATTACCATTTCAAATTCAGTTTGTTTCAGACAGAACCTTGCGAATCAAAATGACTTCTGGACCACAATTTCATCCAGAAAAAGAGTCGTTGATGTTAATTAATGGCGTGGCTCCAAATCATCCAGAGTCATGGAAGTTTTCAAAAATTGAAGGCGGTTTCAAATACACCAGTCCTTATGGGGCTGTAGAAATTTTGTCTAAGCCTTGGCATGTAAAAATTTATGACCAAAAAGGGAAACTACTCACCAGTACACTACATGATACTGATTTTAAAAATACCTACACGCCAACACTTCCTTTTTCGTATGTGCGCAGAAACAGCGATTATTCTAGAAGTATGGGCGCTGCTTTTAGCTTAGAGCCTGATGAAAAAATATTTGGCTGTGGAGAATCGTTTACCCAATTCAATAAACGTGGACAAAAAGTTGTATTATGGACAGATGATGCCAATGGAATTCAAAACGAAACCATGTACAAACCCGTTCCGTTTTATATGAGCAGCCGTGGGTATGGAGTTTTTATGCATCATTCTACTCCCATTACTGTTGATTTTGGAAAATATTATGCTAGTGCCAACGAAATGTACATTGGTGATGACGAAGCGGATTTGTTTTTCTTCATTGGTGAACCAAAAGAAATCTTAGACGAATACACCAACCTGACAGGAAAAGCGGCCATGCCTCCACTATGGTCTTTTGGGTTTTGGATGAGTCGTATTACGTATTTCTCAGAAAAAGAAGGCCGACAAGTAGCCAAGGATTTACGTGCTTACAAAATACCTACCGATGTAATTCATTTTGATACGGGCTGGTTCGATGTTGATTGGAGAAACAATTATGAGTTTGCCAAAGCGCGTTTTCAAGATCCTGTAAAAATGATGAGCGATTTGAAAAAAGATGGTTTTCAGGTATGCTTGTGGCAATTGCCTTATTTTTCACCAAAGAATACCTTGTTCAACGAAATCATGGATAAAAATCTTGCCGTTAGAGACCGTAAAGGCAACCTTCCGTATGAAGATGCGGTTTTAGATTTTTCTAATCCAGCAACGGTAACTTGGTATCAAGCCAAATTGAAACATTTGTTTGATCAAGGTGTGGGAGTGATAAAAGTTGATTTTGGAGAAGCTGCACCACCAGACGGAATTTATCATTCAGGACGTACTGGTTTTTATGAACACAACTTGTATCCTTTGCGCTACAACAAAGCGGTGGCCGAAGTTACTCAAAAAGAAAAAGAATATACCTTAATCTGGGCCAGAAGCACTTGGGCTGGAAGCCAGCGCTATCCATTGCATTGGGGAGGCGATGCCGAAACTACAAATGGAGCGATGTCGGCTGAATTGAGAGGTGGATTGTCATTAGGAGTAAGCGGATTCAGTTTTTGGAGTCACGACGTGGGTGGATTTGCGACCAAATCACCCGAAAATTTATACCGCCGTTGGGCGCCATTCGGAATGTTTACCTCACATGTTAGAAGTCACGGCGAGCCTCCAAGAGAGCCGTGGTTGTATAGCAAAGAATTCTTAGAAGGATTTAGAAAAGCAGACAATATGCGTTACGAATTGATGCCTTACATTTATGCTCAAGCCAAAGAAAGTTCACAAAAAGGATTACCTATGATGCGCGCTTTATTTGTAGAATATCCAAATGATCCTGGAGCTTGGTTGGTCGATAATGAGTACTTATTTGGGTCAAGTATGTTGGTCGCTCCATTGTTTGAAGAAGTGACCGAAAGAGACGTATACTTACCTGCAGGAACTTGGATTGATTATCAAACCAAAAAAGTATACCAAGGCGGATGGCATAACATTAAGGCTGGCGAAGTACCTATCGTAGTTTTGGTAAGAGACGGAGCCGCGATTCCTCATATTGCTTTGGCACAATCTACCAAAGATATGGATTGGAGCAAATTGACCTTAAAAGTATATGCTTCTGATGCAACGACAACGGCTACAGCCAAAGTTTTCTTACCAGGAACTGATGCTGTTGAAACCATCACAGTTGTGAAAAAAGGAAACGAGGGAGAAGTCACCTCAAATGCACTAAACGGAAAAACCACTTTCAAAACCGAGTGGATAAAATAATTAAGTTGGATTGGTTTTTAGATCGAGGGTGGTTCTTGGTTGCTACCACTCTCGATTATTTAACTGCTTAAAATAATGAAACAATGAAAAATAAATTGCTCCTTTCTACCGTACTTCTATCTCTTAGTATGGGTTATGCTCAAGGCAAAAAAACTACATCCTATGAATTGGCTTCGCCTGGAGGTCAAAACAAAATAAAATTTGAGTTAGTAAATAATGCTCCAAAATATACCGTTTCTCACGGAAAAACCGAAGTGATTTCACCATCAGCGATGGGGTTTTTATTGAAAGGAAATGAAGATTTCAGCTCTAATTTTGAAGTTAAAAATGTAAAAACATCTTCTTTTGATGAAACGTGGGAGCAAGTTTGGGGAGAAAAGAAAAACATCCGAAACCACTACAATCAGTTAGTAGTCGATTTACAACAAAAAACAGGGAACAAACGTAAATTACAAATTCAGTTTCGTGCTTTTGATGACGGAATCGCTTTCAGATACGTATATCCCAAACAAAAAGTGAAAGACAGTATTTTCATTATGGATGAAAAAACAACGTTCAATCTAAAAGAAGATGGAAAAGCTTGGTGGATTCCTGCCAACAGAGAAAACCGTGACGAATATTTGTTTAAAGAGGCGCCGGTAAGTACGCTAGACACGGTGTTAACGCCATTAACTATCGAGAGTAAAAGTGGCTTGGCATTGAGTTTTCACGAAGCCAACTTGATAGATTTTGCTAGTATGACTTTGGTCAATACCAAAAGAACTGAACTAAAATCGGATTTGGTGCCTTGGGCAGATGGGGTAAAAGTGCGCGTAAAAGATACGTTTACTTCGTCTTGGAGAACCATTCAAATAGGAGAAAACGCAGGCGAATTGATTACATCTTACTTGGTTTTGAATTTGAATGAACCCAACAAATTAAAAAATACCAATACCTATTTTAAACCTTATAAATATTTAGGAATATGGTGGGGAATGCACATCGGGAAATACACTTTTTGGGAAAGTGAGAAACAAGGTGCAACCACAAAACACGCCGAAGAATATATTGACTTTACCGCCAAAGAAGGCTTTCATCATTTATTGATTGAGGGTTGGAACAAAGGCTGGACGCCCGGCTGGTATGAAAACCGCATGCACATGTTCAGTTTTACAAAAAATGCAGACAATTTCGATTTAGAAAAAGTTGTGGCTTATGGAAAACAAAAGAACATTGAGTTAATAGGCTATCACGAAACAGGTTCTAACTTAATAAACTACTTAAAAGAAGTTGATGAAGGTTTTGCTTTGTATAAAAAGTTGGGCATTCACACGGTTAAAATTGGTCACGTAGGTTCTAAATTGAATATGAAACAAATGCACTTTGGCCAATTTGGAGTAAACTATTTCAGATACATTTTAGAAAAAGCAGCCCAGTATGATTTGGCCGTTTTGTATCATGAATCCATCAAAGATACTGGAGAGCGTCGCACGTATCCGAATATGGTTTCTAGAGAAGCCGCGAGAGGACAGGAATACAATGCGTGGAGCGAAGGGAATCCGCCTAACCATTTAAGTATTATTCCGTTTACGAGATTGCTTTCTGGACCAATGGATTTTACTCCTGGAATTTTTGATGTAGAAGTAAAACAAGGCTATCCAGGCAAAAGAATTCAAGGAACGGTGGGGCAGCAATTGGCTTTGTATGTTACCATTTATTCTCCTATTCAGATGCTGGCCGATCTTCCCGAAAACTATGAAGGAAAACCAGCCTTACAATTTTTAAAAGACGTTCCTACCGATTGGGAGGATACGAAGGTGCTAGAGGGAAAAATTGGAGAATACATCACCACTGCAAGAAAAGATAGGAACAGTGCCGATTGGTATTTGGGAACTTTAACCAATGAAAATCCAAGAAGAGTAGAAGTTTCATTATCATTCTTAGACACAAAGGCAACTTACGAAGCGCAGATTTATGTAGATGCTGAAGGAACCCATCAAAAAAACAATCCTGAAGCAGTAGCGATTTCAAAGAAAACCGTAAAAGCTTCGGATGTTCTTACTTTGAATTTAGGTAGTGCAGGTGGTGGTGTCGTGCGTTTTAAAAAATTGGATTAAAATACAGCTTTACAAAATAGTTAGAGCCAACTCCTTTTTATAGTATATAAAAGTTCCGAAGGAACGATTCATTTTGTAGCAACGGATTTCAATCCGTTGGAAAGGAACGATTCATTTTGTAGCAATGGATTTCAATACGTTGGAAAGTCATTTGTTTCCCCGTTTTCGGGTTTAAATAGAAATAGAAATATTCAGATGAAAAGAATTTTAATACTATTGGTTTTATGTAATTCAATCCAAATCATTGGTCAAAATTCTGCTGTGATTCGAACCATAAAAGTCGATTATAATAAAACAGAAGGAGCCTTGAATACTATGTTCAAAGAATGTATTGGAGCGGGTCGTGCCAATGAGGGTTTGCGTGCCGATTGGCAACAGCAATTGGCAATGGTCAAAAAAGAGTGCGATTTCAAATACATTCGAATGCATGGGTTACTAACTGATGATATGGGAGTCTATCGTGAAGATTCGAAAGGAAATCCAGCATACAATTATCAATATATCGATGCTTTGTATGATTTTCTTTTGAGTATCAAGATAAAACCTTTTGTCGAATTAGGTTTTATGCCATCGGCTTTGGCCAGTGGAAGTCAAACCATTTTTTGGTGGAAAGGCAACGTAACGCCTCCTAAAGACTATAAAAAATGGGAAGAGCTCATCCGCAACTTAACCCAACATTTTACAGATCGTTACGGTGTTGAGGAAGTAAAAACTTGGTATTTTGAAGTTTGGAATGAGCCTAATTTATCTCCTGGTTTTTGGTCAGGCACACAAGAGGAATATTTCAAATTGTATGAATACACGGCACGCGCCATAAAAAGTGTAAATCCCGCTTACAAAGTTGGTGGGCCTGCAACTGCAGGCGCGGCTTGGGTTCCAGAAACAATTGAGTTTTGTGCTAAAAATAAAGTGCCACTAGATTTTATTTCGACCCATACTTATGGGGTAAAACAAGGTTTTTTGGATGAATTTGGTACCTCAGGAACGGTGTTGAACAAAGACGAATCGAGTATAAGTGGCGAAGTAATCACTTCTCGTCAGCAAATTGCTAGTTCGGCTATGCCAAAATTAGAATTGCACTATACAGAATGGAGCTCGTCCTATACTCCCGCCGATCCTATTCATGATAGTTATCACTCGGCGGCCTATATTCTTCAAAAATTAAAACAAGTGGGGAATGCTGCAAATTCTATGTCGTATTGGGTTTTTACCGATATTTTTGAAGAAGCTGGCCCTCGATTTACCCCTTTTCACGGAGGTTTTGGATTGTTGAACACACAAGGTATAAAAAAGCCTGCCTACTTTTCGTATGCTTTTTTGAACCAATTGGGAACAACTGCACTTCAGAATACCGATACTTCTTCTTGGAGTACCAAAAATGAAGTGGGAGATGTTCAAGTTTTATTTTGGGATTACACCTATACACTTCCAGAGAATAGCATCAACAACCAACAATACTACATCAAAGATTTGCCTGCAAAACCCAAAGGCAAAGTAACTGTGGAATTGACTGGATTGAAAAAAGGCAAATACCAATTAGAAATCTATAAAGTGGGCTACAAGCAAAATGATGTCTTTACCGATTATTTGGCCATGAACCAACCCAAACAATTGACTACACAACAAGTTGATGTATTAAAGAAAAACAACAACGGAGCACCCATAGTAACGGCTACAGTTTCTGTTGATGCCAAAGGGATTTTAACGAGAGATTTTGATCTTCATGAAAATGATGTCTTCTTGCTAAAATTGGTGAAACACGAATCATTAATTAGGATTAGAAACTAATTTTTAACCATCCAAAAACAAAAGAATAGACCTATGAAAAAGAAATTAATTCACTTATCAGCAGCGATTGCATTTATCGCCTTTACTTCATGTAAAAATGAAGGAAATGTTGCTACAGCCGATACTAAAATCTATGAAGGAAAGGAAATCGGTACTGAATATGATGCAGAAATCAATGCATTACTATCGCAATTGACATTAGAAGAAAAAATAGGCATGCTACACGGTAATAGTATGTTTTCAACAGGAGCCGTACCTCGTTTGGGTATTCCAGAACTAAAAATGGCCGATGGTCCATTGGGTGTACGCGAAGAAATTTCTAGAGATAATTGGGCTCCCGCTGGGTTGACGAATGATTTTGCAACGTACTATCCTGCTGCAGGTGGATTGGCCGCTACTTGGAATCAAGAAATGGCCTATACTTTCGGGAATAGTGTAGGGCAAGAATTGAGAGCTAGAGGCAAAGACATGCTGCTTTCGCCAGCCATAAACATTGTTAGAACACCCTTGGGAGGAAGAACGTATGAATACATGACCGAAGACCCTTTTTTGAATAAAAAAATGACGGTTCCTATGGTGGTAGGATTGCAAGATAATGATGTGATGGCTTGTGTTAAACATTTTGCTGCCAACAATCAAGAAACCAATCGTGATTTTGTAGATGTGCAGATTGATGAACGTACACTTCGTGAAATTTATTTACCCGCTTTCGAAGCGGCTGTCAAAGAAGGAAAAGCATACAGCATTATGGGAGCCTACAACAAGTTTAGAGGTGAATACCTGTGTGAAAACGACTATATGCTCAATAAAATTTTGCGTGACGAATGGGGTTTCAAAGGGATTGTAGTTTCAGATTGGGCGGCAGTTCACACTACAGTAAAATCTTTAAAAAGCGGTTTAGATATTGAGATGGGAACACCAAAACCGTTCAATGAATTTTTCTTAGCCGATAAATTAGTAGCAGCTGTAAAAGCGGGCGAAATTTCAGAAGCAGCAATCGATATCCATGTAAAAAGAATTTTGCGCACTTTATTCCAAGTCAAAGCAATGGGTGGTAAAGACCGTGTAAAAGGTAGTATTGCGACCGAAGCGCATTATCAAGACGCTTACAAAATTGCTTCTGAGAATATAGTATTGTTAAAGAACGAAAATAACGCTTTGCCTTTACAATTAGATGGCGTTAAATCGATTGCTGTAATCGGAAATAATGCTACCAAGAAAAATGCTTTAGGAGGTTTTGGTGCTGGGGTAAAAACCAAAAGAGAAATTACACCTCTAGAAGGTTTGAAAAACCGATTACCGTCTGCAATCCAAATCAATTATGCCGAAGGCTATTTGGAACGTTATGACGAAAAAAATAAAGGAAAATTAGGAGACATCACCTTGAATGGTCCTGTAACTATTGACCAATTAGACCCTGCTAAATTACAAGAAGCCATCGATGCGGCCAAAAAATCTGATATAGCCATCATTTTTGCTGGTTCTAATCGCGATTACGAAACCGAAGCTTCGGATAGAAGAAGTTTGAAACTGCCTTTTGGTCAAGAAGAATTGATTAAAAAAGTTTTAGCAGTGAATCCAAGAACGATTGTAGTTATGGTGGCTGGTGCACCGTTTGCTATTCAGGAGGTAGCCAAAAACACCAAAGCATTAGTATGGAGTTGGTTCAATGGTTCTGAAGGTGGTAATGCTTTAGCCGATGTATTGTTAGGGAAAATTAACCCTTCTGGGAAATTACCTTGGACCATGCCAAAAAACATTATGGATTCTCCTGCACATGCTACGAATAGTTTCCCTGGAAACAAAACGGTGCAATATGCGGAAGGAATCTTGGTAGGATACCGTTGGTTTGATACCAAAAAAATTGCGCCACTTTATCCCTTTGGATACGGATTGTCTTACACCACATTTGCTTTTGATTCGGCTAAAACCGATAAGAAAGAATACAAACCAACCGAAACAATTACAGTTTCAGTAACGGTAAAAAACACTGGAAAAGTTGACGGAAAAGAAGTCGTACAAGTTTACGCAACTAAATCTGATTCTAAAATCAGTCGGGCTGCTCAAGAACTAAAAGGATTCCAAAAAGTAGGGATTAAAGCTGGAGGTGAGCAACTGGTTACCGTAAAAATTCCAGTAAAAGAATTGGCATACTACAATGTGACTACCAAAAAATGGACTGTTGAACCTGGAAAATATACGTTGTATGTAGGGAATTCTTCTAGAAATAATTCAAACCAAGCAATACTTACTATCAACTAAAAAGCATTTATAAAATTGCCAAAAACAGTAACTATAAACCATATATAAACGTTAACCAATAACTCTTAAACATATGAAAAATAATTTTATTAAAACCCTACTCACTTTATTAGTTTTCATTGGAATTTCATGTAGTAAAGATGAGGGAGAACCTACACCTACTAATCCAACGCCTGCTGAGACAACAATAACTTCTAGTGCAACTAGTGTTTCAATCGCGGAATCTAGTAGAAGTGCAGCCATTACCATTACTATGACTGGTAAAGATTGGGCTGTTGTTTCTGATCAGGCTTGGTGTACTCCATCGGTTACAAACTCTTCTTTGCAAAGTCAAGAAGTTACAATCAATGTTACCGCCAATATAACAACTTTAGCACGCCAAGCCATTCTTACTTTTGTGATGGATGGTAATGCGCAAAAAAATGTTAAGGTTACCGTAACCCAAGCGGCAAGTACAAGTTTATACCCTAGCTATAATACGAATCCAATTGCAGCAGATGCAACGGGAATGAGTAGTAATGCAACAGAATTGGCTAGTAAAATGAAGCTAGGTTGGAATATCGGAAACACTTTGGAAGCAACGGGCGGCGAAACAGCTTGGGGTAATCCTAAAGTGACCAAAGCTTTGATTGATTTTGTAAAAGCCAATGGTTTTAATGCCATTAGAATCCCTTGTTCTTGGAATCAGTACTTAGCGAACAGCACGAACGCACAGATTAAAGCAGATTGGTTGGCTAGAGTAAAAGAAGTGGTGCAGTATTGTGTAGACAATGATATGTATGTAATTGTGAATATCCATTGGGATGGTGGTTGGTTAGAAAACAACTGTACTGAGACTAAAAAAGTCGAGAACAATGCCAAGCAAAAAGCATTTTGGGAACAAATTGCCACACAATTGAGAGGTTTTGATGAGCATTTACTTTTTGCGAGCGCCAATGAACCAAACGTTGACAATGCAACTCAAATGGCGGTTCTAAACTCTTACCACCAAACATTTATTGATGCTGTTCGTTCTACAGGAGGAAAAAATGCGTATCGTAATTTAATCATTCAAGGACCATCAACAGATATCGAAAAAACCAATAAGTTGATGACGACTTTGCCTACGGACAAGGTAGCGAATCGTATGATGGCCGAAGTTCATTTTTATCCTTACCAATTTACATTAATGACCAAAGATGAATCTTGGGGTAAAATGTTTTACTATTGGGGAGCAGGAAATCATTCTACTACAGATACAGAGCGTAATCCAACTTGGGGAGAAGAAGCCGATATAGACAAGCTTTTCAAATCGATGAAAACACAATTTGTAGACAAAGGAATTCCTGTGATTCTTGGTGAATTTGGTGCCATCAGACGTGATTTAACGGGTGATGCATTGACTTTACATCTAAAATCAAGAGCTGATTTTCTTAAATATGTGGTGAAACAATCCAGAGCCAATGGGATGATTCCTTTCTACTGGGATGCTGGTTTTATGGGGGATAACACCATGACGATATTCAATCGTACGAACAATACAGTATACGATACGCAGGCTTTAACAGCTTTGCAAGACGGATTAAAATAATTTTGAATACCAAAGCTATTGAGAGGTAAGATGAGTGTCATTACCTTTCAATGGCTTTGGTATTTTTTAAATCAAAAAAATGAAAAAATACATCTTTTTTCTTTTCATCATTGTGGATTTAGCAGTAAATGCCAATGTCCGTATGCCGCTAATTTTTGCTGACGGAATGGTTTTGCAACGCAATAAACCGATACCCGTTTGGGGTTGGGCCGATGCCAACGAAAAAATAGAGGTTCATTTTAATAAACAAACCAAAACGGTTGTTGCCGACGCTAACGGGAAGTGGATGGTAAAATTAAATTCTGAGAAGGCAGGAGGCCCTTTTGTACTTTCTATAAAAGGTAAAAACCAAATAGTTCTCAAGGATGTTCTGGTAGGCGAAGTGTGGATTTGTAGCGGACAATCCAATATGGAATTTCAAATGTACAAATTGCCCGATTTTGAAACTCAAAAAGCCCAAGCTAATAACGTGATGATTCGTCAGTTTTTAGTGGCTCAAGACTTGAGTGGAACTCCTAAAGAAGCGCTTAAAGAGGGAAAATGGACAAATGCTACTGCTGAAAACATAAAAGATTTTACCGCAGTTGGATACTTTTTTGCCCAAAAAATATATGCTGAGTTGAAAATTCCCATCGGAATTATCAATACGTCTTGGGGCGGAACTTGTGTTGAAACTTGGACCAGTCGTGAAGCGTTGGCCAACAACAACGAGTTTAAAAATAGTGTTGCCCATATACCCCAAGTTAATATGGACGCTGTTTTTGAAACCTACAAGAAATCTCTTTTAGACAATATTCAAAAAATTCAAGGCTTTGAGGTGTCTTTGAATAATGAAAATCAATTTAAGACGCCAGATTTTAATGATTCCAAATGGCCAGAAATTAAGATTCCATCCTTATGGGAAAATCAACAAATTGGCAATATTGATGGTGTAGTTTGGATGCGAAAGTCCATTATTTTAACAGCACAGCAAGCTCAACAAGGAGCCGTATTGCACTTGTCTAAAATAGACGATGAAGATGTAACGTATGTCAATGGGGTTCAGGTTGGAACCAATAAACTTTGGGATGCTCCAAGAAAGTATTCGATTCCTTCTGGAGTTTTAAAAGAAGGCATAAATGTGATTGCCGTGCGAATTACCGACTATACAGGTGGTGGCGGAATTTACGGTGATGCCTCTGATTTAAAGTTAACCTTCAATAATTCTGAAATTAAAATCGACGGTGCTTGGAAGTTTAATGTCGTTCAAGTAAAAATTGCCATTTCACCCAATTCTTTCCCTTCGTTATTATACAATGCGATGGTCAACCCATTAATTCCGTATGCTTTTCAAGGGGTGCTTTGGTATCAGGGCGAGGCCAATGTTTGGAGAGCTCATCAATATAAAAGAGCGTTCCCTTTACTAATTCAGGATTGGCGAACCCATTGGGGGCAAGGAGATTTTCCGTTTTATTTTGTACAACTGTCTACTTTTGATGAGTTTGGCGGCAACAGTAACAAAGGAAGTCGCTGGGCAGAATTGCGCGAAGCTCAATCCGAAACCTTACACATTAAAAATACTGGAATGGCGGTTACCACTGACATTGGAAACGCCAAAGATATTCATCCAACCAATAAAAAAGACGTTGGTTTGCGTCTGGCAGCTATTGCTTTGAATAATTTGTATGGTCAAAAAGGAGTTTTTGGAGGCCCAATTTTTAAATCACAGCAAATAAAAGGGAAACAAATTGTTTTGACTTTCGATGCTATCGGTGGCGGACTTACAACGCCAAATAACGCTGAGCTTAAAGGATTTGAAATTGCGGGTTCCAACAAAGTTTTTCATCCAGCGAAAGCATTAATCAAAGACAATAAAATTATCGTCATTAGTGATGAGGTAGTGAATCCTGTTGCGGTGCGTTACGGTTGGGCAGACGATGACACCGAAATCAATCTTTTTAATAAAGAAAAATTTCCAGCTTCCCCATTCCGAACCGATAATTGGGAATTGATTACTACCAATGAAAAATATAAAATAAATCCATAACGCAACAGACGGGTTTCAACCCGTCTCAACGTTGCATTTGGACGACCCGAATCAGCATAAATTCAGATAAAAATATTTCTTTATGAAATACACCTACATCATTTTTATTATTTTTTCTTTTTTTGAAAAAGGCCAAGCTCAGTCCAATCACATTTTGTGGTATAACCAACCTGCTGATTTTTTTGAAGAAAGTTTGGTTTTAGGCAACGGAAAAATTGGGGCTACCGTTTTTGGTGGCGTCCTTTCAGATAAGATTTATTTGAATGATATCACACTTTGGTCAGGCGAACCTGTCAATCCCAATATGAACCCCGATGCTTACAAAAATATTCCAGCAATCCGTGCAGCTTTAGCACAAGAAAACTACCCATTAGCCGAAGAATTAAACAAAAAAATACAAGGCAAAAACTCAGAATCTTTTGCTCCTTTGGGAACACTTGAAATTAATTTCCATCATATAGAGAAGGCAACTAACTATTATCGTGAATTGAATCTTGCGACTGCTACTTCAAAGGTTACTTATGTTAGTCAGGGAGTAACATATACTCGAGAGTATTTTGTTTCTGCGCCACATCAAGTTTTGATGATAAAAATAAAATCTAGTCAAAAAGGTGCTTTACATTTTGACATCAACAGCAATAGTTTATTACAACATCAAACAATCTGCAAGAATACAATTTTGGAAATGAATGGCACTGCACCCATTCATGAAAATGCGGGGTACACAGTTCCTGCTTCCTTCTTAACTCAAAAAGAGAGAGGAACGCGATTTACTTCTTTACTAAAAATTAAAAATACGGATGGGACAGTTACAACTACCGATACATCTTTGGGGGTAAAAAATGCTACTGAAGCAATTCTTTATGTATCTATCGCTACCAGCTTCAATGGTTTTGACAAAAATCCTGCTTCAGAAGGACTAGATGCACATAATATTGCAGCTAAAAAGTTGAATCAAGCTTTTGCTCTTTCTTTCGATAAATTAAAGCAAGCACACGTTGTAGATTATCAAAAATATTACCAACGAGTACAATTTGATTTAGGGAAAACTACGGCACCCGATTTGCCAACAGACGAACGTTTATTGCGCTATGCTGATGGGGCAGAAGATAAAAATCTAGAAATCCTCTACTTTAATTATGGTCGATATCTACTCATTAGTAGTTCGAGAACTCTAGGTGTTCCTGCTAATTTACAAGGATTATGGAATCCTTACTTAAATCCACCTTGGAGCAGTAATTATACGATGAACATCAATCTTGAAGAGAATTATTGGTTGGCCGAAAATTGCAATTTATCTGAAATGCATTTGCCTTTGTTGAGTTTTATTAAGAATCTTTCGGTAACGGGTAAAGTAACTGCGAAGACTTTTTATGGAGTTGATAAAGGTTGGGCAGCAGCGCATAATTCTGATATTTGGGCGATGTCAAATCCAGTTGGTCAATTCGGAAAAGAAGACCCAATGTGGGCTTGTTGGCCTTTGGCGGGTGCTTGGCTAAGTACTCATATTTGGGAACATTTTGTGTTTACACAAGACAAAGAGTATTTAAAAAAGGAGGGATATCCGTTGATAAAAGGAGCAGCACAGTTTTGTAAAGCGTGGTTGGTTTCGGATAAAAAGGGTAATTTAATTACTTCTCCTGCTACTTCGCCTGAAAATCAATACAAACTCGAAAATGGTTTTGTGGGAGCAACGCTTTATGGAGGAACTGCCGATTTGGCGATGATTAGAGAATGTTTTGATAAAACAATAAAAGCTTCAAAAGTCCTAAATAGTGATGCTGATTTTAGAGCTCAGCTCGAACGTGATTTAGCGAGATTGCATCCCTTTCAAATTGGCAAAAATGGAAATTTACAAGAATGGTATTTTGATTGGGAGGATAAAGATCCTAAACATCGTCATCAATCACATGTATTCGGATTGTTTCCTGGTAATCATATTACCCCTTCCAAAACTCCTGAATTGGCTTTGGCCTGTAAAAAAGCATTAGAAATCAAAGGCGATGAAACTACTGGTTGGTCAAAAGGATGGAGGATTAATCTTTGGGCGCGACTTTGGGATGGGAATCGTGCTTACAAGATGTTTAGAGAACTGTTGCGATATGTAGATCCAGATGGAAAGAAAAGCGAAAAACCTAGAAGAGGAGGGGGAACCTATCCAAATTTATTTGATGCTCATCCACCGTTCCAAATTGATGGTAATTTTGGTGGTACCGCGGCGATAGTAGAAATGTTGATGCAATCTAATGAAAACGAGATAAGACTATTGCCCGCCTTACCCTATGCTTGGGAAACAGGAACTATCAAAGGAATCTGCGCTAGAGGAGGCTTCGAACTCGAATTGTATTGGAACAATAAAAGGCTTGAGAAGCTGATTATTTCAAGTAAATCGGGGGGAAAGTCTACTCTTATTTATGGGAATCAAACCAAAGTGATAAAGCTAAAGAAGGGTGAAACTCAAGAGATTTTATGGTAAAAAAAGCGACATTTGTCGCTTTTTTTATATTTCATTTCCAATAATTTGATCCATAACCCAGTTGGTATGAGTGGCTGTTGCTCCGGTTGACGGATGTTGTGAGCGACCTAACAAGTGATCCCGCATTTGTTGCACGTGATACAATTGAATATTTTCTGGATGTGCTATTTCGTGTGCTGTTGTGCCTTGTGATGTTGTGAGTAGCATAGGTTCATTTTCAAAAACTGAAAAAACAATTGTACCCTCGCTTCCAAAAATTGTTACTTTGTCTTCCCGTTCTAAGGTACCAAAATTCCAACAACCACTTCCAGTGATTCCTGATTCGTGCAACCAACAAGCGGTTGCGGCATCTTTTGCAGTGTATAGTCCCTGTTGGTTGAGACTAATTCCCGAAACATTCGTTATGGTTCCAAAATAGTGCACAAACAAATCCAATCCGTGACTGGCCAAATCATCAAAATAGCCTCCAGTAGCAATTTTACTATCGGTTCTCCAATTGTATTCTCCTGAAAGGTCTTGTGCTGAGGTGGGTTTGCTCAAATGCCAATGAAGATGTCTGATGGTACCAATTTTATGACTGTTAATCCATTCTTTTATTTGCTCAAATCTTGGCAAAGTACGTCTGTAATAGGCAACAAATAATGGAATGTTTTTAGAGGCAAATGCTTCGGTGATGGCAACACAATCTTTATAGTTGGGTGCTAATGGTTTTTCTATGCAACAGGGTTTTCCGGCTTCGGCTACTTTTTGACCATAATATTTGTGAACATCTGGAGGCGTTGCAATATAAACCGCATCTATTTCAGGATCGTTGATTAAGGCATCAGCATCGGTGTAGTATTTGGCTATGCCGTGTCTTTTGGCATAATCAGCCGCTTTTTCTTCATCACGACGCATCACAGCTCCGATGGTAAATCCTTCTGTTTTTTGATAGGCTGGCCCACTTTTAATTTCGGTTACATCTCCACAACCAATAATTCCCCAGCGAATTGTTTTATCTTTTATATCCATTATCTTTTAATTACATCCGTCTATACCACAACAAGAGTCATCTGCTTCTGTGTTGATGCTGGTGTTTTCTACTTCTTCTCAAATTTGTTTCAAGGCATCCAAAAAAGTCTCAGGATATTGCGCTCCAGAAATGGCATATTTAGTATTCAAAACAAAAAAAGGCACTCCTTGAACTCCTATGGCTTGTGCTTCTTGTTGGTCTTTTCTAACAGCATCACCAAACTTATCTGAAGAGAGAACTGAGTGTATACTTTCCTCTTCCAATCCAACTTCTTTCCCTAAAGCAGTTAGCACGGCAATGTTGTTGATATCCAATCCGTCGGTAAGATAGGCTTTGAATAACAGCTCTTTTAACGAATCAGCGACTTCTTTTTCTTTGGCCAAATGCAACAAACGATGTGCATTATACGAATTGGCCATTTTAGCTTTTTCAAAGTGAAAATCTAGACCAACGTTTTTAGCATTCTGTGTCATATCGTCGAGCAGCTGTTGTGCCCAATCGGTATCTTTTCTATATTTTTCTGCTAAATGTTCAACCAAACTATCTTCTTTCGTGGCAACGAAGTTAGCGTCTAATTGAAAACTTTTCCACTCGATAGTTACGGCGTTTTTATATTCGAATTGTGCAATGGCTGATGCTAGTCTTCGTTTTCCGATGTAGCAAAACGGACACATAATATCAGACCAAATTTGTATGGTTATGGGTGATGACATCTTATTTTATTTAGTGATACAAAAATAACTGATTTCAAGGCAAAGCTTCGTTTTTAAACTATTTATTATAAAAAAAAACCGTCTCAAAAGTACATTGGAGACGGTTGTAATTTATATCGAATTCGGCTTTAAATCAAATCCATTACTAGGGAAGGGAAAAGTCCTAACGCTATATTTAATAACAATGAAAGAATGGCCACAGCATAAATCAAGAATGGTTTTCCAGTTCTAGTTTCGTTTGGCTCTTTGCTGTACATCGCCAAAATTAATTTGAAATAATACCCCACACTTATGATAGAGTTGATTACGGCAACAATTACGACAACTAAGTAGCCAGCATCAATAGTTTGGTTGAATAAAGCCAATTTAGCGAAGAAACCAGAAAAGATTGGAATACCTGCCATGGACAATAATGAACCTGTTAAAACAGCTGCCAATAGCGGATTTGTTTTTCCTAAACCTTGGAAATTGGTAATGTCTTCGTTGTTTTGGTTTTTGCATACATAAAGTAGCACGCTAAAAGCACCAATACCTGTCAAAGAATAAGCAGTAGCATAGTACAATAAGCTTCCAGCAGAAGTTCCGATGCTTAACAAAGTCATAATCATAAAACCAGCGTGAGATATCCCTGAAAAGGCCAACATACGTTTTACATTGCTTTGTTTTAAAGCCATAATGTTACCTACTGTCATTGAAGCAATAGAAATAATAACAATCACCAATTGGAAGTTGTAATTTAAATCGGCATTCAAAGCCTTTAGTAATTTGAATAAAGTAGCCATTGCTACAACTTTTGCTAACGTACTCATCGTAGCAGTTGTCATTGATGGAGAACCTTCATAAACATCTGGTGCCCAAAAATGGAAAGGTACTGCAGCGATTTTAAACAACATGCCAATAGTCAATAGAACAATACCGATTGGAAACCAAACGGGTAATTCGGCAGATTGTGATAATTCGCTTATTTCTGAAACATCAAAGCTTCCCATAGCGCCGTAAACAAGGCAGATACCAAAGAGTATGATTCCAGAAGCAAAAGAACCCATCAAAAAGTATTTCATACCAGCTTCATTACTTTTCAAGTTCATACGATTACTGGCAGCAAGAATGTATAATGAAATAGATAAAACTTCAATGCCTAAGAAGAACATAGCTAAGTTTCCAAAAGAAACCATCGCAACAGCCCCTGATAATAAGAATATTTTTATGGCAATAAAATCAGATAATTTTGACTGATGATTTTCGTAAAAGTTATGGCTTAATGCCACTAAAAATATGGTAAGTACAATAAATAAACTCGAAAAAGTAACAGAGAAATTATTGACCGAAATCATATTGTTGTAATATGAAGCAGGGGCATTGTAATCGGCAACGGTTAAGCCAAGTACACATAATAATCCAATGATGGTTACAGGAATAATTGCTTTTCTGAAATCAAGAATTTCAAATAAAAGGCATAAAACACCTAATCCTATTATAGCTATTAATGTATTCATTTTTGATTTTTTGATTCAGGATTTTTGATTTAGGATTTAAA
>CAUPCW010000003.1:0-98194 GCA_963509895.1 uncultured Flavobacterium sp.
ATTAATCGTAGAGTTGTACAACAAATAATAATTGACTTAGTCGAAATTTATGGCAATATTTAATTTTCAGAAGCCCGATAAAGTTATCATGATCGATTCAACCGATTTTGAAGGTAAATTTGAATTTAGACCTTTAGAACCTGGTTACGGATTGACCGTTGGTAATGCACTTAGAAGAGTTTTGCTTTCAGCATTAGAAGGATATGCAATAACATCTGTTCGTATCGAAGGTGTAGATCATGAGTTTTCCACTATTTCAGGAGTTGTTGAAGATGTTACCGAAATTATTTTAAATCTTAAACAAGTACGTTTTAAACGTCAAATTGAAGATATAGATAATGAATCAGTTACTATTTCTGTTTCAGGTAAAGATCAATTAACAGCTGGTGATTTTCAAAAATTTATTTCAGGTTTTCAAGTTTTAAACCCAGAACTTGTAATTTGTAATTTAGACAGTAAAATCAAATTGAGTTTTGATTTGACTATTGAAAAAGGGAGAGGATATGTTCCTGCAGAAGAGAACAAAAAACAGAATGCAGCAATTGGTACTATTTTTACAGATTCAATTTTTACTCCTGTAAAAAACGTAAAATATGCTATTGAAAACTTCCGTGTTGAGCAAAAGACAGATTATGAAAAATTAGTTTTTGAAATTAAAACTGATGGTTCAATCAATCCAAAAGATGCTCTTACTGAAGCTGCAAAAGTTTTAATTCACCATTTCATGTTGTTTTCTGATGAAAGAATTACACTTGAGGCTGACGAAATTGCACAAACGGAGTCTTATGATGAAGAATCATTACATATGAGACAATTGCTTAAAACTAAGCTTGTTGATATGGATTTATCTGTTAGAGCTTTAAATTGTTTGAAAGCGGCTGAAGTTGATACACTTGGTGATTTAGTATCTTTTAATAAAAATGACTTAATGAAGTTCCGTAATTTCGGTAAAAAATCTTTGACTGAACTAGATGAATTAGTGGCGGTTAAGAATCTTACTTTTGGAATGGATTTAACAAAATACAAACTAGATAAAGAATAATCTAATCCACCTTTAAGGTGTGATTAAATTCATAAAGCAATGAGACACGGAAAAAAAAATAATCACTTAAGCAGACAGACTGCACATAGAAAATCTATGCTAGCTAATATGGCTTGTTCTCTTATTGAGCACAAACGTATTAACACTACTGTTGCTAAGGCCAAAGCGCTTAAACAATTTGTTGAGCCGCTTATAACAAAATCTAAAGCTGATACAACTCATAATCGTCGTATCGTTTTCTCTTATTTACGTAGCAAATATGCTGTAACTGATTTATTCAGAGATGTAGCTGCTAAAGTTGGAGACCGTCCAGGTGGATATACTCGTATTATTAAAGTTGGTAATCGTTTAGGAGATAACGCTGATATGGCGATGATCGAATTAGTTGATTTTAACGAACTTTATAATGGAGGTAAAAAAGAAGTTAAAAAAGCAAAAAGCCGTCGTGGTGGTAAAGCTAAAAAGACAGAAGAAGCTACTGAAGCTACTGCTGAAAGCGCTGAACCAACCGCTGAAGCTGCTGAATAATTATGAAAATAATCATTCGATAAAAAATAAGGATAAGCTATTTATAGTTTATCCTTTTTTTTTGGATTGTTAAATCGATACATTTTAATTTACTTATTGTTTATTTAAATTGTTTCGCCTTCTTTTAAATTTTAAATTTGCAAAATTTTTAACTACATATGAAATATACAACTAGACAACAAGCTATACTTTTACTTAGTGATGGGACAATTTTTTACGGAAAATCAATTGGTCTTAGCGGAATCGCTTTTGGGGAGGTTTGTTTTAATACAGGAATGACAGGCTATCAGGAAATTTTTACTGATCCATCTTATTTTGGTCAATTAATGGTGGCTACTAATGCACACATCGGAAATTATGGTGTTAATGACAAAGAGGTAGAATCGGATAGTGTCAAAATTTCTGGTTTAATTTGTAAAAACTTCAGCTTTAACTATTCGCGTCCTGATGGTACTGATAGCCTTGAAAATTATTTTAAAAAGCAAAATTTAATTTGCATATCAGATGTTGATACGAGAGCGCTAGTAGCTTACATTAGAGAAAATGGTGCTATGAATGCCGTGATATGTACAGATGGTACTCCTGTTGAAGAATTAAAAGTAGCACTCTCTCAGGTTCCAGATATGAAAGGTTTGGAGTTGGCTTCTAAAGTGTCAACTAAAAAACCTTATTTTTATGGTGATGAAAATGCTACATATAAAATAGCTGCATTAGATTTAGGTATAAAAACTAATATTTTGCGAAATTTAGCAAAAAGAGATTGTTATGTCAAAGTATATCCTTACAATGCATCCTATGAGGAATTAGCATCTTTTAATCCAGATGGTTTCTTTTTGTCTAATGGGCCTGGGGATCCAGATCCGCTTCATAGTGCTATCGCTGTTGCTAAACAAATTATTGAAAAAGATAAACCATTATTTGGTATTTGTTTGGGACATCAAGTAATTGCCTTGGCAAATGGGATTTCTACTTATAAAATGTTTAATGGTCATAGAGGAATTAATCATCCGGTTACTAATTTGATTACAGGAAAAGGTGAAATCACTTCTCAAAACCATGGATTTGCTGTTAATAAAGAAGAGTTAGAAAGAAATTCTGATGTAGAGATTACACATTTACACTTGAATGACTCAACTGTTGCGGGTATGCGAATGATTAATAAAAACTGTTTTTCTGTTCAATATCATCCAGAAGCAAGTCCGGGGCCTCACGATTCTTCTTATTTATTTGATCAGTTTGTTGAGAATATTGCAAATGCTAAAAGCTAAAACGTTATCGTTAATAAATTAATAAATATAGTAGTTTCTTTGTTTATGATTATCATTTAATTTCCGTAATTTTGAGTAAAATTCAAATTAATAACATAAAATATAAGAATAATGAGCATTATTGTTAAAATTTTCGCAAGACAAATTTTTGATTCAAGAGGTAATCCAACTATTGAAGTTGACGTGATTACAGAAAATGGAATTTTAGGTAGAGCAGCAGTTCCTTCAGGAGCATCAACTGGTGAGCATGAAGCCGTTGAATTGAGAGATGGTGGTAAAGCATTTTTAGGTAAAGGAGTTTTGACTGCTGTTAATAATGTGAATACTATTATTGCCGAAGAATTAGTAGGGACTTCTATATTCGAACAAAATAAAATTGATCAAATGATGATTGATTTAGATGGCACTCCAAATAAATCAAAATTAGGGGCTAATGCTATTTTAGGTGTTTCTCTTGCGGCAGCTAAAGCTGCGGCTAATGAGTTAGGACTTCCTTTATATCGCTACGTTGGTGGTGTTTCAGCAAATACTTTACCGTTGCCAATGATGAATATTATCAATGGAGGCTCTCATTCAGATGCTCCAATTGCTTTTCAAGAATTCATGATCATGCCTGTAAAAGCCACTTCTTTTACTCATGCATTACAAATGGGGACCGAAATCTTCCATAACCTTAAGAAAGTATTACACGATAGAGGTCTTTCTACAGCTGTTGGTGATGAAGGAGGTTTCGCTCCAAATTTAGCTGGTGGAACTGAAGATGCTTTAGATACAATTAAAAAAGCGGTTGAGGCAGCAGGATACACTTTTGGTGATGAAGTGATGATTGCATTAGATTGCGCAGCTTCTGAGTTTTATGTTGATGGAAAATACGATTATTCTAAATTTGAAGGTCCAACTGGAAAAGTTAGAACATCTGCTGAACAAGTTGATTATTTAGCTGAATTAGCAGCTAATTATCCAATCATTTCTATTGAGGATGGAATGCAAGAAAATGATTGGGATGGATGGAAATTATTGACAGAAAAAATAGGTGATAAAGTTCAGTTAGTAGGGGATGATTTATTTGTAACTAATGTGGAGCGTTTGTCTACTGGAATTGAAAAAGGTATAGCAAATTCTATTTTGGTAAAAGTGAACCAGATTGGAACTTTAACTGAGACAATAGCAGCCGTAAACATGGCTAAGAATGCAGGGTATACCTCAGTAATGTCCCACCGTTCAGGAGAAACTGAAGATTACACTATTGCTGATTTAGCGGTAGCCTTAAATTGTGGTCAAATTAAAACAGGTTCTGCTTCTCGTTCTGATCGTATGGCAAAATACAATCAGTTATTAAGAATTGAAGAAGAACTTGAAGGGACAGCATATTTCCCTGGCAAAAATGCTTTTAATATAAAATAAGATTTATTTTCTTTATAACTAAAGCCATCTGTTTATTCAGATGGCTTTTTTTGTAAACATTTAACAAGTTGGGGATTGAATTCGTTTTTAAATTAGTTCTAAATTCATTAGATTTGGGAAATATTTAATCTAAGTATATCATATATAATATTATGTCAAAAATAGCAACGTTAGAAATTGATGGCAATAAATTTGAACTTCCGTTTATAGTAGGAAGTGAAAATGAAGGCGCTGTTGATATTAGTAAATTAAGAGATGCATCAGGAGTAATTACTATTGATCCAGGGTATAAAAATTCTGGTTCATGTAAAAGTGAAGTTACTTTTTTAGATGGTGAATTAGGAATTCTTCGTTACAGAGGGTATTCAATTGAAGATTTAGCAGATAAGGGACACTTTTTGGAAGTTTCATATCTAGTGATTTTTGGTGAATTGCCTACAGCGGAGCAATTAGTTCAATTTGAAAATGATATTTGTAAACATACTTTGGTAAACGAAGAAATGAAGAATATCATTGATGGATTTCCAAAAACAGCCCATCCAATGGGGGTTCTTTCTGCTTTGACTAGCGCATTAACGGCATTTAATCCTAAATCAGTTAATGTAGAAAACGAAAAAGAAATGTATGAAGCAGTATGTAAAACAATGGGTAAATTCCTTGTTATTGCTACTTGGACCTATAGAAAAAGTATGGGATTCCCATTGAATTATTACGACAATACAAAAGGATATGTAGAGAATTTCATGCGTCTTATGTTCGAATTGCCTACTGGGCCTTATAAAGCGGATCCTGTAGTTATCAATGCATTAGATAAATTGTTTATACTTCATGCGGATCATGAGCAAAATTGCTCCACATCAACAGTGCGTATGGTAGGCTCGTCTCATGCTGGTTTATTTGCGTCTATTTCTGCAGGTGTTTCTGCTTTATGGGGACCTTTGCATGGTGGAGCTAATCAAGCGGTTTTAGAGATGCTTGAAGAGATTCATAAAGACGGGGGTGATACTGAAAAGTATTTATCTAAAGCTAAAGATAAAAATGATCCATTTCGTTTAATGGGATTTGGTCATAGAGTTTATAAGAATTTTGATCCGAGAGCTCGAATTATAAAGAAAGCTGCCGACGAAGTTTTAGCAACTTTAGGAGTTCAGGATCCTATCCTAGATATTGCTAAAAAGTTAGAAATTGCGGCTTTGGAAGACGATTATTTTAAATCAAGAAGTTTGTATCCTAACGTTGATTTTTATTCAGGTATTATTTATAGAGCTTTAGGTATTCCTACCGATATGTTTACAGTAATGTTTGCCATAGGTCGTTTACCAGGTTGGATAGCCCAATGGAAAGAAATGAGAGAAAACAAAGAACCTATTGGCCGCCCAAGACAAGTTTATGTTGGGTATCCTTTGCGGGAATTTTTGAGTGTAGATAAAAGATAATATAAAGGCAAAAAGCTTCACGAACTTGTGGAGCTTTTTTGGTTCTAAATAATTTGAAATTAGAATGTTAGATTTGAATGTAAAAAATGAAACAGCGCGATTAAGGAAAGTTATTTTAGGATCAGCAAATAGTAACGGTGCAACTCCAACTAGTGGCGAGGCTTATGATCCTAAATCTTTAGAGCATATATTAGCAGGTACTTATCCCGTTGAAAAAGATATGATCATAGAAATGGAGGGCTTTAATTCTGTTTTTCAAAAATATGAGGTTGCTGTTCTCAGACCAGAGTTGATTCCTAATTATAATCAAATATTTGCTAGAGATATTGGATTTGTTATTGATGATATTTTTATTAAATCAAATATTTTACCGGATAGAGAAAGAGAGTTGGATGCAATTCAATATATCATTGATCAAATTAATCCAGTTAAAGTTGTTAGGCCACCTGAAGAAGTTCATATCGAAGGAGGTGATGTTATGCTTTGGAACGATTATATTTTTATTGGAACATATAAAGGAAGTGATTACAAAGATTATATAACCGCTAGAACAAATTGGCAAGGTGTTGAATTTATAAAACAACTGTTTCCAAATAAAATAGTCAAAGATTTTGATTTAGTTAAATCAAAGTTGGATGCTCGAGATAATGCATTACATTTAGATTGTTGTTTTCAGCCTGTTGGAAATGATAAAGGAATTATTTATAAAAATGGTTTTAGAGAAGAATCAGATTATTTGTTTTTAGTGAATCTTTTTGGAAAGGAAAACCTGTTTCATATCACAAGAGATGAAATGTATGATATGAATTCAAATGTTTTTTCGATAGCACCCAATGTCGTAGTTTCAGAGAAGAATTTTACTAGATTAAATAATTGGTTGCGAAGTAATGATTTTATAGTTGAAGAAATTCCGTATGCTGAGATAGCTAAGCAAGAAGGGTTATTGCGTTGTTCAACTTTGCCATTAGTTAGAGATTAAAGAATAATTTTGGAAAAATACATAGCTTATTTTGAATCCAATTGTTAAATTAAAAAAGACATGAAACAAACGACCAATTCTATTTTGATGATTCGCCCAGTTGCTTTTAGAATGAATGAGCAAACGGCTGTAAATAATTATTACCAAAAAGTTTTAGATGGACTTTTACCAGCTACTGTAAATGCCAAGGCGCAAGAAGAGTTTGATACATTTGTAAAAAAATTACGTTCTGTTGGAGTGCATGTAATTGTAGTAGATGATACGTTTACTCCAGATACTCCAGATAGTATTTTTCCGAACAATTGGATTTCTTTTCACGAAAATGGCGATGTGACTTTGTATCCCATGTTCGCCGAAAATCGTCGATTGGAACGAAGAGAGGAAATTTTGGATGTACTCGAAGATGAAGGTTTTGTTATCAATGAGATAATGGATTATACCGAAGCCGAAATGGATGGTATATTTTTAGAAGGCACAGGTAGTTTGTTGTTAGATCGTGCAAATGGTAAAGCCTATTGCGCACTCTCGCCTAGAGCTGACGAAGAATTATTTATTGAGTTTTGTGAAGATTTTGATTTTGCACCAGTAATTTTTGAAGCCTTTCAAACGGTAAACAATGAGCGCAAATTGATCTATCATACCAATGTGATGATGTGTTTAGGCGAAACTTTTGCGGTACTTTGTGCCGATGCCATTGATGATAAAAAAGAACGTAAAATGGTAATTGATAGCTTGAAAAATGATGATAAAGAAGTAATATTAATATCAGAAGATCAAGTGAATAGTTTTGCCGGAAATATGCTTGAAGTAAAAGGAGCTGATGATAGACGGTATTTGATCATGAGTACAGCGGCTCATCAATCTTTGACGAAAAAGCAAATTACTCAATTAGAAGAACATGTCACAATTTTAAGTTCTAGTTTAGATACTATCGAAGCATGCGGGGGCGGAAGTGCTCGCTGTATGATGGCCGAGATTTTCTTGCCGAGAGTTTAAAAGAAATACATGAATTTGAAAAAAGCCAGTCAAAAACTTATTTTTGACTGGTTTTTTTGGTTAAAAATTAGCTTTAATGATATTGATTAAGGCGCTAACTATATATTGTATTCCAATGGCGATTACTATAAATCCAACGATGCGCGAAATAGCGACAATTCCAGAAGCTCCGAGGGCTTTTGCTAAATAATGAGCACTTCTTAAAATAATATAGATTGTTGCCGAAATAGCAAGAATGGCGGCTATAGAAATCAAAATCTCATTGGTAGATTTGTGCTGGTTGTAGAAAGCTATTAATAATGACATTGATCCTGGACCAGCAAGCATAGGTATGGCTAATGGGGTTAGCGCAATATCATTTCTTTTTTGTGCTTCATTTTCAATTTTTTTATTGATACCTCTTTTTTTATTGAATTTTCCAGATAATAAGGAGAATCCAGAACTTACAATAACGATTCCGCCAGCAATTCTCAAGGAGTCTATGCTTATTCCGAAAAAGGTAAGTACATATTGTCCAACCAAAAAGGAAACTACTAAAATGATGAAAACATTAATTGATGTCCAAAGTGAAAGTCTGTTTCGTTCTGATTGGGCATCATTTTGCGTTAATCCCACAAAAATTGGTACTGTTCCGATTGGATTTAATACAGAAAATAAAGCGGCAAAAAGATAAATGAATAATTCCATAGGTCTGATTTTAACACAAAGCTACAATTTTTGGAATGATAAATCTTACTGGTTTGTTAATTTATTGTTTTTGTTTGCTACAATTTTCGAGAGTCAAATGTGGGAGTGCTTCCTTATTTTTTGACTACTTTTGTAGCATATATTTTGAAAAATGACAAAAAATAAAAAGACAGTAGTTTTAGGAGCGACTTCGAAGCCAGAAAAGTATGCTTACAAAGCAATAATGATGTTGACAGGTAAGGGACATTCTGTAATTGCAATAGGTCAAAATGCAGGCGAAGTGGGTGGAGTAAAAATTCAAACCAAAGCGATACCGTTAAAAAATATCGATACCATCACATTATATCTAAATCCCGCCCGTCAAAGAGATTATTATAATTATATTGTTGAAGCTAAACCTAAGCGTGTGGTTTTTAATCCGGGTACAGAAAATCCAGAATTGTATCAATTGTTAGAGTTAAATGGTATTCAAGCAGAAGTAGCTTGTACTTTAGTTTTGTTGACTACAAATCAATATTAGAAAGCCTTATTTATTAATTGTATAAAAAGTAATGGGTTGTCGTTATGCATGAAAAAAGAATATTTCTCTCGGAATCACACCCAAGTGGTCGTGAACTAGAATATGTTCAATTGGCATTACAAGCAAATGCGATTACTTCTGGAGGAAATATTGTTCAAGATTTTGAGAATGATTTAGCTCGTTTTTTGAAACATAAAACATATGTAGCTGCTACTAATTCTGGGACTTCAGCCATTCATTTAGCACTATTGTTATTAGGCGTTCAGTCAGGTGATGAAGTTTTATGTCAAACGATGACTTTTTCAGCTTCTGTCAACCCTATCCTTTACATTGGAGCAAGTCCAGTTTTTATTGATAGTGAAGTAGAAACTTGGAATATGTGTCCGATAGCTTTAGAGGAGGCAATTCAAGATAGAATGCGTAAAGGCAAAAAGCCAAAATGTATTGTTGTTGTAGATCTATATGGAATGCCTTATCAAGTTGAAAAAATTCACGCAGTAGCGAATAAACATTCCATTCCTATTTTGGAGGATAGTGCTGAGGCATTAGGGAGTCGTTATAAAGGCAAACCTTGTGGTACACTAGGAGATATTGGAGTTTTTTCTTTTAATGGGAATAAGATCATTACAACTTCTAGTGGCGGTGCCTTGTTGGTTTCCAATCTATTGCAAAAAGAAAGAGCTATCTTTTTGGCAACTCAAGCTCGTGATGTAGCGCCATATTATCAGCATAGTGAAGTTGGGTATAATTATGCCATGAGTTCAATAGCGGCAGCTGTTGGAAGAGGACAATTAGAAGTTCTTGAAGAACGAATACAAGCACGACGTTTTAATCATTCATTTTACAGTGATTTATTTGCTCGTTTCAAAGGGATAACTGTTTTTACGGAGCCCAACGGTGACTTTTTTTCTAATTATTGGTTAACAACTATTTTGATAGACAAGGAAGCAACTAACGGATTGACTCCTGAAATTTTTAGGTTGTTTTTAGAAGAATTCAATATTGAAGCACGACATTTATGGAAACCGATGCATTTGCAGCCTGTATTCGAAAAATATTCTTTTTATGGTGATAACATCGCAGCATCTTTGTTTGAAAAAGGCTTATGTCTTCCGTCAAGTTCTAATTTAAATCCGAAAAGTCGAGCAAGAATACAAGAAGGTATTGTGAGTTTGTTGCATAAATATAATTGTTCTTAAATTGTCGTTAGTTTTGATTCTAAAGCTAGTTTCCTTTTAAAACTAGGGTTTTTTCAATTTTAAACGTATTTTTGTCGCTATGGAATTTTCTTCAAAATTATTAGAGAAAGCAGTAAGCGAAATGGCACAATTGCCAGGAATAGGTAAAAGAACTGCTTTGCGATTAGTTTTGCATTTGCTAAAACAGCCTTCAGATCAGACGCATTTTTTAGCGGAGTCATTAACGAATATGCGTAACGACATTCGGTTTTGTTCCAACTGTCATAATATTTCGGATACAGAATTATGCCAAATCTGTGCAAATTCATCAAGAATTCATCAATTAATTTGTGTAGTAGAGGATATTCGAGATGTAATGGCTATTGAAAATACAGGGCAATATAAAGGAATTTATCATGTTTTGGGAGGTAAAATTTCTCCAATTGATGGTGTAGGACCTAGCCAGCTGAATATTAACTCATTGTTGGAAAAAGTGAATTCTGGGCACGTTAAAGAATTAATTTTTGCGCTGAGTTCTACTATGGAAGGCGATACGACTAATTTTTATATTTATAAACAAATCTCAAATTCTGAAGTAATAGTTTCTACAATAGCAAGAGGGATAGCTGTTGGTGATGAGTTAGAATACGCAGACGAAGTCACTCTTGGGAGAAGTATTTTACAGCGAGTTCCTTTTGAATCTTCATTTAGAACAACGGGTTCCAATTAATGTTTTTTGTTTTCTGTTAATTGTGAATGATAAACTATATTTGTAACAAAATAAATAGCATGAATAAATCGATATTCTTTTTGATAATAATAGGTAGTTTGCTTTTAACGTCCTGTATACCAACAAAAGATTTAACTTATTTGCAACAAAAAGAGTCTGAGTCTCCAGAAAAAGCTATTGCTGCTATTGGATCTAAACCTTATCGCTTGCAAACCAATGATATATTGAGTATCAACCTCAAAGCTATTGATCCCAAATTGGTGGCTATTTTTAATACTAATGCCAATGCTAACGAAAACATTGAGCAAAATTCAGAAAGCGGATTATATTTTAACGGTTTTCGAGTAGATGATCATGGTAATATCCGCATTCCTATTCTAGGCGAAATGAATGTTTTAGGTTATACCTTAGACGAAGTTCGATTAAAAATTGAGAAACAGTTGTTGGAAGAGTATTTTAATAAAGAGGCGAACCTTTTTGTGAATGTAAAACTATCCGGTTTTCGATATACTATTAATGGTGAAGTAGGTAGTACTGGAACAAAAACACTCTTTCAAGAAAACGTAAATATATTGGAAGCAGTAGCCAATGCTGGCGATATTACTATGGTAGGGAATAGAAAAGAAGTTACTATTATGCGAAAAACGCCTACTGGTGTTGAAATGCATGATTTAGATTTAACGGATAGAGATGTAATCAACTCGCCATATTATTATTTGCAGCCCAATGATTATATTTATGTAAAACCACTCAAGCAAAAGTCTTGGGGAACAGGGAAAACAGGAATAGAATCCTTAGGAACCATCATTACCTTACTTTCATTGGTAACTACCACTTATTTATTATTAAAAAATTAAATCCAAAATCTAGAAAATGCTTGACCTAAAAGATTTTTCCATTTTTGAAAATCAAACCACTTTTGATTTCAAAGGTTTTTTGATAAAAATTGCAGGATACTGGAAGTGGTTTTTGATAAGCTTGGCAATTGCCTTTTTTATCGCGTACCAGGTAAACATTCGAAAGGAAAAAATTTATGGGCTAGAAACGCTAATTTCTGTTAAAGAAGAGAGCAATCCTTTATTTACCTCAAATACTAGTTTGACATTTAACTGGGGCGGTGTTTCGGACGAAGTACAGTCTATTACCACTATTTTGCAATCGCGTTCACATAATGAATTGGTGGTAGATAAATTACACTACTATATTGATTATTTAGTACAAGGCAAATATAACTTAATCGATGCCTATGGTGCTGTTCCTTTTCAATTGGATTTGGATAAAAAGAAAGGGCAGTTGTCAGGTGCCTTAATAAGTATTACTTTTTTGTCAGCGTCAGAATATGAAATAAAAATCCCTTTTGAAAACGATGCTGTTCCTTTACTTCATTATTCTGATAATTCAACAACTAGTACAGCTGTGGTAGTGGGTGAATTTAAAAAGAGATATAAAGTAGGAGAAGTAGTTGCGTTACCTTTTTTAAATTGGCGCTTACAAATAAATGATAATCCAGGTTTTTATGTAGGCAATGAATATTTTGTTCGTTTCAATGATTTTGACGGAACTGTTTCAAGTTATAAAGGAATAGGAGTGAAAGCAGATGACAAAGGCGGATCTATTCTGACTTTAAGTATGCAAGGTACAAACAAAGCACGTTTAGTTGATTATTTGAATGCTACTGTAAAAATGCTAATCAAAAGGCAATTGGATAGTAAAAACCAATTTGCAACAAATACCATCGCTTTTATTGACAGTACTCTGATTGCTATGGAGTCACAATTGAAAGAAACCGGAAACGAATTAAAATCATTCAGAAAAGACAAAAACATTATCGATATCGAAGATGGTGGAGTGAAGTTCTCGGATAAAATTCTTCAGTATGATGTAAAGAAAGATGAGATTACAAGAAAAATGGCTTACTATAATTCTTTAAAATCTTACCTGAGAAGTAGCGTCGATTATTCAAAACTTCCAGCGCCATCGGTAGCAGGAATTGAGGACCCAAATATTGTAGTTAATGTTTCAAAATTGATCGCATTATCAACGCAACGTTCAGAAATGGCTTATGCTGTAAAAAGCGAAAAGATATTTAAAGATTTTGATAATCAGATGATGGCGATTAAAAATGTTTTATTAGAAAACATAACTACTGCCAAACAAACCCTTCAATACGATTTAGCTGTAATCGATAGTAAGATTGGAGCATCAGAAAGTGCGATCAAACAATTGCCTGAAGACCAGCAGGAATTGATAAAAATCAAACGAAAGTATGATTTAAACGATAATATTTATAATACATTTTTACAAAAACGAAGTGAAGCTGATATCGTGAAAGCAGCTAGTTTGTCTGATATTCATTTTATTGATCCTGCAAAAGATGTAGGAGGAGGATTAATTGGTCCAAAAACGTCGGTAAATTATGTTTTAGCTTTGTTTTTAGGAATACTAATTCCGCTTATTGTGGTTTTGATTATTTTCTTTATCAATAATTCTATTCAAAATACGGATGAACTCGGTAATTTAACTAAGATTCCATTGATTGGTGTGGTGGGTGTGAATAAAGATAAATCTGAATTGGCCGTTTTTAATAAACCAAAATCAGCATTGTCAGAATCCTTCCGGGCCATTCGTTCCTCTTTGCAATTTTTGTATAAAAAACAGAATGTAGGCGGGGCTAAAACATTAATGATTACCTCCTCAGTAAGTGGCGAAGGAAAGACATTTTGTTCTATTAATATTGCTACAGTTTTTGCTTTAAGCGAGAAAAAAACAGTAATCGTGGGCTTGGATTTACGGAAACCAAAACTTTTTGAAGAATTTAATTTGAACAATAATAAAGGGGTTGTTAATTATTTAATTAATCAAAATTCTATTGATGAAATTATTAATGCTACCGAAGTTCCTTTTTTAGATGTTATTTTATCAGGTCCAATACCACCCAATCCTGGCGAATTAATCATTAGTGAAGGGATGGGTGAAATGATTGCTGAGTTAAAACAAAAATACGACTATATTATTCTAGATACGCCTCCTGTAGGTTTGGTTTCGGATGCGCTTGAGTTAGATCAGTATTGTGATGCAACACTTTACATTGTCCGTCAGAATTTCTCTAAGAAAGATATGATTACTTTGTTGAATAACAGAGTACAAAGAGGAGAACTAAAGAATACGAGTATTGTGTTGAACGGTTTTGAAAACAAAGCAAAGTATGGTACGGGTTATGGTTATGGATACGGTTATGGATATGGGAATAACACTTATGCTAATGGTTATCATGAAGTTGAGCCTGTGAAAACACGTATATCTAAAATTATAGATTGGTTAAAAAAGGAGAGAAAAGTGTAATGGGAACAACGATTTTAATCACTGGAGGAGCTGGTTTTATAGGTTCTAATCTAACGGAGTATTTTTTGGCTAAAGGATATAAAGTGGTGGTTCTGGATAATTTTGCCACGGGTCACCGACATAATCTTTTTGCAGTGGAGGCTAATCCTAACTTTAGATTAATTGAAGGTGATATCCGTAATGCGACTGATTGTGCGCTAGCGGTTGAAGGTGTAGATTATGTATTGCATCAAGCGGCTTTGGGTTCTGTGCCTCGTTCTATTGGTGATCCTGTTACTACCAATGAAGTAAATGTTTCTGGTTTTTTAAACATGTTGGTGGCTGCAAGAGACGCTAAAGTAAAGCGGTTTGTTTACGCAGCGAGTTCCTCAACTTATGGAGATTCGCAGGGGCTGCCTAAGGTAGAGGAAGTAATTGGGAAACCATTATCTCCCTATGCGATTACCAAATATGTCAATGAATTGTATGCCGAAATCTTCGGGAAGACGTATGGCATGGAGACTATCGGATTGCGTTATTTTAATGTTTTTGGACGTAAACAAGATCCACAAGGGGCTTATGCAGCAGTAATACCGAAGTTTGTAAAACAATTGATGGAGCTTGAAAGTCCGAAGATTAATGGAGATGGGAATTATTCTAGGGATTTTACTTATATCGATAATGTCGTTCAAATGAACGAATTGGCGATAACGACTACTAATCCAGAAGCAATCAATACGGTTTTTAATACGGCTTTTGGTGATCGTAATACGCTCAATGATCTTGTGGGATATTTAAAAACGTATTTAGGAGAATTTGATGAAAGAATAAAAGCCATTCCTATTGAATATGGTCCGAATCGTGCTGGTGATATTCCTCATTCGTTGGCCAGTATCGACAAAGCCAAGCGATTATTGGGGTATGATCCTAAGTTTTCCTTGCAGGAAGGGTTAAAAGAAGCGGTACATTGGTATTGGGGAAATCTTGGTGAGAAGTGAATAGTGAAATTAATAGAGAAATGAATATTACAAAAATATGTTGCATAGGCGCCGGATATGTTGGAGGTCCAACGATGGCGGTTATTGCTCAAAAATGTCCCCATGTCCAAGTGACTGTCGTGGATTTGAATCAAGAAAGAATTGCGGCATGGAATGATGCTGACGTGAACAATATTCCAATTTATGAGCCAGGTTTGGCTGAAGTGGTGCAAGAAGCGAGAGGACGCAATTTGTTTTTTTCTAACGATGTAGAAAAAGCGATAGATGAAGCGCAACTTATTTTTATTTCAGTTAATACACCAACTAAAACCTATGGCAAAGGAAAAGGGATGGCGGCCGATTTAAAATACATTGAGTTGTGTGCCCGTCAGATTGCTAAAATTGCTAAAGACAATAAAATTGTTGTCGAAAAATCGACTTTGCCAGTACGCACAGCCGAAGCGATTAAAAGTATTTTGGACCATACAGGTAATGGGGTGCAATTTCAAATTTTATCCAATCCTGAGTTTTTGGCCGAAGGAACAGCAGTCGGTGATTTGTTGTTTCCTGACCGAATTTTAATAGGTGGCGATACCACTGTGGAGGGACAAAAAGCCATTCAAGCTTTAGTTGATGTATATGCTAATTGGGTAGCACCCGAAAAGATTTTGACTACCAATGTTTGGTCTTCCGAATTGTCTAAATTAACGGCTAATGCTTTTTTAGCACAACGTATTTCTTCGATCAACGCGATGTCCGAATTATGTGAGCAAACAGGTGCCGATGTGAATGAAGTGGCCAAAGCTATCGGAATGGATAGTAGAATTGGCTCCAAATTTTTGAAAGCCTCAGTCGGATTTGGAGGTTCTTGTTTTCAAAAAGACATTTTGAATTTGGTGTACATTGCCAAATCCTATGGTTTACATAAAGTAGCCGATTATTGGGAGCAAGTCATCATCATGAATGACCATCAAAAAAGACGTTTTTCCAACAAAATAGTACAAACCTTATACAATACGGTAGCCGACAAAAAGATTGCTTTTTTAGGTTGGGCATTTAAGAAAGACACAAATGATACACGAGAATCAGCGGCTATTTATGTGGCCGATGATTTGATTAATGAAGAAGCGCAACTTTCGGTGTATGACCCTAAAGTTCCGTTTAAAAAAGTACTTGCCGATTTGGATTACTTAGCCTCAAGAACCACAGCACAAAATCAAAAACATATAGCTGCAGCGGCTACTGCCTATGAAGCATGTGAAAATGCTCATGCGATTGCTATACTAACAGAATGGGATGAGTTTACAAGCTATGACTGGCAAAGAATTTACGATAGCATGCAAAAACCCGCCTTTGTTTTTGATGGCCGCAATATTTTAGATGCCGATCAGATGAGAGCTATTGGTTTTGTTTACAATAGGATTGGGGCGTAGGGCTAGTTTTCAGTTGTCGGTTCTCGGTTTTCAGTTGTCTGTTGTCTGTTTTTAGTTTTCAGTTTTCAGTTGTGGATTATCGGTTAACAGTTAATCGATTAGTTGTTTTCGAGTTGTTTTCGAGTTGTTTTCTTAATGAATAATACTTTTTTAATTTATGATAATTCCCCTCTTGAAATCGAAAATTCAACGACACTTTTGCTAATTCATTTTTGGAGTTAGAGGGGCTGGGGGTGTGTTTTGAGGTGAGTAATAGGAATTAGATGATGAAGGTTTTCGTTTTGCCCCGATCTTAAAGGGAGCCGAAAATAAAATGTTTTGAGGAAAGAAGCCTCTCGACTGCGCTCGAAGTGACAATAGTTGTAATTGACTCTATTTTAAAGATTTTTGCTGTTAACAATTAAGCTAGTTGAATTCAAAAAACTATCACTAATTTTAGTGATTTTTTAGTTTTTATTTTTTGATTTACTTGAAGTTTATCGCTTCAAAAACAGAGGGTTGTATTCCGATATTTTGGAGTGTGACCTTTTGTTTTTTTTACAACTTTTAATTGCAAAGGATAGCTGTTTAGATTTTGTTATATTTGCAATCCCAAGAACATTCAACGGAAAGTTGGTTGTTTAAATAAGTAGTGATTTGGATACAAAAATAAAAATTGCCGTAATCGGTCTAGGATATGTTGGATTGCCTTTGGCTAGACTTTTTGCTACTCAATATCCTGTTGTTGGATTTGATATTAACGAAAAAAGAATAGCTGAATTACAACAAGGAACAGATAGTACTTTGGAAGTAACAGATGCAGTACTACAAGCTGTTTTAGTAAATGATTTTTCTTCTAATGAAAAGGGTTTGCTTTGTTCGTTTGATTTATCTGACATTAAAGAGTGTAATTATTATATTATTACGGTTCCAACTCCAGTTGACAAAAATAATCGCCCTGATTTAACTCCTTTATATAAATCAAGTACTACTGTTGGGAAAGTGTTGAAAAAAGGAGATATAGTTATTTATGAATCTACCGTTTATCCGGGTGTAACCGAAGAAGAATGTGTGCCTGTTTTAGAGCAAGTTTCTGGTTTACAATTTAATGTAGATTTTTTTGCAGGATATTCACCTGAACGCATTAATCCTGGGGACAAGGAACATACTGTAGAAAAAATTTTAAAAATTACTTCAGGCTCTACTCCTGCAATAGGTCAAAAAGTCAATGCTTTATATCAATCGGTTATCGTGGCGGGTACGCATTTGGCACCTTCTATAAAAGTAGCCGAAGCTGCGAAAGTCATCGAGAATTCTCAGCGTGATATTAATATAGCTTTTGTGAACGAGTTGGCCAAAATCTTTAATTTACTAGATATAGATACTAGCGAGGTCTTGAAGGCGGCGGGTACCAAATGGAATTTCTTACCCTTCAAGCCCGGTTTGGTGGGAGGTCATTGTATTGGGGTCGATCCTTATTATTTGGCACAAAAAGCCCAAGAGAAGGGCTATCATCCCGAAATTATTTTAGCTGGTCGTCGATTGAATGACAGTATGGGGGAATATGTTGCTTCTCAAGTCGTGAAGCTAATGATCAAAAAAGGGGTGGTCATCAATGGCGCTCATTTGTTGTTATTAGGAATCACTTTTAAAGAAAATTGCCCCGATGTTCGCAATACCAAAATCGTAGATGTAGTTCGTGCTTTTGTAGATTATGGTATTCAGGTTACGATTTATGATCCCTGGGCAAATCCAGAAGATGTAATGCATGAATATGGATTAATTACCACTAACGAATTGCCCAAAATTACTTTTGATGCCATCGTTTTAGGGGTATCGCATCAAGCTTTTTTAGAGTTGGATTATGTTGCTTTGAGAAAAGACAAAAGTGTGTTGTATGATGTAAAAGGAGTGCTGCAAATACCTGTGGATGGGAAGTTGTAGGTTTGTTGGTTTTTGGATTTTAGGTCGTAGGTGTTAGGTGTTAGGTTGTCAGTTAAACGATTAACCAGTTAAACGAATAAACCAAATAAATAAAGAATTCTAATTATAAAACTATAGTAATATGAAAAAAATATTGATTACCGGAGGGGCTGGATTTATTGGGTCGCATGTGGTGCGTCGATTTGTAACTACTTATCCAGAGTATCATATTTTTAATTTGGATGCGTTGACGTATGCAGGTAATTTGGAGAATATCAAGGATATCGAAAAAGTATCGAATTACACTTTTGTAAAAGGGGATATCACCGATGAGGTCTTTATTAACCAACTATTTGCCAAACATCAATTTGATGGTGTCTTGCATTTGGCTGCGGAATCACATGTAGATCGTTCCATCACAGATCCGTTGTCTTTTGTAAAAACAAATGTTTTTGGCACCATGATTTTGCTCAATGCGGCTAAAAATTTGTGGAAGAATAATTTTGAAGGGAAACGTTTTTATCATATTTCTACCGATGAGGTCTATGGTACTTTAGGTGCTGAGGGGCTGTTTACCGAAACCACATCGTATGATCCCAATTCCCCTTATTCTGCTTCAAAAGCCAGTTCGGATCACTTTGTGCGTGCATACGGCGAAACGTATGGTCTCCCTTATGTGTTGACCAATTGTTCTAACAATTATGGGCCCTATCATTTTCCTGAAAAATTGATTCCCCTTTTTATTAATAATATCATTCATAACAAACCTTTGCCAGTATATGGGGATGGCAATTATACGAGAGACTGGTTGTTTGTTAAAGATCACGCGGTAGCTATCGATTTGGTGTTCCATAAAGGAAATAATCATGAAACGTATAATATTGGTGGTTTTAATGAATGGAAAAATATTGACTTAGTCAAAGTTTTGTGTCGCATCATGGATGAAAAATTAGGTCGCCCAGAAGGAACTTCTCAAGGGTTAATTACCTACGTAAAGGATCGTCCAGGACATGATTTGCGTTACGCTATTGATGCTAGTAAAATTAATCAAGAATTAGGATGGACCCCTTCTGTTACTTTCGAAGAAGGACTAGAGCAAACCATAGATTGGTATTTGAGTAATCAAGAATGGTTGAATAGTGTGACTTCTGGAGCTTATGCTTCGTATTATGAAAGGCAGTATTTGTAGTTATCGGTTTTCAGTTATCTGTTATCAGTTATCTGTTTTTAGTTATAAGTTGTAGGTTATCAGTTGTCTGTTATCAGTTATCTGTTATTAGTTGTTGGATTAGTGGAGTTTAAAATGTAAGATTGTTTTATATTGATTTTAATTATCTATATTCTATAAATTAAAAGTTATAAAGATTTAGAGATATACAAAAAAGGATTGAGTTTGTTTTTAGAAACGCATAAAATGTCTTTGAAGTTACCTAAATATGAATTGTACGAATTGGGAAGTCAGTTAAGAAGGTCTTCTGATTCAGTTATTACAAATATTGTGGAAGGTTATGGCAGGAAAAGATATCAGGCTGATTTTATAAAATTTTTGGTATACTCTCACAGCAGTAATTTGGAAACAATCAACCATCTTGAGAAAATTATAGTCTTGTATCCGGGAGCACTTTGAAATAGTTTCAATATTGATTAAAGAATATGATGGATTAGGAGCACAGATATATAAATTCCTATTGTATGTAGAAAATAATTGGAATAAGTTTGAGTGATCGGTTAATAGTTTGCAGTAGCAGTTATCGGATATCAGTTTGTATGTGAAATAGAGAATTTTAGATTTATAATAGGATTTCTTTTTTATATGGTACGAGCGTAGCGAGTTCGACAACCAACAACCAACAACCAACAACCAACAACCAACAACCAACAACCAACAACCAACAACCAACAACCAACAACCAACAACCGACAACCGACAACCGACAACCGATAACTGAGAACCGAGAATGAACTGGTACGTACTCTATACAAAGCCCAAATGGGAGAAGAAGGTAGCTGAAAGGCTAAATGGAATTGGTATTATTGCTTATTGTCCAACAATAGTTAAGGTGCAACAATGGAGTGATCGGAAGAAAAAAGTGGAAGTGCCTTTGTTTTCGTCCTATGTCTTTGTTCAAATGGAGGAGAAGGAACGTAATGCTGTTTTTGCCGTTACTGGGGTGGTTCGCTATTTGTTTTGGTTGGGTAAGCCTGCAATAGTTAGGAATCAGGAAATAGAATCCATTCAACAATGGTTGTCAGAACCAGATTCTTTTGAGGTAGAAATTTCTACTTGGCAAGCTGGAGATCGTGTAGTGTTAGAGCAAGGGGTGTTTAAAGATCAAGTGGCGCTAGTACAAGAGGTAAAAGGTACTAGTTATGTGCTGGTTTTAGAGGCTTTGGGATGTGTGCTGAAAGTGGAGAGAAAGGGTAGTTAAAGTTTAATCGGTCAATAGGTTAATCGTTTAATCGCTTGGAGGTTGCTGGTTTAAAGTTCAATTGGTTAATTGTTTAAATAAAAGTTTAATCGTTTAATCTCATAGAGGTTGCTGGTTTAAAGTTTAAGGTTTAATTGTTTAAATAAAAGTTTAATCGTTTAGTAGTAGTTAGTGTAAATTTAGAAGATGAACTAGTTAATTGGTAAGTCTTTAATTGATTTAATGAGTTTAATGTTTAGAGTTTAATCGTATAACCAGCTAACCACCTAACCGACTACTCCACAACGGATAACTGACAACAGGTAACTGATAACAGATAACTGAAAACGGATAAACCGATTAATCACTAAACCAATAAAAAAAGTCAAAATTTAAGTTTTAAATAAGACTATAATTCTTGTTTATTTGTCTTAAATTCGCAAAAAAATTAAACAGAGGGTCTTGTATGGGACTCACAGTGGCGAAGCCGTGGGAAGAAGTGACTATTGAGTAGTGAATAGTGAGAGGTGAAAAGGAAAAGTTTAATAAGGTAAATAAAAATAAGTCAAAGAAAACGGAAGGAATATTTCTGATAGTATTCGGTTGAAGGTTGAAAATAAATGCATTCTAAAAATATGAAAAAAATAATAATTGCTTTTGTTGTTGTATTGGCATTTTTGCAGCCGTCAGTGCTGTTAGCGCAGGATTTATTGAAAAGTCAGGATTTGAGTACTTTGAAAGTAGATTATTTGTCTGATGCTGATATTGCCAAAATAAAGGGGCAATTGCAATCCAACAATCTAACAATTGAGCAAGCAGAACCTATGGCTTTGGCGAAAGGGATGTCTGCGACGGAGTTTGCCAAGTTAAAAACGCGTTTAGCGGGGAATACTACTGCAACTACAACGACTAAAAAAGAAGGTGCCGATAAAAAAGGAGCGTTGCGTGAACAGGAAACCTATACTAACAAAAAAGTTAAGGATACACTGAATGCCTTGGTTTTTGGTTCAGAGTTGTTTGATAACCCTACTTTGAATTTTGAACCGGATTTAAAATTAGCGACACCAGTGAATTATGTTTTAGGGCCTGGGGATGAATTGCAAGTGAGTGTGTACGGTATTCAAGAATTTAATGCTAGTATTCCCGTATCTGTAGAAGGTAAGATAAGTATTCAGTACGTAGGACAAATTGTGGTTTCAGGTTTAACTATTGAGGCAGCTACTCAAAAAATACGTGGCGCTATTGCAAGAGTGTATAGTACAGTTGCTTCAGGTCAGTCTCAAGTGGGGGTGAGTTTGAGTCGTATTCGTACAATCAAAGTAACGTTGATCGGTAGCAAGCAACCTGGTAATTATTCCGTTTCTTCTTTGGCTACTGTATATAATGCTTTGTATTTAGGGGGTGGTCCTTCTAAAAATGGAAGTTATAGAAATATTGAGTTGATCCGTAACAATAAAGTGTATCGCAATATTGATATTTACCGTTTTTTGGTGAATGGGAATCAATCCGACAATATTGGATTAAAGGACAATGATGTGATACGTATACCTGCTTATGTCAAAAGGGTTACTGTTGAAGGCGAGGTAAAACGCCCTGGCATTTTTGAATTGAAAGCAGGTGAATCCTTCAGTGATTTGTTGCGCTTTGCTTCAGGATTTACCGATTTGGCGTATACCGCTTCGGTAAATGTAGTTCAAAAAACGAATAAGGAATTCAAAGTCAAAGATGTTAAGTCACCTGAATTTACTAGTTATAAACCACTAGCAGGTGATGTGTTTAAAGTTACTAAAATTTTGAATCGTTTTGAGAATCGAATCACAATTGAAGGAGCGGTTTTTAGACCCGATACCTATTCTTACTACAATGGGATGCGTGTTGCTGACTTGGTTATTCAGGCGGATGGACTTAAAGAAGACGCGTACAAAAGTCGCGCGAGAATCGTGAGATTAAAATCAGATTTAACTACTGAAATCGTGAATGTAGATATGGGTAAAGCCTTAGCAGGTGATGCTATGTCCAACCTTTTGCTACAAAAAGAAGACATTGTTACGGTCTATTCTATCTTAGATTTTAAAGAAGACTATACGATTTCTATTGATGGCGAAGTGAAGAAGCCTGGTACTTATGATTATTTTGATAAATTATCTCTGAATGATGTGATTGTGCAGGCGGGAGGACTTACAGGTGCGGCTTCAAAGCGAGTAGAAATTGCTAGAATGATCAAATCGGAGTTAGAAGATGTTACCTATCCTAATCGTGTAGAACTGTTTGATTTTGAAATTAGCACGGATTCCAATGAGCAACTAAAAAATTTTCAATTGCAACCTTTTGATGTCATCAATATCCGAAGAGTAGCGGTATACGAAAAGCCTCAACAAGTTACGATCAAAGGAGCCGTGAATTATACTGGGAAGTATGCTTTAGTGCAAAAGAAAGAAAATATATATGATATCATCCAAAGAGCTGGTGGGTTGTCTTCTTTGGCTGATGCTAATGGTGTTAAGATCAAACGCCCTATCCAAGCCAAACAGATAGAAGATTTAGAAAACATCAATTTGAATTTGGGTAAGAAAGACAGTATCCAAAATAAATTAGAAAATAAATTGAAAGAGGAATTGAAGTTTGCTACCATTCCAGTGGATTGGAAAGCTATCCTTAAAAAGCCTACCAGTACTTCAAATATTACGTTATTACCTGGGGATGAGATTGAAGTTTCCTTTTTAAGTGAAAGCGTTAAAGTAACTGGGAATGTATTATTGACTTCGGAAATTCCTTATGAAAGAGGACGTGGCTTTTCCTATTATTTGGATGCTGTAGGGGGCACCGATGCTAAAGCTTGGAGAAAAAAAGCCTTTGTAATTTATCCCAATGGTAAAGCTGCGGTTACGAAACATTTCTTTTTTTGGCGTTCTTATCCTAAAGTGTTACCCGGTTCTCAAATAGTAGTGCCAGAAAAACCTGAAACTAAGAAAATGTCTACTGGAGAATGGGTGAGTATTGGTAGTGTGATCAGTAGCTTGGCATTGTTGATTGTCACGGCTTTTAAGTAAACCAGTTATCCGTCATCGGTTGTCTGTTATCCGTTTTCGGTTGTCTGTTTTCAGTTGTCTGTTTTCAGTTGTCGGTTATGAATTGTCGGTTATGAGTTCTGATTTGAGAAGTCTCAAGAATAGTACATAAAGAATATTGAATTCAGAAGATAAATAAATCGCGAAGCATTGCTGCTATACTCACCTCTTAAGAGGAGTGGTGGTGTGTTTTTGAAATTAGCCTCTCGACTCCGCTCGAGATGACAATGGAAATTTGAACATTGAGAGTAGAACATAGAACATAGAGTATATAGGTAGTTTTCGTTTTACCCCAGCCCTAAAGGGAACCGCAAACAAAACGTTTAGGGATGCAAAAGCCTCTTGACTCCACTCGAAATGACAATGGAAAATAGAACATAGAGTATAACACCTGTAAGCAGTTTTCTTTTTGCCCCAGCGCAAAAGGGAGCCGAAAATAGTGAGAAGTTAGGAAATAAAAGATGATAGGGTATTTTTTCGTTTTGCCCGAGCGCTAAAGGGAGCCGAAAAAAGTCAGAAGTTAGAAGTGAGGAAATAAAAAATGATAGGGTAATTTTTCGTTTTGCCCCAGCCCTAAAGGGAGCCGAAAACAGATAACTGAAAACATATAACCAATAACGGACAACGGAAAACAGACAACGGAAAACAGACAACCGACAACCGACAACCGAAAACAGACAACTGACAACAGACAACTGACAACAGACAACTGACAACAGACAACCGAAAACGGATAACAGAAACCCGAAAACCGATAAAACGGAATTATGGAAGAAAATATACATAACAACAACGACGAAATCTCGTTAAAAGAATTACTCGAAAAAGGCAAAGAGTGGTACCACTACTTGCTCTCGCAATGGAAAATCATTGTGTTAGCAGGAATTATTGGTGGGGTACTAGGGCTTACTTATTCGTTTACTAAAAAGCCTGTTTATACCGCGACTTTGTCTTTTGCTTTAGAAGATGAAAAAGGTGGGGGTCTAGGTGGTGCTTTGGGATTAGCGAGTTCTTTTGGTATAGATTTAGGAGGAGGTGGAGGAAGTATGTTCACAGGTTCTAACTTAACGGAGCTATTTAAATCCCGAGCGATGGTAGAAAAGACGTTGTTGAGTACAGTGCCCGATGCACAAGGGAAACCGATTACTTTAGCGGAACTCTACATCCAAAATAACGAATGGAGAGCACAATGGGAAGGCAAACCCAAATTGGAAAAGATTCAATTTTTACCCAATGTGAAACGGACCTATTTCACCCGTGTACATGATAGTATTTTGGGGGTGATGTATGATCAACTTTCTAAAACTAGTTTATCTGTTGCGCAAAAAGATAAAAAGATTGCCATTATTAGTATTGATGTCAACAATACAAACGAATTATTTGCCAAACAGTTTTGTGAAAATTTAGCGAAAACGGTTTCCGATTTTTACGTGACCACTAAAAGCAAAAAAGCCCAAATGAATATGGATATTTTGGTGCGTCAAACGGATTCCATTCGTGGCGAATTGAATGGTGCTATTACGGGAGTAGCCGTAGCCAATGACAATACCTTCAACTTAAACCCTGCGCTGAATGTCCGCAGAGCGCCTTCTGCGCGACGCCAAGTGGATGTGCAAGCCAATACGGCTATCCTTACTGAATTAGTGAAGCAAACGGAATTGGCTAAAGTAACTTTGAGAAAAGAAACACCCTTAATACAAGTGATTGATCGACCGATTTTACCTTTGAAAAAGGAAAAGTTTGGCAAGGCTAAAGGACTAGTTATGGGAGGATTTTTGGCTGGGTTTTTGATGGTGATGGGGCTCATTGCCAAGCGGATTTTCAAAGCAATTTGATAGTTTTTTAACTTTATTTTTTTGTGCTTTTGCTGATTATAATTTTATATCTTGTATTAGTATTAACAAAAATGTTTTAATTTTATGAAACATCTTGATTTAGGCTGTGGAGCAAATCCTAGAAACCCTTTTAATGCTGAATTTCTTTATGGAATTGATATAAGAAATAGGCACGATATGGATTTAAATAAATTTACATATAAGTCAGCTAATTTGACTTTAGAAAAGATACCATTTGAAGATAATTTTTTTGATTCTATTTCTGCGTATGATTTTTTAGAGCATATTCCAAGATTAATATGTAATGACGGGAAGATTATTTTTCCATTTGTTAATCTGATGACCGAGATCTTTAGGGTTCTAAAACCAGGAGGTCAATTTTATGCAATTACACCCGTCTTTCCTAAAGAATCTGTTTTTGTGGATCCAACGCATGTCAATTTTATCTCGAAGAATTCACATAAATATTTTGTTTCACCTTATAATTGGGTATCAATGTATGGATTTAATGGTTCATTTCGTATGATAAGAGTTGAAATAGTAAATTTTGCATATGAAGAAGACCACTCTTTTTCATTCAAAAAATTTTTAAAAAAGATTCTAATTACTTTTTATTCTAATTCAAAACAGCATATTGTTTGGCATTTTATAGCAATTAAATAATTACAATTGTTAATTGATTAATTGCATACAAATTGTTTTTATTGTTGAATCGACCACAAATTTGTTTTTTATTTCTTGATTTGCTTCAGTATTAGTCTTTCGACAGTAATTGTAAAATATTTATCTTGAACAATAAATCTACTATTAATGGTTTTTTATGGTCTGCATTTCAACAATTTGGTGCTCAGATTATTGGTTTTATAGTTACTATATTAATGACAAGACATTTTGAACCAAGTGAGTTTGGTTTGATTGCAATGATGACTTTTTTTTATGGAATTGGATATACAATACTTCAGGTAGGAATGTCATCATCTATAATACGAACTACAAATCCAGATTCATTAGATTATGATACCGTTTTTGTTTCTAATTTGCTAATAAGCTTGTTTATTTATGTGGTATTCTTTTTTTTCGCTCCTTTAATGAGTTCTTTTTTTAATCAGGATAGTTTAACCAGTATAATTAGAATTTATAGTCTTACTCTAATAATAGATGCTTTTTCTAGTATTTATATTACTAAACTCACAAAAGAAATTCAATTTAAAAACCAGGCAACTATACAATTAGCAACATCAATTTGCAGTAGTTTTTTAGGTGTTTTTTTGGTGTTTAATAATTTTGGCATTTGGAGTTATATTTATATGGTTCTTTGTCAGTCTTTTCTTTTGTCTCTCTCGTTTTGGTTTTTTATGTCTTGGAGACCTCATTTTAGGTTTTGTGCATCCAAATTCAAAATTCATTTTATATTTGGGTATAAATTAATATTAGTTGGACTTATGGATAATTTGCTGAATAATTTGTACACATTTATTTTAGCAAAATTTTTTCCTATAAAGCAATTAGGTTTGTATTCAAGAGCAGATTCTTTAAAACAGATTCCAGTATTAAATATTACGCAAATTTTAACTAAGGTTACATTGCCCTTATTTTCAAAACATCAAAATGACAATGTAGAATTAATAAAGTATTATAAAAATATTTTATTAATTGTCTTGTTTTTTAATGCTGCTTTACTTGTTTATGTTTCTGTAACTGCAGAATCTTTATTTTTATTAGTATTTACCGATAAATGGTTGCCTGCTGTTCCCTATTTTCAATTGTTATGTCTAGCAGGAATTTTTCAGCCAATTAATGCTTATAATATGAATGTTTTAACTGCTATGGGAAACAGCCTTTTGTATTTAAAAATTGATTTATGGAAAAAGGTTATTAGTGTTATATTAATTGGATTGTCATTGTATTATGGGATTTATGGATTGATAATTAGTCAAATAATACTCAGTATTCTTTTCTTTTTTATAAATTCTTATTTTATCGGGAAAGTTATTAAATACGATTTAAAGTTGCAATTAATTAATGTTTTTCCAATATTAATTTTAAGTTTTGCTTTTTTTATTTCTTTGTTTTGTATTAATTATTTCCTTCAAAACAATAATTTAAATGCAATTTCAATTATTACTATAAATTTTATATTTGGAGTACTTTTTTATATATCCAATGTATTCATATTCAAATTGAAGATTCTTAATACTATAATGAGGATGTATAGAGTAATCAGACTTAAATAACTTGTTGTTAACGAAAAATATTTATGAAAAAAATATTAATTTCAATTTATTTATTTTTTGATAATCTTTTAAAAGTTAAACATAATCCCACTAAAGATAAGGTTATTATGTTGTCTGGCAAAAAAGTTTTTATCGGGAAATATACTTATGGTTTTGAATCAACTCAAATATATAGTTGGGGAGAGGAAGTTGATATTAAAATTGGCCGATTTTGTTCAATTGGAGCAGGATTAAAGCTTTTTTGCGGAGGAAACCATAGTACTTCGTTTGTAAGTTCTTATCCATTTGGGTCAGTTTACTCTGATTATTTAAATATTGTCGCAGATAGACCTATTGTATTTACTAATGGTAATATCAATATTGGTAATGATGTGTGGATTGGAAGAGATGTAACCATAATGAGCGGTATAAGCATAGGTGATGGGAGTGTGATTGCCGCTAACAGTCATGTTGTTAAAGATGTTGAACCATATGCAATTTATGGAGGTAATCCAGCTAAAATTATTAGATATAGGTTTTCAAATGAGATAATTGAAATGTTATTAGAAATCCAATGGTGGAATTACGAGGATCATATAATTGAAAAAATTCATCATATTCTATTAGATATTCCGGACAAAAACACATTTGAAAAAATATTGAAAATTTTAGAAAATGATAACCCTAATTAGATGAAATATATAAAAAAAATATTCTTTTCGCTTTTTTTTTTGTTATCATTGATAAGTTTAAGTTTATATGTATTTAGGTTTGTAGGTTATTCTTTTTCCTTGGCATTTTTTCTCATATGCTTGTTGATATTTTTTTCGATAAAACACATACCATTAAACTCTTGGAGGATATATTTGTTATTATTAATTCACCAATATTTTGTTTTAGTTTTATTTATTTTCGAACTTGATTTTGTTGAATTTATAAAGTCATTTTTATTAGTAAATATAACTTTACTATCAATAATTGGATCTAAATTTTATACTCCAAAAATTATTGATAAAATTAATTTTAGATTAATCTTATCAATTGCTACTTTTTTAATAGTAACTTTTGAATTGGTTCAAGTTTTAGAATATAGTTTAATTGGCACTTCCTTTAGTTGGTTTTTATTAGATAAAATCTCTATAAGTACAGCAGAAGATGTTGGTCGGTTTCAAGCTGTTAATTTTTTAAATTATATGCGGCCAATTTCTTTATATCACGAGCCAAGTTATTTAGGTTTAGTTTTGTTTTCAATATTATTGTGGGGTGATTCATTAAGAATTAAATTATATGTAAAAGCGTTAATTATATTTGGAATTATTCTTTCGTTTTCTACAACAATATATTTATTTATAATATTATATTATGTACCCAAAATTTATAATAATAAATATATTAAGGTTTTATTTTTCCTTTGCATAGTTTATTTTATAATTAAGTATAATGTTTCAATTTTTGAATTTTTTAGGTTTAATGAGATTGCTACTGAGGGAACAAGTGGTTATGCACGAATCGGAGCTCCTTTCTTTCAAGTTATAGATATATTGTTTTATCAACATAATTTTTTTGGAATACCTTTTGGGCAATCCCCAATTATGTTTGATAATTCCTTTTTTGTTATTTTTTCTTATTATGGTATCCTGACTCCTTTATTTTATTTTTTGATTTTTGGATCCTTGTTTAAAAACATTAAGGATATCAATAAATTATACAACTATTTTTTAATAATTGGAGCATGTCTGTTTGTTAATGGAGCTTTTTTTACGCCTGAAACTAGTTTTTTAATAGTTTTAACAAATTATTTTTTATTTAATAATTTAATTAAAGAATCAACTTAATTTATGCTTATATCAATAATAACAGTTACACGAAACGATTTTCATGGTTTAAATAAAACAATTGATTCTTTGAAAGAAATAGGTCCTGCTTTTCAAAGGTGTTTTGAGCATGTAATTGTTGACGGATTATCAACGGATGAAAGTGTAGCTTACTTAACGGAGTATATTAAATTACCTGTTTTGAAAACAACATTCATATCAGAGAAGGATAAAGGAATTTATGATGCGATGAATAAAGGAGTTTCAATATCTAATGGAAGCTTCTGTTTTTTCTTAAACAGTGGAGATGTTATTGATCAAAATGTAGACTTTAATAATTTGTTAGAAGTCTTAAACAAAAATTTAGAAGAAATTTTGTCTGCTGGCATTGCACTAAATGTCAAAATGAGTAATGAAGATACATCTTATTCGGTTAAATCAAGAGAAGTTAAAAAATGGCGTTTACGAATGCCAACGGTACACCAAGGTATAATTTATAAAACCTCATATTTATTAAATAACAAATATGATGATAAATTAAAAATATGTTCCGATTTTAAGAGTGTTGTTGTTGCATTAGAACAAAATTTATCTTTTAAGTATGTGAATGCCCAATTTACAGTGTTAACATTTGGTGGAATATCATCTCAAAAGCCTTTTTTATTATTAAAAGAATCTTTGTCAATAATTTTAAAAAGTTCGTTGAATATTTTTTATAAAATAATCTCTTGTTTCTTTATAATAGTAAATGTGTCTTTATTTCAGCTTTATTTTCGTTTTCTATCATTTGTAAAAAGCAAGTAATGAAAATTTTATTTTTAAATTTTAGAAATAATCCCAGTTCTGCAGTATTAAGAATTTCGGAAGCCTTGAGTAAAGTCGATGTTGACGTGTCAATATTTTCATATTTATCTCTTGTAAAGAGAAGTGGAATTTTGTTAGCTAAAGGTTTTGGCAATGTTTTATTTTCTTTTTTGTTTTGGTATGATATCTTTATAACACGATTTGTTTATAAAAGCACTAATAAGTTATTCTCTCGAAATAGTAGTTTGTTTTCATATATATTATGCTTAGTTTATTCAAAATTTTTTAAAAAGTTTGACTTGATTCATCTTCATTGGGTTGGTCATGGCTTTATTTCGTCCGATTTTTTGTTAAAAATTAAGAACAAAAAAATTATACTTACTCTACATGATTATTATTTCATAACGGGAGGTTGTCATATTCCTGGAGAATGCTTGAACTATAAAAAATCGTGTATCGACTGTCCCGCTAAAAACGGATTTATAGATTTTCCTTTTGAAAATTTTAAACAAAAAGAAGATTTATACAGCACGAAAAAAATATATGTAACAGCTCCATCGGTAACAATGAAAAAAAAGATAGTGGATTCACATTTGGGGCATTTGTTTCAAGAAGTATTAGTAGTGCCAAATCCAATTGATGTTTCTGTTTATAAGGCATTATGTGTCGATTTTAAAAAAGAATCTTTATTAAATGGATTGCCAGAGAATAAAAAATTTATATTATTTGTTTCTAATAATCTAATAGATTATAATAAAGGTTTTGATTTGCTTTTGGCAGCTTTGAAACGTATTGAAAATTTAGATTCCATTTGTTTATTGACTGTAGGAAATAATTATTCTCAAATCTCTGAAGAATTAAAATTTTCATATCATCATTTTGGAGAAATTAATTCAACAGTCGAAATGATTAAAATTTACAACCTAGCCTATATAACCGTTGTGCCTTCTCGATTTGAATCTTTTAGTCAGGTTACACTTGAGTCAATGGCTTGTGGGGTTCCCGTTATTGCATTTGATTCTAGTGGGCCTTCAGAAATTATTACGAATAATGTTGATGGGTTTCTCGTTAATAGTTTTTCTGTCGAAGAGTATTCTGATAGAATTAATGTTATTCTCGCGGATGGACTATTAAGAGACTCTTTTTCAAAGAAATCTAGAGAAAGAGTAGTTATGAAATATAGTTATGAAACAATAGGGGGGGTAATGAATGATTATTATAAAAAAATAATAGATGCGTAAAAAGTTAATAAGTATTTCATACACGCTTTACGGTAGGAATTATGACTATTATTTGCCGATTGTCAAGCAATTTGATTTTTTTAATGTTTTTTTTAAGGAAACTTTAAATTCTGAATACGAATTTGAAATTGTGGTTTTTATAGATAATTCTGTAGATTTAAGTTATTTTAATGAACTGCCTATACAGTTCATTATGAATACGGATCACGTTTTATTGTCGGATGTCCCTCCAAAAATGTGGAGATTTTATAATATTTTTTTTACTAAAGCTGATGTATATTTATTTCGCGATTCAGATTCGGTTATTTCAAAAAGAGAATTATCATTATTAAAAACCTGGTTAGATTCGAAGTATGATTATAATGTAATAAGAGATACAAGATTACATCTATATCCTATTATGGCAGGAACATTTTCTATTAAACAAAGCGGTATAGAATTATTTAAAAATGTTTTAAGTGAGAATCCTTGTTTAATTAAAAATAGGAAACATTTTTATGACCAGATTTATCTTGCAGAAATTTTGTATCCTAAAATAATATCAAACCTTTTGGTTTTTTCAAATTTTTTGGTTTTTAAGAAAGAGCATTATATTAAAACGGATTATCGTACTAAAGATTTTATAGGTGGATACTATTTAAATAATGAATTGGAAAAACATTGGCACGATTTTAAGTTTGTTGAAGATTTCCCCTTAAGAAGCCTTAAGATTATGAAATACAGTACAAGATTGGTTTTGCTGTATATAAGTTGCATTTTACTCAAAAAAAGAATTTCATTTTAGAAATAACTTACAAAATATCCGTATAATTTATAATACACTCATTTAAATGAATAATGCTAATATTTGTATACTCATCCTTTCTACAAAGGCAGAGAGTTATAGAGGTTTTATAACTTCAATTGAAAATAGCTGGTATAAAGATGCAGTTGATAAAGGTTTTAAAGTTTTCTTTTATAGTGGGGGACATTCTGAAAATTGTGTTTATAGTCATAATGAAATTAGAGTTGCTGAAGATGATTCAATTGAAAATTGTTACAGAAAATTTGTTAGCGCAAAAAGTGTTTTATTAGATAATTATCCAGATGTTGAACTAATATACAGAACTAATCTTTCCTCTTATATTGATATTTCTAATTTTAGTAAATATATCAAGAAGTGTTCTTTTAGTGATGATTCCTATCATGGTTTACAAGGAAAAGCAAATTTATGGAGTGAGATTTTTTTTAAAAATAAATATCTTCATTTATTATTAAAATATTTGCATCTAGGACCTAAGGTTAGTTTTTTTAGTGGAGCAGGTTTCTTTATTGGTACAAAATTGTGCAATAGCCTTTCTTTAGATAATTCTAAGAATTATTTAATTGATGATGTTGAGATTGGTAGACAGATTACAAAATTTAAAGCGCATAACGTAAAATATGAAAGGATTTATGTTACAGATTCTTATGTGAAAATAAAAAAAAGAGATTTAAATAATTTGGTTAACAATTCTATGCTTTTTCATTATAAGTTTAAAACTTCAGATCGAAATGCTGACATTGATAATATTGCAAAATTTTCTAGTTTAGATTTTAGGAATAACTTGTTGACCACCTCTTAAATATTAAAAAAAAGACATTGAAAATTTCATTAATTACAGTTTGTTATAATGGTGCAGCCACTATCGAAAAAACAATTCTTTCAGTAGCTAGTCAAACTTACAAAAACATTGAATATATCATTATTGATGGTAATTCAAAAGATAGTACTTTAGATGTTATTAAAAAACACGAAACTATAATTACCAAGTGGATATCAGAACCAGATAATGGCCTTTATGATGCCATGAATAAAGGAATTGCAATGGCAACAGGAGATTTGATTGGGATTTTAAACTCAGATGATACTTTCAACTCTGACACAGTAATTGAAGAAATAGCTAATTTTCATAGCCAAAATAGTATTGAGGCTTCTGTTGGAAATATTATACAACATAAAGAAAACGGTAAAATTGTAAGATTGTATTCTTCTAAATACTGGAGTCCAGAAAAACTTAAAATTGGGTTTATGCCTCCTCATCCCTCTATATTTTTCAAAAGAGCCCTTTTCGATAAATATGGTAATTATGATCTAGGTTTCAAAATTGGAGCTGATTATGAATTAATTACCCGTTTTTTTCTTAAAAATGTAATCACTTGGAAGTATTCTGGAATTACTACTACTGCCATGTTAGTAGGAGGGTTGAGTAGCTCAGGTTCTTCATCTTATCAACTGATTACTAAAGAAATTCAAAAGGCACTTACAATGAATGGGATATTTTTTTCTCCATTTAAGATTAAAATGCGTTTTATTTGGAAAATAATAGGTTTTTTAAAAAAATGAACATAACAATCACAGGAGCCAAGGGCTTTGTTGGTAAGAATCTTCAAAACTATTTACAAAGTTTGCACCAGATAGAAACTAGAAGCATTCGTTATATTCCTCATCAGCATTTTGAGATAAAAACTGATGCTATTATTCATCTAGCTGGCAAAGCCCACGATTTAAAAAAAGTATCGCATCCACAGGATTATTACGAAGCCAATTTTGAGTTAACGAAGCAACTATTTGAGGCTTTTTTGGTTTCGGAGGCGGCTGTTTTTATTTTCATGAGTACGGTGAAGGCGGTGGCTGATGAGGTAAAAGGGATATTGAATGAAGATGAGGTGCCCAACCCAACGACTCATTATGGTATCGCAAAGCAAATGGCAGAGCAGTACATTTTGAGTCAAGATATACCAAAAGGGAAACGAGTTTATATTCTTCGTCCTTGTATGATTCATGGGCCTGGCAATAAAGGGAATTTAAACTTGTTATACCAATTAGTTGCTAAAGGACTGCCTTGGCCTTTGGGAGCTTTTGATAATCAGCGCTCTTTTTTGAGTATAGAGAATCTTTGTTTTGTAATTAAGGAGTTGTTAGAAAATGAAACTATTCCTTCTGGAGTTTATAATGTTGCGGATAATAAAGCCTTATCCACCAATGAGCTGATTGCAGTATTGAGCAGTAGTTTGGATAAAAAAAGCAGTATTTGGTCCGTTCCCGTTTCTTGGATTAGAAGCGTTGCCCAATTGGGAGATACCCTGCATTTGCCTTTAAATTCTGAGCGTTTGCAGAAACTAACAGAGAATTATGTAGTAAGTAATAAAAAGATAGTGAAGGCCATGGGGAAATCGTTGCCTGTTTCGTCAAGAGAGGGGTTGCGGAGGACGTTTGAGTCGTTTAATAATTTATAGGCTTAAACCCAGATTCCGCATTAGAAATCTACTACAACTAAATTACTTCACTATTTTAATATTTTTCTAGCGGAGTTCAGTGAATAAATTTCTTCTTCAAAACCAAGAACTTTTTTCACGCGTTTATATTTTTTTCTGGTGTTCAAGATACGCTTCGATTAGTTCTCCTATTTTTAAATTCAAAATACAAAAGTATTAGCTCATTGGTTTATATGTATATAGGTATTCGCTGAACGTTGTTTCCTTCTCCAGAAATAGTCCGTGAGCTCTTGCTTTTATTGAATAATTCAGTTTAGCTACGAAGTCTAATGCGGATTCTGGGTTAAAACGATTCTACTACTTGAATGCGTATACTTGGTAGTTATCACTTGTAATGTACGGTAAAATATGGATAAAAATAAAACAAAAGCGTTTAATCCTAGAGAATATATGGAATTGGCGATAGTAGAAATGCACAAGTCCATTCAAGAACCACGTCAGGATAAAGTAAGTCCCAAAGTTGGTGCTATTTTAATACAACCCAATGGAGCAATAGATACAGCTTACCGGGGAGAGTTGCGGCATGGTGACCATGCTGAATTTACACTATTGGAAAGGAAACATCGAAGTGACAAGGTTGATGGTTCAGTTTTATTTGCAACCTTAGAACCGTGTGCTCCCGGAGCAAGAAAACATCCAAAATTAGGTTGTGCAGAAAGAATAGTAAATGCGCGAATAAAAAAAGTTTACATAGGAATTGAAGACCCTGATCCATCTGTTGATCGTAAAGGGATACAATTTTTAATTGATAACGGCATTGAAGTGGAAATGTTTGATGCCGATCTTCAAAAAGAGATAAGAGAAGCAAACAAGCAATTTATAGAAGAAGCAGAAGACAGGGCAAAAGAAGTTCAGAATCATAACAAAGAGGTGTTGCTTTCTGTAACTGAGAAAGGTTCCTTGAATGCCATATTATCTGACTTGTCAGAAGAAAAAATCAACAAGTTTATTAGTGTAGCAAAACTAAACGTTGACTTTGGTTCGCAGGAGTTCAATCATATATTTAAACAATTAGGGCTACTTGAAGGTAGTAAAAGCAAGTTAATGCCAACTGGTATAGGATTGTTGCTTTTTGGTAAACGACCCCAATTGATTTATCAAAACGCTTTATTGCGAGCAACTTATAAAACCAAAAATAGAGGTGAGAAATTAAAAACTTTTGAAGGGCCAATTATCGATCAAGCCGATGAAGCTATGAATTGGTTTAAGGAAGTTATTGATAAACAGATTGATCGCTCGGATGCACAAAGGGAAGAAGTTTATGATTATCCTTTAGTAGTAGTAAGAGAAGCAGTGGTTAATGCAATAGTGCATAGGGACTATGATATTCAAGGAGCTCCTATTTATTTGGAAGTGAACGACGATGCTATTGTTGTTAAAAGTCCTGGTTATCCTGTGAAACCTATTCAGTTGGAACAAATCCAAAAGTTTAATGCCCCTTCATTGAGTAGGAACCCAAAAATAATGTATGTGTTCGATCAATTGAAGCTAGTAGAGCAACGAGGGTTAGGGTTCGAAACCATAAAAGAATTGCCTACGAAATATAATTTACCTCTTCCTATAATAACGTATGAAGCGCCTTATTTGGTTTTTAGTTTTCCGAGAACAATGCAGTCTGTAATTAATGTTACTGCAAACGAATCATTAAAAGGATTGAATAAAGACCAATTAAAAGGATATGAATGGTTGAGATCCGTTGGGGAGGCAAGCACAAGAGAATATGCAGTTCAATTTGGAATTGGATATAAAACAGCCCAAAGACATCTTGCGGTAATGAAAGAACTACGTTTGCTAGAAGATAACGGACTAGAGGTCAATTCACCAAATTATAAATACAAAGTTAACTAAAGAAGTTGGACAGTAACTTGGACACATTGTCCAAGTTGTTGGTTATTTTGATGCTAAAATCCAATAACTTGGACAGTAACTTGGACACATTGTCCAAGTTGTTGGTGAATTTAAAAGAAGAAAGAATCTAAGTTGGACATAGTATTGAAGTAGTCAGTGTTAAGAAAGACGTAGCCTCTCATTCCGTTTTGAATCATTAAGTAAGGTAACATAGCTACTGGGTGTACATAAATAATTGATTAAAAAAACATAGAAAATGAAAACAGCCCTTATTACAGGAATTACAGGACAAGACGGGTCGTACTTGGCAGAATTATTATTAGAGAAAGGATATATGGTACATGGGGTGAAAAGAAGGGCTTCTTCTTTTAATACCCAACGTATAGATCATATCTACCAAGACCAACATGAAGTCCATGTGAATTTTAAATTGCATTATGGAGACTTGACGGATTCTACTAATATCATCCGCATCATCCAAGAGGTGCAACCGGATGAAATTTATAATTTAGGAGCCATGAGTCATGTGAAAGTTTCTTTTGATTCTCCTGAATATGTAGCCAATGTAGACGGTATTGGAACACTTCGTATTCTAGAAGCCGTTCGTATTTTGGGATTGGAGAAAAAAACCCGTATTTACCAGGCCTCTACTTCAGAATTGTATGGAGGATTGGCTGAAAATAAAAACGCTAAAGGGTTCTATGATGAACAATCGCCTTTTTATCCGCGTTCTCCATATGGAGCGGCTAAAATATATGGTTTTTGGATTACTAAAAACTATAGAGAGGCCTATGGCATGTTTGCTTGTAATGGAATTTTGTTCAACCATGAATCGCCACGTAGAGGAGAAACCTTTGTAACTCGTAAAATTACGATGGCCACGGCTGCGATCGCTTTGGGTCAACAAGACTGTTTGTATTTAGGGAATTTGGATGCGCAACGCGATTGGGGACATGCCAAAGATTATGTAGAAGCGATGTGGCGTATATTGCAGCAAGAGGTACCTGAGGATTATGTAATTGCTATGGGAGAAACTACTTATGTGCGTGATTTTGTGCGTATGGCATTTGCCGAAGTAGGTGTTGAAATTGAGTTCAAAGGCGAAGGAGTAGCAGAAAAAGGATATGTGAAGTCTTGTGCGAATCCTAGTTATCAATTAGAAATTGGAAAGCAAGTAATTGCAGTCGATCCGCAATATTTCCGTCCTACAGAAGTAGATTTGTTGATTGGTGATCCTACGAAGTCTAAAACCAAACTAGGATGGGTGCCTCAATATGATCTGGCCGGATTGGTAAAAGAGATGATGGAAGGGGATTTGGCGTATTATCAAAAGAAAAAAATGTTGAGAGAAGCTGGGTTTTCAGTGGAGAACTAATAGTCAGTGCTCAGTTTTTGAGTGTTCAGTAGTCGGTTATCAGTTTTCGGGTTTCTGCTGCTATCTTCAGTTCGATTGATTTTAGGAAGATGCGATAGCTTTTTTTGAAAATGTAGAGACCACGTTTGGCAGTAGTAAGGTTCTCGATATAATTTGAAAAGCTGTCGCATTTCAAATCTACTCGAACTGACGATAAGGAAAAACTAGACGATCTCAGATACACAATCGTCAGTTCGAGTGATTTTAGGAAAATGCGGATAGCTTTTTCATAAAATTGTATCGAGAACGTTTAGGTTGCAGTAAGGGTTCTCGATACATTTTTTATACCCTTGCTATCGCAGGGCATCAAAAACACTCGAACTGACGCCTCTATATGATTTGAAAAGCTGTCACATTTCAAATCTACTCGAATTGACGCACTAGTATAACTCTACTCGAACTGACCAAATTTGTTAAGAAAAGTAAAAAAATGAACAAACAAGATAAAATTTATATTGCAGGACACCGCGGGATGGTAGGGTCTGCTATTTTACGAAATTTAGAAGGAGCTGGCTACACTAATTTTGTATTGCGTACTTCAAGTGAATTGGATTTGCGTAATCAACAAGCAGTCGCTGATTTTTTTGCAGCTGAAAAACCAGATTATGTTTTTTTGGCAGCTGCTAAAGTAGGCGGGATTATCGCTAATAATACCTATAGAGCCGATTTTATTTATGAGAACATGATGATTCAAAGTAATGTGATTCATCAGGCTTATGCGCATCAAGTGAAGAAACTGCTATTTTTAGGTTCTTCTTGTATTTACCCAAAGCTAGCACCGCAACCCTTGAAAGAAGACTATTTGTTGACCGGCCTTTTGGAACCGACTAATGAACCTTATGCCATTGCTAAGATTGCAGGCATTAAAATGTGTGATGCCTATCGTTCGCAATACGGTTGTAATTTTATTTCAGTGATGCCTACTAATTTGTATGGCCCTAATGATAATTACGATTTGAACAATTCGCATGTTTTACCTGCCTTGTTGCGAAAATTCATAACCGCTAAAAATTCAGGAGTTCCTACTGTTGAATTGTGGGGTACAGGAAGTCCAAAAAGGGAATTTTTGCATGCCGATGATTTAGCAGCGGCTTGTGTGTATTTGATGCAGACTTATGAAGCAGAAGGCTTGGTGAATATTGGAATAGGCGAGGATGTTTCTATCTTAGAGTTAGCGCAATTGGTTCAGAAAATTGTGGGATACACGGGAGTTATCGAAACGGACCCCAGCAAACCTGATGGGACTCCAAGAAAACTCATGGATGTTTCTAAATTAACAGCCTTGGGTTGGAAAGCTCAAATTTCTTTGGAAGAAGGTATTCAACGGGTGTATGGAGAAATTAAGGATAAGGACTGGAGGTAAGCGGCGGTTTTCAGTTGTCAGTTTTCCGTTGTCAGTTTTCAGTTGTGCAAGGTTCTCGATACACATTAAATAGCTATCGCAATTTAATGAACTCGAACTGACGCTTAGGTTGCCCAGTTCATACTTAAGGGAACCCGAGAACATTTTGGAGTATCGTTGGTCTTGATATATAGCGTAAAAAATTTTAGACCTTTCAGCTTTTTACAATCTGAAAGGGTTGTTTGTGAATTATAAACTAGTATTTTTTTAATAAAAAAAATAATGCAGCAAAATAATACCTACGTCCTGATTATGGCAGGCGGTGTGGGGAGTCGATTTTGGCCTAAGAGCAGGAATCACTTTCCGAAACAATTTATCGATATTTTAGGAACAGGGCAGTCGTTGTTACAAATGACGTATGCCCGTTTTTTACAAATATGCCCTAGTGAAAATATTTATATCTTAAGTAATCAGGGTTATAAAGGCTTGGTGCTAGAGCAATTGGCAGGAATAGGGGAGGAAAACATCCTTTTAGAGCCTAGCCGTAATAATACAGCGCCATGTATTGCGTATGCTACTTACAAGATTTTACAACAGAACCCTGTGGCGAATATCGTCGTAGCGCCATCCGATCATTTGATTTTGAAGGAAGCAGCGTTTCTAGATAAAATTACTCAAGCCTTGGCGTATACTTCAAAATATGATGCCTTACTCACTTTGGGGATTAGCCCTACACGACCAGATACAGGCTATGGATACATTCATTTTGAACAGGAGGCGATATCGGGTGTACATATAGTCAATCGCTTTATGGAGAAACCTGTGCTTGAAAAAGCTAAGGAATACCTAGCAAGTGGGGATTATTTGTGGAATGCGGGTATTTTTATTTGGAGTGCCCAAAGCATACAAAAAGCATTTCAAGCCCATGTGCCAGAAATTGCCAAATTATTTGAACTGGGCAAGCCCTTTTATAACACTCTTGATGAACTGGGTTTTATTCAGGAAAATTATCCTAAAAGCCCTAACATCTCTATCGACTACGCTATTTTAGAAAAAGCGACGAATGTCTTTACGATTCCTGCTGACATCGGTTGGAGTGATTTAGGGACTTGGGCGTCTTTGCACGAGGTGTTGCCTAAAGATGCACTTAACAATTCGAAGAGTACTGATCATTTGCATTTAGAAGCGACTTCCAATTGTATCATTCATTTGCCGAAGGGAAAAGCAGCTGTCATCAAAGGGTTGGAGGATTTTATTATTGTAGATGATGAAAAAGTACTATTGATTTATCCTAAAAGTTGCGAGCAGGAAATTAAGGGGGTTGCTGGAGAGATGGTGAAGGATTTTGGAGCGGGGTATTTGTAGGGTTGTCAGTTGTCGGTTGTCAGTTGTCGGTTATCAGTTGTCGGTTATCAGTTGTCGGTTATCAGTTATCCGTTATCCGTTATCAGTTATCCGTTATCAGTTATCCGTTATCAGTGGGCAGGTGCTGTCGTCAGACCGAGTGGTTTTAAAAATATGCAGTAGCTTTTTTTGAAAATTGTGTCGATGGTGTTTGATGCATAGAAGGATTCTCAATATAAATTGAAAAGCTGTCGCGTTTCAATTCTACTCGAACTGAGCCCTAGATCCTTCGATAAAGACTCAAGAGAGACTCAGGACAGGCTTTTGGAGAACTCAAGATGTTTTCGAAACACGAATCGTCAGACCGAGTGGTTTTAAAAAAATGCGGTAACTTTTTTTTAAAATTGTATCGAGGACGTTTGGATGCACAGAAGGGTTCTCGATGCATTTTCTATACCCTTGCTATCTCAGGGCATAGAAAACACTCGAACTGACGGTAGATTTGAACAGTAATTGTTGATAATAATCTATGAAACTTTCCTATGTTTATATTTTAAAATGCGCTGATGGTAGTTATTATACTGGTGTAACTAGTAATTTAGAACAAAGGCTATTTCGACATAATACTGCTTATTTTCCTGAGAGCTATACTGCAAGTAGAAGGCCTCTTGAACTCGTTTTTTATTGTGAGTTTACGGATATTACTATAGCAATTGAAAAAGAGAAACAGATTAAAAAATGGTCACGAGCCAAAAAGAGGCATTAATTAATGGTGATTTTGAAGCCTTGGTAAATCTGGCCAAGAAAAAGTTCTCGATATGATTTGAAAAGCTATCGCATTTCAAATCTACTCATCTGATTCCTCGATAAAAACTCGGGGCAGGCTCTAATCGCACGATCGTCAGTTCGAGTGATTTTAGGAAAATGCGATAGCTTTTTCATAAAATTGTATCGAGAACCTTGGGTGCATTAAAGGTTCTCGATACATTTTAATCGCCTTCGCTATCGCTAGGCAATTAAAACACTCGAACTGACGTACAGGTGTCGAGAACATTTGGTAGCAGCGTTGTTCTCGATACATTTTCTATACCCTTGCTATTGCAAGGCAGAGAAAACACTCGCGCTGATGAGTGAGAGTTATCAATTAAAATCTATTTATAAAAAATGATATATATAGTATTCTTTATTGTTCTGCTCTTAGCGGAACTTTTTTATTTTAAAATCGCAGATTGGTCCAATATTATCGACAAGCCTAATTTGCGCTCTTCGCATACTCAAATTACCTTACGTGGAGGTGGGATTTTGTTTCCTATTGCTGTGGTACTCGGTTTTGGGATGGGGTATGTGAGTTGGGCTTTGGCCTTGGCTGTTTTATTGGTGGCGGTGGTCAGTTTTGTGGATGATATACGGCCCTTGTCGCAATTGCCGCGTTTGGTAGCACATTTATTAGCTATTGGTTTGGTGTTGTATGATTTAGAGCTCATCACCATAGGTTGGTGGTGGTTGCCTGTAGTGACCATTTTGCTCATTGGTTGGATCAATGCGTTTAATTTTATGGATGGGATCAATGGGATTACGGTCTTGTATGCTTTGGTAAGTCTCGTTTCTTTTCGTTTTTTACCTGAATTGGCTGCTGCTATCCCTATGCTCGATGTAATGGGAATAGCCTGTTTGGTATTTGCCTTGTTTAATTTGAGAAAACGCGCTAAAACCTTTGCGGGAGATGTTGGGAGTGTAGCTATGGCGTTGTTTTTGGGTTATTATATGGTGGAGCTGATTGTCGCTAGCCAACAAATAGGTTATTTGCTTTTCTTTGCCGTTTACGGTATAGATGCGGTACTTACCATCATAAATCGCTTACGAAAAAAGGAGAATATACTAGACGCACATCGTTCGCACTTGTATCAGTATTTGGCTAATGAAAAGGGATTGCCTCATGTGGGAGTGGCTGTCGGGTATGCTGTGATGCAGTTGCTGGTGAATTGTTTTGCGTTTTATTTGATAGAACAAGAGGCTCTGGCTCTAGGTGTTTTTGTATTGATTTTAGCGGTGATGAGTGTGGTATATTTGGGAGCTCGGTATTGGGCGACGAAAGGGGTTTAATAGGTTAATTGTTTAAGGTTATTTAAAATTGTTTAATCGGTTAACTGTTTAATCGGTTAATTGTGTGGTTGTTTAAAATTGTTTAACTGTTTAATTGTTTAACTGTTTAATTGTTTAACTGTTGGGGTTGTGTAAAAAATTAAGCTTTAACCGCGAAGGTCGTAAAGGATTACACAAGGTTCGCTACCATACATTCTAATTTAATAAATCCAAACTATACGTAACCAAGATACGATTACGGTTATCACTCCCCTCTAGAGAGGGGTTTGGGGTGTGTTTTGAAGAAAGATAATGTGAGTTTACGTTTTGTTTAAGCGCTAAAGAGAACCGAGAACAAGGCTTTATTGATACAAAGTCTCTCGACTGTACTTCGACTTCGTTCAGCATAAACTACTCGAGGTGACAATCAAAGGTAGAAGATAGAAGATAGAAGGTAGAGGTTAGACGTGGTAGGCAGTTAACAATGTACAGGAAAGTTCAGTTAGAATAAAAAGATAAGAAAATAATATGGGAGCTATAGTGAAACAACCTAGGCTAATAGAAGGGGGTATTCATACCGATCATAGAGGGCAAATTTCGTTTGTCAACGGAATGGTCTTTGACGCCATTGTTCGGTTTTATATTATTAGTAATTCGGAGGAGCAATCGTTGCGTGCATGGCAAGGACATCGCATAGATAATAAGTATTTTTATTGTGTGCAAGGTTCGATCAGAGTGCATTTTGTTAAAGTGGACCACTGGGAATCCCCTTCGAAAGACTTACCTGTGCAAAGTGTTTTGCTTTCGGCTAACGAAAGTAAAGTGTTGCACATACCAGAAGGCTATGCTAATGCCATTGAGTCCTTGGAAGTGGGTTCGAAATTGATTTCTTTTTCGACTTTGTCGCTTGACAGGACTTCGGAAGATGATGTACGGTTTCCGGTAGATACGTGGAAGGTTGTTTAAAAGGTTAATCGGTTAATTGTTTAATCGTTTAAAAGTTTAAATTTTAACCGCAAGGGACGCAAAGAATTACGTAAATGTTCGCTAGGAAAAATATGCAACTACATGTAAACAAGATTCTATTGGGGGTTTTCAGTTGTCTGTTTTTAGTTATTGGTTATCGTTTGTCGGTTTCTGTTCTCGGTTTTCTGTTAGGGAGTATTGATTTTGATAGACGATTGCAACTATAGGGATCATTATTGTGATGAAGTAAAACAAATTTGTTTATTACTTTTAAGTTTCTATTTTTTAAATTTTCGTTTATGACAAAGCATCAAGCCTTACAGTTATTTGAAGAAAAAAATGTAAGAACCCTTTGGGATTCTGATCAAGAACAATGGTATTTTTCTATTGTAGACACGATTGCTGTTTTGACAGAAAGTGTTGATGCTCCTGCGTATTGGAGAAAATTAAAGCAAAGGCTTAAGGCAGAGGGGAATGAAACCGTGACGAATTGTCACGCTTTGAAAATGAAAGCTTCTGATGGAAAAATGCGAATGACCGATGTAGCGGATACCGAGCAGCTTTTTCGATTGATTCAATCTATTCCTTCGCCAAAAGCAGAGCCTTTTAAACTTTGGTTGGCACAAGTGGCTTCGGATCGATTGGACGAAATGCAGGATCCTGAGCTTTCTATTGATAGGGCTTTAGCGCGCTATTTGCAATTGGGTTATTCGGCAAACTGGATTAACCAAAGGCTGAAAAGCATTGAGGTACGCAAAGAACTAACAGACGAATGGAAAAAAAGGGGGCTAAAAGAAGGAGTGCAATTTGCTACACTAACGGACATCATCACCAAAGCCTGGTCGGATAAAACAACTAAAGAATACAAGGTTTTGAAAGGGTTGAAAAAGGAAAACCTGCGTGACAATATGACGAATACAGAATTGATTCTGAATATGCTTGCGGAGGCTTCCACTAAAGATATTTCTCAGGCTGTAAATCCTGAAACTTTTGAAGCCAATCAATTAGTGGCACAGCAAGGAGGCAACGTTGCCAAAGTGGCTTTGAAAGAGTTGGAAGCTAAAACAGGAAAAAAAGTAGTAACGGCATTGAATGCCAAATCGCTGGATCAACTGAAATCTGAAGAATAGCAGCAACAAGCACCCATGGTAAATTTTTAAACTTTTCCCAAGGTTTTTACTATAAAAAATGAACAAGTAAGATGAAATATACATGGCAGGGTACCTAGGAATGGTTGGGTTTGATTATAATCGAAGCCTACCGGAGTACCATTTGGATTTTGATTCCGTAGCGACTACCTTTTATTTAGGTTCAACTACTACAACCGAACAAGTAACCGAACAAGTACAGGTACTGATTCAGTTATCGGTTATCGGTTATCAGTTTGTTTAATTGGTTAATGGTTTAAAAGTTTAAGGTTTAACCGGAAAATTTCTAGGGTAAATTCCAATTTTTAAAATTCCAAAAGGGTAACCGCTAAGAAGCAGGAAGGCAAAGTTTTTTAGGAGGGATTGCCACGAATTCACGAATTGTAATTTGAAATGCTGTGTGTTTGAATGGCAACGAATGCATAATTTTTTTTATACCCTTTCTGAGTTTTGGACTCTGAAAGGGTTTTTTATTGGGGTTAGGAAAAGGTAAATGGAGGTTTTACATTTTCGGTAGAGGTTTCTCCTGGGGCAGCATTAGATTCGTTGGGATGTTTTGGATAATATTGGTAAGCGATCAGGGTTGCCGTGTTGTATTTTCGATGGAGTGGCACGTGTTTACTCCCTTGTTGTTTGGAGAATCCAATGAACAAGAAAGTGAGGTGGAGGTCTTGGTCTGTTGGGGGTATGGCTGTAATAGTGACGTCTTGAGGACTAGCGGATTTTGAAAATAATTGAGGTCTGGCATAGTGAGTGGTATGATGATTGGTTTCAATGTTCCAATTGGCAATCGCTAAACTAAAGGTGATATGAGTGGCATCTACCGGCCATTCGATGTCGGCTGCAAGTTTGCACTTTGGAAAATGAAAGGTGTCGTCTTTTATTTTCCATTTTTTATTTTTAAGGACTAACGGTAACGGCCGCAAGGTGTTGCTCTCAAAACCTACTAGCTGCTCTTGTCCGTTTTTGGTTTTTATGCCTTCTGGAAATTGGCGCGATCCTAGTTCGTTGAAGTTGTCATTTTGTAAGATTTCGATAAGTAACTTGTTTGTTCTGCCTGCAAAGTTGCCATTTTTGGCCTTTTTATTGAATTGCAGCGCTAATAATCTGAACGTTTTGGCAATTGTTGCGCATTGTGCAAATTCTTGGTTTTGCATTCTCATTTTATGAAAGCAAGGGTCTTTTTAGTATCGTTCAGCCGTTATGCTAGACTCTGCTTTTGTTCTAACACGGTTCACCTTGTTTTCATCCAAATAAAAGTTGAGGTCGTTTAGTGTACCTTCTATTTGAAAGGGTGCTATTACTTTTGCCATAGGATTTTTATTGCAATATAAGAAAAAAGTTATCAGTTGTCGGTTATCAGTTGTCTGTTATCGGTTATCAGTTATCGGTTGTCGCTTATCAGTTAATGGTTTAAGGTGGTTTAAGGTTGTTTAAAATTGTTTAAAGGTTTAAAAGTTTAAGCTTTAATTGCGAGGTTCGCTGGTGTAAATTGCAATTAATACATTTCCAAATTCACAATGTCGGTTTTTATCACTTTTGGTTTTCGTTCCTTTTCCACCCTTTAGGTAGCGGTAAGGGAAAAGGAACAATTCTTTGTCACATCAAGTTCAATCAATAGGTTGTAAAGGATTCTTGGTATCGTTTAAAATGATACTACAGTAATCAATTCAACAGTTAACCGATTCAACAATTAACCAATTCAGTGATTGACCTTTCATTTCTTAAATAAAAATATAAATTTGTAGCATGAATAAAGAAGAAACATTTATTAAAGATTTAGTAGTCCTTACACCAGACGTTTTTGAAGATGCTCGTGGGTATTTTTTTGAAGGCTATAATAAAAACAAGTTCAGTGCCCTTGGCATCGATATTGATTTTGTACAAGACAATCAGTCGTTTTCCCAAAGAGGCACTTTAAGAGGTTTGCATTATCAAAATCCACCGTTTGCACAAACTAAGTTAGTTCGGGTGTTGCAAGGGGAGATTATGGATGTGGCTGTCGATTTGAGAAAAGACTCCCCGACCTACGGACAGCATTTTGGCATTAAATTAACGGCCGAAAATAAAAAACAATTGTTAGTGCCTCAGGGTTTTGCTCATGGCTTTTCGGTCTTGAGTGAAACGGCGGTGGTGTTGTATAAATGTGATCAGTTTTATAACAAAGCCAGTGAAGGTGGGATTCGTTTTGATGATCCTACGTTAAACATTGATTGGGGAATGGATTTAGCAGCAGTGATTGTATCTGAAAAGGATTTGGTTTTACCTGATTTCGCTAATTGCAATAGTGAGTTTTAGGAAATGAGGTTAATCGGTTGTCAGTTATCGGCTATCAGTTATCGGTTGTGAGTTATCAGTTGTGAGTTATCAGTTGTGAGTTATCAGTTGTGAGTTATCAGTTGTGAGTTATCAGTTGTGAGTTATCAGTTGTTAGTTATCGGTTATCAGTTGTGGGTTATCAGTTAATTGTTGTTTGCTACTTTTAGTGTTAAGTCTATTTTGTATGTTGTGATATACAAAAAATATTTAATTTTGTATATTTTAGTAAGCGAAATAAATATATATTTGTGTAGTTAACTATGTATTATGGAAGATTTATTTAGAAAATACACCAATAAGTTACAACGAGTCGAAACTAATTTTGTTAGGAGTTTAATTCATGATGTCAATTGGAATGCTCGTCTAATTGGAATTAAAGGCGCTAGAGGGGTAGGGAAAACAACGCTACTGCTGCAGTATATGAAGCTTAATTTTAGTGATCAATTGGAGGAGTCGTTATACGTTAGTTTAGACACCTTTGGATTTAAAGATAGGACTTTAGTTGGTTTAGCAGATGAGTTTGTAAGAAATGGAGGAAAGTACCTTTTTTTGGATGAAGTTCATAAGTATGAAAATTGGGCACAGGAACTAAAAAATATTTATGATGACCATGCTGAGTTAAAAGTAGTGTTTACAGGCTCTTCGCTATTGGAAATATTGAATGCTCGGGCTGATTTGAGTAGAAGGGCAATAGTTTATTATATGCAAGGGCTCTCCTTTAGGGAATATCTTGAAATGGAAACAGGGCAAAAGTTCGACAAAGTATCGTTGGAAGCTATATTGAACAATCATCTGAAGATTGCGACACAGATCAATAGTAAGGTAAAGCCCTTTCAGTATTTTGAAAGTTATTTGAAGTATGGATATTATCCTTTTTATAAAGAAGATAAGGATTTGTATGAGCAACGGTTGGAAGAGGTTATCAATATGATGCTTGAAATTGAGTTGCCTTTATTGAGGGGTGTTGAAGTGGGTTTGGTTCCAAAAATCAAGCAATTGTTAGCTATTATCTCTGAATCCGTTCCTTTTATCCCTAATGTGAGTAATTTAAGTCATAAAATCGGCGTAAATAGAGCTACTATGATGACCTATTTGCATTATTTAGAAGAAGTAGGTCTGACTATAAACTTGCAAAAAGAGGCAAAAGGAACTGTGAAATTGCAAAAACCTGCTAAAATTTATTTAGAAAACACCAACCTAATGTTTGTTCTTTCTTCGTCAAAAGCAAATATTGGTAACGCAAGAGAAACTTTTTTCACCAATCAATTAGGGTATAAAAATAAGTTGAAACATCACGAAAAAACTGATTTTTTTGTAAATGACTTATACACTTTCGAGATTGGAGGTAAGGATAAATCCAGAAAACAAATTGAAGGCATTGAAAACGCTTTTATTGTTGTAGACAATATTGAATATGGTTTTCAAAACAAAATACCACTATGGTTGTTTGGTTTTTTGTATTGATTTCGGTTGTCAGTTATCGGTTATCAGTTATCGGTTGTCAGTTATCAGTTATCGGTTGTCAGTTGTCAGTTGTGAGTTATGGGGTGGTTATAGTATTGTAATTTAACCGCAAAGTTCGCAAAGTTGCATAGGTAAGTAGTGCTTGTTGAAATGGATGGGATAGATAGTACTTGATTTACTTAGCCCTTTATCATTACTGGCTGCTAATCACTAATTACTAAGTACTAAAATAAACATATGAAAAAAATACTAGTTACGGGCTCGAATGGACAATTGGGTTCTGAGTTGAGGGTAATGTCAAATACTTATACTCAATTTCATTGGGATTTTACTGATAGGGCAACACTGAATTTATCTGATTTAGAGGGATTGGTTACTGTTTTGTCGAATAGTCAACCGGAGTATATCATCAATTGCGGGGCTCATACTGCGGTAGATCGTGCTGAATCCGAGTTGGAACTGGCCGATGTTTTGAATCATCGAGCGGTTGCTGTATTGGCCAAATGGTGTACTGAGAACAATTGTAAGTTGATCCATATTTCTACCGATTATGTTTTTGATGGCACGGCAGCTACTCCTTTAACGGAGTCCGCTCTTACGGGTCCGATTAACGTCTATGGACAAACGAAACTAGCGGGAGAGTTGGCTTGTTCTAAGGAATGTCCTACCGGTATCATTATCAGAGCTTCATGGGTGTATTCAAGTTTTGGTGCTAATTTCGTAAAGACGATGTCGAAGTTGATGCAAGAAAGAGATACCTTGAATGTGGTCAACGATCAAATTGGTAGCCCAACTTATGCGGCAGACTTAGCACAAGCCATTATGACCATTCTTACTCATCCCAATTGGCAATCGGGTATCTATCATTTTTCTAATGAAGGCGAAATCAGTTGGTATGAATTTGCTCTAGCTATCCAAGAAATTGGCGAATTTGATTGCAAAGTAAGTGGTATTCCAACTTCGGCATATCCGACTCCAGCGAAACGTCCACAGTATTCTTTATTGGATAAAAGTAAAATTAAAGCTACTTTTGGAGTGATTGTTCCGGAATATAGGGAGAGTTTGATTGCATGCATGAGGCAATTAATTAACACGAATTAAAAACGAATTTTACGAATTGTGCTAATGGATAAAATACTTTTTAAGGAAGAGAGCTTTAAAATTATTGGTGCTTGTATGAAAGTACATCGTACATTAGGAGCTGGATTTTTGGAGGCGGTTTATGAGGAAGCTTTGGCAAAAGAATTTTTAATCCAAAATATTCCTTTTAAGAGGCAGCTGAAATTGGAATTGTATTATGAAAAGGAGAAATTGAATAAACATTATAGAGCAGATTTTGTTTGCTATGATACTATTATTTTAGAAATAAAAGCAGTACGGCATATTCCAGATGTGTTTTCTGCACAGTTGAGAAATTATTTAAAATGTACTTCTATGGAATTGGGTATGCTGATTAATTTTGGTACATCCTCATTAAATTATAAAAGAATAATTAATTTGAAAAATTCGGATTAATTCGTAAAATTAGAATACCTATGAAAGGAATAATACTAGCCGGTGGATCCGGTACTCGTTTGCATCCGTTAACACTTGCGATGAGCAAGCAGATGATGCCGGTTTATGATAAGCCAATGATTTATTATCCGTTGTCGACCTTGATGTTGGCGGGGATTCATGAAATATTGATTATTTCGACTCCTCACGACTTGCCCAATTTTAAAAAATTATTGGGTGATGGGAGTCAAATTGGGTGTCAATTCAGCTATGCTGAGCAAGCAATTCCCAATGGACTAGCGCAAGCTTTTGTGATTGGGGAAGACTTTATCGGTGCGGATTCGGTTGCCTTAGTTTTGGGAGATAACATTTTCTTTGGGGCGAATATGCATGAGTTGTTGCAATCGAATACGAATCCAGAAGGAGGTGTAGTTTTTGCGTATCATGTTTCGGATCCTGAACGTTATGGGGTGGTGGAGTTTGATAAAGACCAAAATGCCCTTTCTATTGAAGAAAAGCCATTGGAACCCAAATCTAATTTTGCTGTTCCGGGATTGTATTTTTATGATAATTCGGTAGTGGAAATTGCCAAAAACATTCAGCCTAGTGCTAGAGGTGAATATGAAATTACAGATGTGAACAAAGTGTATTTGGCACAAGGAAAACTAAAAGTGGGTATTCTAAGTAGAGGAACCGCTTGGTTGGATACGGGTACTTTTTCCAGTTTGATGCAAGCGGGTCAATTTGTGCAAGTACTAGAAGAACGTCAAGGATTAAAAGTAGGTTGTATTGAAGAAATTGCTTGGCGACAAGGCTTTATTTCTGATGCTGAATTAAAAGCTATCGCGGAACCTTTGCGTAAATCGGGTTATGGTGACTATTTGTTGGGCTTGTTGAAGCAAACGATGTAGGTTTTTGGGTGTTAGGTGATAGGTGTTGGGTAATAGGTTTTAGGTGTTGGGTAATAGGTTTTGGGTAATAGGTTTTAGGTCTTGGGTAATGGGTGTTGGGTTAGTGGTTTTTATAAATAGTTAACGATTTTATCATTATCCGTAAAACAAGTAATCAATTGATTAGCAAAACGATTTATAAGTTAAACAATTCACCCGAATAATAAGTAATCAATTCAAAAAATAACCAATACAACGACTAAACGGTTAAACGATTAATCATTTCGACGATTAACCATTTGAACAATTCACCCGAAAAGCAAGTAATCAATTCAAAAAGTAACTAGCACAACGATTAAACGGTTAAACGATTAACCCTTTCAACGATTAAACGGTTAAACGATTAATCATTTCGACGATTAACCATTTGAACGATTCACCCGAAAAGCAAGTAATCAATTCAAAAAGTAACTAGCACAACGATTAAACGGTTAAACGATTAATCATTTCGACGATTAACCATTTGAACGATTCACCCGAAAAGCAAGTAATCAATTCAAAAAGTAACCAGCACAACGATTAAACGGTTAAACGATTAATCATTTCGACGATTAACCATTTGAACAATTCACCCGAAAAATAAGTAATCAATTCAAAAAGTAACCAGCACAACGATTAAACGGTTAAACGATTAACCCTTTCAACGATTACCAGTTAATCAGCAATAAATACCACTGGTAGGATATATTAACATTTTTCTTGTCCATGCTTTCCCAATAATTTGTATTTTTGTTTTAATTAATTTATAAAGAAATTCTATTTTGAGTACAGCTACACAAAATTTTTTCTCTAGGGCGAATCTGAAATTTAATATCCATAATCTGAGTTATTTGCCTAGGTGGATTATAGTGGTGATGGATGCCATGGTGCTTAATGTCTCTTTTTTCTTTACGGTCCTGATTTTTAAAGGGACAGGTTTAGAATATATACTTACCCCGCATTACTTGATTTACATCTGTTTATTGATGGCGGTAAATGTGTTTTTCTTTTGGTTGTTTCGAACTTATTCGGGAATCATTCGGCACTCTTCTTATATTGATGCTGTAAAGTTGTTGTTTTCTCAGTTGGCAGTATTGGTGGTTTTTTTGATAGGTAACTTTTTTTATGAAATAAGTACGGGAGAGAAAGCAATCTTAAATACGGCTTTATTTATTAATATCGTACTTTCTTTTTGTGGGTTGTTTTTGTACCGAGTAGTGGTAAAACAGACTTTCGAGTTGTATTTTTCAGACAAGGGTACCAATAAACTAATCCGTACGATTATTTATGGAACAGATGCGAATGCCATTTCAGTAGCCAATGCTTTGAAATTTGAAACCCCAACTCGATTTAAGATAGTAGGTTTTGTGGACAAGAATAATTTGAACTCTAATAAGCGAATGTTGGATTTGCCTATATTGATTCAAAAGAAAAAGTTACCCACTTTAATGCGTTCCGTTGGAGCAGAAGCCATTATTATTGCCGACAAGTCTTTGACTAAAGAAGAACAATTATTGATTGTAGATAAGTGTTTAGAGTATAATTATCGTGTGTATACCGTACCTTTGATATCGAATTGGGAAAACCAAAAAGAAATTTCTGACAAGGTAAAAAACATACAGATTGAAGACCTTTTGGAACGAAATCCTATTATTTTGGATAATAAAACGATTTCTAAGGATTTAAAAGAAAAAACGATTATGATTACGGGTGCGGCCGGTTCCATAGGGAGTGAAATTGTGCGCCAAGTGATTCATTTTAAGCCCGAAGCTATTGTTTTAGTTGATCAAGCGGAAACTCCTTTACATCAGCTAACGCTTGAGTTGGGAGAAATTGTTACTGAAACCAAATTGCATAGTGTGATTGCGGATGTTCGTAACAAAGAAGTGATGAAAAGAGTTTTCAAAGAGTTTCAGCCCCAAGTGGTGTATCATGCCGCGGCCTACAAGCATGTGCCTTTGATGGAAGATAATCCCGCACAAGCCATACAAACCAATGTAGAAGGTACCAAAAACGTAGCAGATTTAGCTTGTGAATTTAGAACCAAAAAATTTGTTATGGTCTCAACCGATAAGGCTGTTAATCCTAGCAATGTAATGGGGGCAAGTAAGCGTATTGCTGAAAAATATGTACAATCGTTACAGTTGAGAAGCATCAAGGAAAATAACGGAAAGGGGACTAAATTTATTACGACCCGTTTTGGGAATGTATTAGGGTCTAACGGCTCCGTAGTGCCTTTGTTTACTAAACAAATTGCAGCTGGTGGACCTGTAACTATTACCCATCAAGATATTATTCGTTATTTTATGACGATACCCGAAGCTTGTCAGTTGGTGCTAGAAGCAGGATCTATGGGAAAAGGAGGGGAAATCTATATTTTTGACATGGGGAAACCGGTTAAGATAATCGATTTAGCTCGCAAAATGATCAAATTGGCTGGGTTTATTCCTGATAAAGATATTCCGATAAAAATTGTGGGTTTGCGTCCAGGTGAGAAATTATATGAAGAGTTATTAAATGACACCTCTAAAACAATTCCAACCTATCATGAAAAAATTATGATTGCTGAGGAAATTCAAGAGGAATTCGAAAGCTTGCATATTGAAATTGAGGAACTCATCGGCATGTCGCCTTTCTTTGGCAATGATGATATAGTAGGCAAAATGAAAAAAATTGTCCCTGAGTTTAAAAGCATGAATTCTACCTATCAGTTCTTGGATAAATAATTTTTTTGGTTAATTGTTTAAAAGTTTAACCGCAAAATTCGCAAAGGATTACGCTGGGGTCGCTATTGTATTGCGCAGTGAGAAAGTGGTCAGTGTAAGTTTTTGCCAAGGTCAAAACATTAAGTGTTATTCATCTACGAAATATAAAGCCCTTTCAGTGTCTTGCGCGCTGAAAGGGTTTTTCATTGTATAGGATTAGAAGATTATAGTTATCTTTGTCGTAAACAAGATAGAAATCTGTTGTTACTGATTTTTAGCTATAGCTTTTGCATCCAAAATGAATACCACTCCTACCCCAAATGAAGATTGGTTGTTTGAAATAACACCCAAGAATTCTTTTTTTTCGTTGCCTCTGAAAGAGGTGTGGCGCTATCGCGATTTGTTGTTGCTGTTCGTGAAACGCGATATTGTAACGGTATACAAACAAACCGTTTTGGGACCTCTTTGGTACTTGATTCAGCCCTTATTTACTTCGATTACTTTTACCATCATTTTTAATTCGGTTGCAGGAATCGAAACGGGAACGGTGCCTCCATTTTTATTCAATATGGCTGGGATCACAGTTTGGAACTATTTTACCGCTTGTTTGAATGGTACTTCCGACACGTTTAGAGCCAATGCAGGGATTTTTGGAAAAGTCTATTTTCCCAGAATCATCACTCCCATTTCTATAGTAGTTTCCAATTTAGTAAAGTTGGGGATACAGGTGCTTATTTTTCTAGTCTTTTATGTTTATTTTTATGTTCAAGGAGCGGGTGTAAATATGCATTGGACAGTAGTTTTTTTTCCATTACTTATTCTTGTTATGGGAATTTTAGGCTTAGGTTTAGGGATGATTATCTCTTCCTTGGTGACCAAATACCGCGATTTTACCCATTTAATCGGTTTTGGAGTACAACTGTTGATGTATTTATCGGCTGTAATGTATCCACTGGCATTGATTCAAGACAAACTGCCTAAATACGGATGGCTCGTGCATTATAATCCTTTGGCTTATATCATCGAAACGTCACGTTATATGTTGCTAAATGTGGGAACCTTGTCTGTAAAAGGACTGCTTTTTACTTTTGTAGTTACGATACTTGTTTTCTTTGTAGGACTTCTCGTTTTTAATCGAACCGAGAAAAGTTTTATTGATACGGTGTAGCCCCCTAACCCCAAAGGGGGAAAAGTGTAGCTAAAAGCCGTAAAGTAGGGTTGCATCATTTTAAAAGATTTCATTTGAAATTTAAGTATAGTTTGAAATTTGAGGTTATTGAATAGTAATTTAGCAGTCAATTTTTTGAATTTTGGAAATATTAAAACACTAAATAATTGATTAATCGTGAACGGTAAACAGGACATTTCAACTCCTTTAATATCTCCTTCGGGAGCCAGTAGGCAACTCTCCAATGATGTGCTGTCCTCTACTTCAACTCTCCCTTATGGGGGCGGGGGCGCTGTTATCTTAAAAGCCGAAAACATCTCCAAACAATACCGTTTAGGTACCGTTGGGACAGGTACGCTAAGTCACGACTTGAACCGTTGGTGGTACAAAATACGAGGAAAAGAAGATCCTTATTTGAGAATTGGAGAGACTAATGATCGAACCACAAAAGGAGTGTCGGATTATGTATGGGCTTTGCAAGACATTAATTTTGAGGTACAACGAGGCGAAGTGTTGGGAATCATAGGTAAGAATGGCGCTGGGAAATCGACTTTGTTGAAGATTTTATCCAAAGTAACCGCACCAACCACGGGGAGCATCAAATCACGGGGACGTATTGCCTCTTTATTGGAAGTAGGTACTGGATTTAATGGTGAACTCACTGGTCGTGAGAATGTCTATTTGAATGGTGCGATTCTGGGTATGACCAAAAAAGAAATCACCCAGAAATTAGAAGAAATTATCGCTTTTTCAGGTTGTGAGCGTTATATTGATACTCCAGTTAAACGCTACAGCAGCGGAATGACAGTACGTTTGGCCTTTGCCGTCGCCGCATTTCTAGAACCTGAAATATTAGTAATCGATGAGGTATTAGCCGTAGGCGACGCCGAATTCCAAAAGAAAGCCATTGGAAAAATGCAAGACATCTCCAAAGGCGAAGGAAGAACGGTCTTGTTTGTGAGTCATAATATGGCGGCGGTGAAGAGTTTGTGTACGAGGGGGATTGTGATGGAGCAGGGGATGATTCTATTTAATGGAGATACACAGAGTGCATTAGATTTTTATAATAGCAGGTTTTTAGAGGATACCGATTTTATATATAATGGAAAAATTGGTTCTAATTATATAGAACAATTGTATCTGTTTTCAGAAAAGAAAAATAAAATTTTAAGATCGATTGAAAAAGAAGATGAAGAGGTTTTTTTATATGTAAATATTGTAATGGCCTTTCAAAATGGTTACACTTTAGGCTTTACCATTTTCAATACGGATGGCATTGCAATAGTATCAATGCCTCCTTTTGAAGATTTCTCTAAGGATACAAATAATAAAGCATTTGTAAAAATTAAATTACCAATTGAAATTTTAAAAGCAGGAACTTATTATTTAGAAGGAATATTTTGTCGAAGTAATGATGTTTTTGATAGAAACGATAGTTTTATAAAAATAGTTATAGAACCCAAGAATCGTTTTGAAATGTCTGGACAAGGTATATTAGGATTATTATTAAATAATAACGATTGGTCAGAAAGAAAACAGGATGAGAGAATATGATTTTTTAATAGTTGGTTCAGGACTTTTTGGTGCTGTATGCGCAAGAGAATTAACTATGGCAGGGTTTAAATGTTTGGTAGTAGAAAAGCGAAATCATATAGGAGGGAATATATACACTGAAACCATTGAAGGAATAAATGTGCATAAGTATGGTGCTCATATTTTTCATACCAACGATAAAAAAATATGGGATTATATAAACCAATTTGCTGAATTTAATAATTATAGAAATTCCCCTATTGCCTTATATCGAAATCGCTTGTTTAATTTGCCATTTAATATGAACACTTTTTATCAGTTATGGGGTGTAACAAAGCCAGAGGAAGCCAAGAGTATCATTCAAAATCAGATTGAGGAATATAATTGCAGCTCTCCTAGGAACTTAGAAGAACAAGCGATAAACTTAGTTGGTAAAGACGTTTATGAAGCTTTGATAAAGGATTATACTGAAAAACAATGGGGTAGGCCTGCAACAGAATTGCCTGCTTTTATAATAAAACGCTTACCGCTACGATTTACCTTTGATAATAATTATTTTAATGACAAATACCAAGGGATTCCTATGGGAGGATACACTCCGATTATAGAAAAAATGTTAGACGGAATTCCTGTAGAGTTAGAGAAAGATTTTTTAAAAAATCGCTCAGAATATCAATCAAAAGCAAAGAAAATCATTTATACTGGAGCTATAGATGCATTTTATGATTACAAATTGGGCACATTAGATTACCGAAGCTTGAATTTTCAAAGTGAAAGCTTAGCTATTGATAATTATCAAGGAAATGCAGTAGTAAATCATATTGATAAGGAAATACCTTATACTAGGATTATTGAACATAAACATTTTGAATTTGGAACACAACCCAGCACTATTATAACTAAAGAATTTCCAAAGGAATGGAAATTAGGGGATGAACCTTATTACCCTATTAATGATCAGAAAAATGATGATTTATCTGAAGCATATAAAACTTTATCTAAGAAAGAGGGAAATGTCTATTTTGGTGGAAGATTAGCTGAATATCGTTATTATGATATGCATCAAGTGATTGCATCAGCTTTGAATTTGATAAAAAAAATTAAGTCATCATGATCAAAGATAAAATTTTGATTTTTCATTCATTTACCCCAAATATAAATATTGGAGGACCTACTGGATTTTTTGCACACAATCTAATTGGAAGTAAAGGGGGAAATTATATTCTTAGTTCTCAGCTACAAAAGCGAAATAAATTAATTGATAAAGTTTTAAAAAAAGTACAACTTCTAGTCCATAAGAATACAAATGATTTTTTCAAAAATGAACTTGAAAGGATTTCTAATGTTTACTTAACTCATAGATGTTCAGATTTTAAAATTATTTTTTTTCACACGTGTTTAGAGCTTTATGCGTGTAGACATTTTTTAAAAAAAAATCAAATAATCATTTTGCAATCTCACTCTCCTGAGTTGCCATCAGAGGAACTCAAGGGGATTAGTAAGAATGAAGGCGAGATTTTATTTATGAAAGAAATTGAAAAATTTTCTTTTGACAGAGCTCAATATATAGTTTTTCCCAATGAAGGTTGCGTACCTATTTACAATTCAGTTTTAAAAGCTGAACATAAATTAGAGTTTTTGCTCTCAGGATCAAAAAAGAACGAGACTGTATTCGAATATCCTTTAGATAAGTCAAAAATAAATATTTTGTACATAGGAAGAAGGAATGCAATTAAAGGATTTGATATTATTTTAGACAATTTCAAGAAAGTTTATGAAGTAAGGAAAGATATCAGGTTAATTGTTGTAGGTAGCGGCGATTGTTTTGAGCAAGAAGGAGTAGTTGATGTAGGATTTTCTAGTACACCATTGGCATGGTATAATAGTGTTGATTATGTTATTAATTCTAATAGACAAAGTTATTTTGATTTATCAATATTAGAAGTGTTATCAATTGGAACTCCAATAATAATGGCATCAAATTTTGGGCATGCATTTTTTAAAGGAAAGTCTATGGGGATTTTAACGTTTGAAGATGAAGGTAAGGGACTTTTTGATATTTTGATTCAATTAGAAAAGGATGAAATTAAAAAAGCGCAAATGATTCGAGAAAATTTAAAACTTTATAATGATTTATTTACGGATGTTCATTATCAAGAAAGATTAGAGGAGATATCAAAAAAAATAGTTATTAATTCTGAGTATGAATAGTAAAATATCCATCATCGTACCTTGTTACAACCAAGCGGAGTATTTACCCGAGGCTTTACAATCAGTATTGAACCAAACGTATCAGAACTGGGAATGTATTATTGTAAACGATGGTAGTCCAGATAATACAAAAGAGGTAGCTCTAGAATGGGTAAAGAAAGATTCTAGATTTATTTATTTGTATAAAGAAAATGGCGGATTGAGTAGTGCAAGGAATGCTGGTATTGCTAATGCAGAAGGAGAATTTATTTTGCCCTTAGATGCAGATGATAAAGTGGCACCGAAGTATTTAGAATTAGCCATACAATCTTTTGAAATTGATACTGCATTGAAAGTAGTATATTGCAAAGCAAAAAAGTTTGGAAATGAGTTGGGAATATGGCAATTGGCACCATTTTCTATTTATGATTTAGGCTTGTACAATATGATTTTTTGTTCTGCTGTTTTTAAAAAGAAAGATTGGGAATTAGTAGGTGGTTATGATGTGAATTTGATTTATGGTCTGGAGGATTGGGAGTTTTGGATTGCTATATTAAAGAATGGTGGAGCGGTAAAATGTATAGATGAAGTTGGTTTTTATTATAGAATCAAAGAAAAATCAATGTTGAAATCGATGGAAATTCGAGAAGCTGATTTTTCAAAAGATTATATTAGAAGAAAACATTTAGATTTTTTTATTTCAAATTATTCCAAATTAAACCAAAAAAGAAAGAAAGCAGAAGAACAACTTAAAAGTGAAAAATTTGTAATAAATCTTTTTGGTAAAACCTTTTTCAATTTTCAGCCATTTACTAAGCATAAAATAGAATAGATATTAAAAACAATATGGAAATAGCTTTTACAATTTGCTCCAATAATTATTTAGCAATGGCTAAGACCTTAGGAGATTCTTTTTTGAAATACCATCCCAACTGGAAGTTTATAATCGGTTTAGTTGACGAATATGACAATTCTTTTGATTATAGCTCTTTAGCTAATTTTGAAATAATTAAAGTAAGTGAAATAAATGTTAGAGACTTTGACTGTTTAATTGAAAAATATAATATAATTGAATTAAATACAGCGGTTAAACCTTCCTATCTCAATTACATTTTCACTAATTATAATGCTCAAAAGTTAATTTATTTGGACCCAGATATATTGGTAGTTAGTTATTTAAAAGAATTAATAGAGGCACTTGATACTGTTGATATTGTAATCACTCCACATATATGTACACCTATCGATGATGATTTTGCACCTACTGACTACCATACATTAAGAGGAGGTGTATATAATCTTGGTTTTATCGCTTTTGCAAGATATGAAAAAGTTAAGAACTTTATTGATTGGTGGAATGAGCGTGTTTTGAAATATGGTTATTGTGATTTTAGCAGAAATTTGTTTTATGACCAAATGTGGATAAACTATTTGCCCTCTATCTTCGATAATTATTTGTTAATTAAGCATTATGGTTATAATATGGCCAATTGGAATTTACACGAAAGGGTCATTACAAATTCATTGAATGAAAATTATATAATAAATGATTTAATTCCCCTCAGATTTTTTCATTTTAGCGGTTATAAATATAATAATCCAAACAAAATTGCTTCATATTTGACAAGGTACAGTTTTGAAACAAGACCAGATTTGTTAGATTTATTTACGAATTACCATAAACTATTGGTTTCTAATCAAATTGAAAAGACAAGTAAATTAAATGTCGCTTATAAAATATTAAATGAAAACGCTAAATTAAAAAAAAATAAAAAACCTATTTCTAAAAGAATACTTCATCGAATTAAGGTTACAATAAAAGTTTTTTTTACTGGGAACAAATAGTTTTTTTGTAAATTTAAATAGTACATAACGACTGTGTAAAGAATGATATTCTATAACATAATAAATCATGCAAAAACCCCTAGTTTCGATTGTTATTACCTGCTACAATCTTGGGGAATATCTTCAGGATGCTATTGACAGCATCAAGGAATATTCTAAAAGACAGGATTACGAAATCATTTTGGTTAATGATGGTTCTACGGATACAAATACAAATGCTGTTGTACAATCAATAGCAGAAAATGACAAGGCAATACAACTCATCAACCAACCCAATATGGGTTTGGCCAAAGCAAGAAATAACGGTATTAAATTGGCCCAAGGTCGTTATATTATTCCTCTAGATGCTGATAATAAAATAAGACCCGAATTTATAAGCGATACCATTGCTATTTTAGATAATTTTCCAAATATAGATGTTGTCCATGGCGATGCTCAAAATTTTGGCACTAAAACAAATGTTTGGAAAGCGAAACCTTTTTGTTTCCCTGAAATGTTACTCAATAATTATATCGATGCTTGTGCAGGTTTTAGAAAATCAGCATGGAATAGATTAGGAGGCTATGATGAGAAGATGCCTGTTATGGGATTTGAAGATTGGGATTTGTGGTTGCGAATGGGTAATGCAGGTTGTGAGTTTCAATATGTGAACAAAATATTTTTTGATTACAGAGTTAGGGATAATTCGATGTTGGCAGATGCTTGGAAGAAAAGAGAAACGTTATTGCAGTACATTTTTAACAAAAAGGAATTGAAACATTTGCTGCCTTTTCGAAATTGTCTGATCGAAAACCAAAAGCTTAAAGAAGAGCCTTCTGTCAATACAATATTTCAAGTTGTTGTTAAAAAGATTAAACGAAAATTGTCTTTCTAAATGGGAAATTCTAAAAAAGTACTCTTTATTTCAGAAAATAGCTCTTGGGGTGGTAGCGAGTTGCTGTGGTCAAGAACGGTTGCAGAGTTATTGCCTTTTGGTTTTATGATGGCGATTTGCGTTCGTTCAAAATTTATGTTGCCAAAAGAGATTCTTTTATTAGGTAAAGAAAAGAAGGTAATCATTCATGAATTTTCTACTATTCCTTTGCCTATTTGGAAAAAAATAGCCAATCGTTTTTTGTCATATGCAAGAAGATTTAAGCCTGCCAATGCAAAACGTGATTTTATTTTGGAATTTAAGCCCGATTTGGTAGTCATCAATCAAGGATTTAATTTCAATGGGGTAGAAACTATGGATTTCGCTTTTCAAAATAAATTTAAGTATGTTACTATTTCCCAAGCTGTGAATGAAGGGATGTGGCCTAATTTAATCTTGAGAAAAAAAATGAAATTAGGATTTCAAAAGAGTGAATGGAATTATTTTGTGAGTGAGGATAATCGTCAGGTTACTCAAAATCAACTTGGAGTTATTTTGGATAATGCTTCGGTTGTTCGAAACCCATTTAATGTTCCTTTTGAACCCGATTTAGTATTCCCACAACAAAACGATTTTCATTTGGCTTTTGTGGGGCGTTATGATTTTTATGCCAAAGGGCAAGATGTTTTGTTACAGGTTTTAGCGCAAGAAAAATGGAAAAACAGAGCGCTATACGTTAATTTTTACGGAGATGGAAATGATATTGAAAATTTAAAAGATTTAATACATTTATACGAAATCAAAAACGCGATTATCCATCCGCATACTAATACACTTGATATTTGGAAAAACAATCAAGGTTTAATTTTGACTTCCCGATTTGAGGGATTACCTATCGTTATCGTCGAAGCCATGCTATGCAAGCGTTTGGTAATTGTTACCAATGTAAGCGGGAATCAAGAATTAGTTTTAGATAATAAAACAGGATTTATAGCTGCTGCACCCCGACCAGAGTATGTAGATGAAGCCTTGGAAAGAGCTTGGCAAGTTCGGGAAAATTGGCAAAAGATGGGCGAACAAGCTAGATGCCAAATTACAAAACAGATTCCAGAAAATCCTGCTTTGGTTTTCGCGAATGAACTCGGTTCCATTTTAAATTCACTATAAATGTACCTAAAAGTATATTGTATTTTGGCTCATAAAAATCCAAAACAGCTGAAGGATTTAATTTTGCTATTGCAAGATGAAAGATCCTTGTTTTTTATTCATTTGGACCAAAGCGTAAATCTAAGAGAATACAAAGCTCTTATTCAAAATGCTAATTGTCATTTTGTAAAAAATAGAGTAGCATGTTCTTGGGGAAAATATAGTCTGGTGCAAGCAACATTAAACACGTTGCAAGAAGTTCATGATTTTATGAGCATTAAATATTCGAATACAAACTACCATTTTATTATGTTGTCTGGCGAAGATTTACCAGTAAAATCGAATCAATACATTCATGATTTTTTAGAAAAAAACAAAGAGACTTCTTTTGTGCATCATTGGCAATTGCCCTATGAAAATTGGTGGGGTGGTGGTTGGTTCCGAATGGAGAATCTTTATTTTTTTGATTATAGAAAACATCAAAAGTATAATTATTGGGTAAACAAGTGGATAAGAAAAATTCAATTGTCTTGTCTATTGCCAATAAATCAATTCAAGAAACGTTTTCCTTCTTTTACTATCTATGGTAGTAGTCAGTGGATGATTTTGAATCAAGATTTAGTTTCATTTGTAGTTCAAGAAAGCAATGAAAACCCAAAATTTAATGCAATTTTTAAACACGTCCTTGCTCCGGATGAATTGTATTTTGCTACTTTGATAGCCAATTTTGACCTAGAAAAAAAGTATATTTTAAGAAATAGTGCTATGCATTTTGTTTGTTTTGAAGGAGCTGCAGCTAGTCCAAAATACCTTGAAGTGGATGATTTAATAAATTGTACTAGTACAGAGATATTGTTTGCTAGGAAATTCGATTCAGATGTGAATAGTCAATCCATTGCATTTGTAAAAAAAATGATTTCATAATGAAAAAATTAGCGGTTTTAATGCCAACGTACAACTGTGCACAGTATTTACAAGACAGCATAGATTCTATTTTGAATCAAACCTATTCAGATTTTGATTTTTATATTTATGATGATTGTTCTACAGACACTACAAGCCAAGTTATTTCTAATTATGGTGACAAGAGAATTTTTTATATAAGAAATAATGAAAATATGGGAATTGCAAGAACCCTTAATTTGGGTTTAGAAGCTTTATTGCCCCATTATGAGTATATTGCTAGAATGGATGCCGATGATTGGAGTTTTCCTGAACGCTTTCAAAAACAAATTGATTTTATGGACTCAAATTCAGATGTAGCCATATCTGGGACACAGGGATATTGGTTGAAGGAGATGCATAAAATACTTTTGAATGCTTGGGAGTATCCAACAAAATGTGAATATCTAAAATTTTACCTGCTTTTTGGTGCTTCGTTTGGTCACTCATCTTTGATTTTCAGAACTAACTTTTTTATAAAAAATAATTTAAAATATAATCAATTAATAAAGACATGTGAAGATTGGGATTTATGGATAAAAGTATCTCTAAAAGGTAAGATTGAAAATTTGCCTGATTTTCTAATGAAATACAGGATACTTCCAAATAGTAATCATCGTTCAGCAGAAAATAAAAAAACACATCTTAAGGAACGGTGCATAATTATTTCCAACTATTGGAAAACATTTAATATTATGTTGTCGCCAGAGCAGGTGTTTGAATTTTATTATGATTCAGGACTAAGCATGCAAGATGATTTTAGTACTAAATTGAAAATTCTTATACAGTCATTTAATGAGTTGTTTTTAAAACATACTGAAAATTTAGAAATTGAAGACAAGAAAAAATTTAGTTATCTCTTAGCCCGTAAAATACTGGACTATTGGAAAAGATCTAATGTTAATAGATACCATCCAGTTATTTGGATATTGATATTGTCTAGGGTAAAGTTTATGGGTAAAGTAAGATTAATTAAGAGCCAATTCAATTAAAAAAATGCATAACAATAGAATTGCGATATTAGATAGTTTTAGAGCAATTGCCATTTTAATGGTAATTCTTTTTCATTTTTTCTCCCGTTGGACGTCATTGTATCCTTACGCAGATGATTATGATTTCTTTGGCTACGGTAAGTTTGGGGTTCACTTTTTTTTTATGATTAGTGGGTTCGTTATTTTTTTTACCCTTGAGAGAACCAATACTTTCAAGCAATTTTGGTTGAATAGATACATTAGATTGTTACCATCTATGTTTTTTGCATCTATTTTTACCTATCTTTTTTTTGTTGTATTCGATACTGATTTTTTGTTTCCAAAGAGTCATTATCTTAAAAATATTCTAGTTAGTCTTACTTTTGTTCAACCGGATTTAATTTCTTCCTTAACGAGTTACCGTTTTGAATTGGACTATATAAGTGGTTCTTATTGGAGTCTTTGGGTTGAGATTCAGTTTTATTTCTTGGCAGCTACGATTTATTTTATTTTTTCAAAAAGGTTTTATGTTTATTTCTTTTTAATAGCCGGAATACTTGTCTGTGTGAATTTTTCCCTATCGCATTGCTATATAGATTATTGGTTAATTGTCAAATTAAAGTCATTAAGGTCTGTTTTTAATTTGATGCCTGCTTTGCCCTTTTTTTGTTTAGGGTCTATTTTTTTTATTTTTTATAAAAATTATGTAAACCAAATAAAGAGTTCCTTTTTTTTGAAAATCAGCTTTATTTTTTTTACAACTTTTTTAGTTTTAAATAATTGGCAAGATTTAAGATTATTAGGTTTGATACTATTCTTTATTTTATTGTTTTTCTTAATGATTTATTATCAAAAAAGCATTTCGTTTTTAGACAACAAACTCTTGAATACAATAGGTGTTTCGTCTTATTTTCTTTATTTGATACATGAAAATATTGGGGTTTTTCTAATTCATAAAAATCTATTAGCAATAAATAGTTTTTATTTTTTTCAACCAGTTCTTATCATTGTATTTCTTATAATTGTAAGTGTTTTGTTTTCAAAATATGTAGAAAGCAATGTTATTCAGTTTTTGAAAATCTTAATAAAAAAACGTCAATAAAATGCGAGCTTCAATTGTAATAGTATCCAAAAACCGAAAAGAAGAGTTGTTAAAAACTTTAAAAATAATTGGTTTATTGATAGATAAATTCCAAGTTGAGGTTTTGGTTTTTCTAGACGGATGCACTGATGATTCTGAAGTATTAATGAATGAACTAAAATGGGTTAGTTGGTTTGTTTCTGCTAAGTCAATTGGAGCGTCTGCAGCGAGACAACGACTTTATCCTTTTGCGAAGGGGGAGCTACTCATCGGCCTTGATGATGATGCACATCCATTAACAAAAGATTTTGTATCTAAAATTGAAATTTTATTTCAAGAAAACGCAACGGTAGGGGTTTTGGCTTTTGAAGAAGTAAAAGGTGTTTTTGAATCAGATAGTGCCGCACTAGAACAATCTGAAAAGATCAAAAAGGAATTTCTTTGTTCTGAGTTTATTGGTTGTGGCTTTGCTATTCGAAAATCAGCTTATTTGGAAACAAATGGTTTTCCAGTTTGGATTGATATTTATGGAGAAGAATCCTGTGTTGCAATAGAAGTTTTAGCAAAAGGATTTGATATTCTTTATACCAATCAAATAAAAGTAAATCATCGGGTAAATAAGGAGCAACGAAAGTTAAGAAAACAAAATTATTTTAGATTTGGGAAACAATTAAAAAATTCAACATACTATTTTTTAGTGTACTATCCATACCCTTTGTATGCTATTTTGAAATTGTATTGGCATAACTTAAAAAAATATGCTTTAACTGATTGGGAATTTAGTAAAATATATTTTAAAACAATTTTTATAGTATTAATTAATGTGCCAAGAGTTTTAAGATATCGGAATCCTGTTGATAAAACATTGATTATAAAAATGAGAGAATTGTTAGTTTTAAAATTTTAAAATGAAAAACATAGCCATAATTCCAGCCCGTGGCGGATCAAAACGTATTCCAGAAAAGAACATTCAGTTGTTTGCTGGGGTACCTTTATTGGTACATTCCATAAGGTATGCTTTGGCGAATTCTGAAATTATCGATGCAGTCTATGTTTCTACAGATGATGAGCGGATTAAAAAAATAGCCTTAGCGAATGGAGCTCAAGTTATTGATAGACCAAACGCTATTTCGGGAGATTTGGAACCTACCGTTTCGACATTGAAACATGTTTTAGAATCTATTGAATCTGAGGTCGACAATATTATTTTGCTACAACCGACAAATCCGCTTCGACCACAAAATTTGGTAAAGGAAGCTTTTGATAGCTATGAAAAAGGGAAATATGACAGTCTTTTTACCGTTACCCGGAACCATCAGAAATTCGGGAAAATAATTAACAATAAATTCCTACCCTTTAATTACAGTATTGGACAACGCAGTCAGGATTTGAAACCTTTGTTTTTCGAAAACGGATTGCTGTACATAACCAAAGCGTCCTTGATTTTTGAAGATATTATTATTTCAGAAAATGCTTTTCCTCTAGAAGTAAATCATATTTTTGCCAATGTTGATATCGATACTCTTGAAGATCTACAGTATGCGGAGTATTTGATTGATAAAGTGTCTCGACTGAGCTCGACTTGACAAAATACGATATATTTGTCACATCGAGCCCTTCGACTTCGCTCAGGACAGGCTAAGTCGAGAGGCATAACCCATAACTCATAACTCATAATTCATAACTCATAATTCATAACTCATAATTCATAACTCATAATTCATAACTAATAAATCTTTTCATGAATCCCTATATAGAAATTGCTGGAAGAAAAATTGGACAGGATTATCCACCATTAGTCATAGCCGAAATCGGTATAAACCACGAAGGTTCTTTGCAAATTGCAAAGGAAATGGTGGATGCAGCCCAACGAGCAGGAGTCGAGATAGTAAAACACCAAACCCATATTGTTGAAGACGAAATGTCTGGAGCTGCTAAAAAAGTAATTCCAGGTAATGCGGATGTTTCTATTTACGAAATTATGGAGCGCTGTTCATTGAACGAAGTTGAGGAATTAGAATTAAAAAACTATGTCGAAAGTAAAGGGATGATTTTTATCTCAACCCCCTTCTCCCGAGCCGCTGCCGAAAGATTGAAAAAATTCGATATACCCGCTTATAAAATTGGATCGGGGGAGTGCAATAATTATCCGCTTCTAGAGCATATTGCTTCTTTTGGAAAACCGGTTATTTTGAGCACTGGAATGAATACTATTGAAAGTATTCGCAAAGCCGTGGCTATTTTTGACAAACATAAAGTTCCTGTTGCCTTACTGCATACCACTAATTTATATCCTACACCTATGCATTTGGTGCGATTTGGAGCCATGACGCAAATGCATGACGCTTTTCCAGATAAAGTGTTTGGATTAAGCGATCATACACTGAATAATAATGCCTGTTTGGGAGCAGTGGCTTTGGGAGCCAGTATTTTGGAACGCCATTTTACGGATCATATGCAGCGCACCGGACCCGATATCGTGTGCAGTATGGATGAGCCAACTACCAAAGAATTGATTGTTAGTTCGAATGAAATTTGGCAAATGCGAGGCGGTGTTAAGGCGCCTGCTAAAGAAGAGCAAGTGACCATTGACTTTGCTTTCGCGACCGTTTGCGCTATTGCGGATATCAAAGAAGGGGAGCCATTTACCAAAGACAATATTTGGGTAAAACGTCCAGGAACAGGAAAGATTTTGGCGGAACATTTTGAATCGCTATTAGGTAAAAAAGCGACTCGAGTTATAGCTAATGATGAACAGTTAAGTTGGGAGGATGTAGAATAAATTGTTAACCCTTTCAGAGTTCAAAACTCTGACAGTTTTGATTGACTATAAAATAAATGAAAAAAATCGTATTTCTTACCGGTACTCGTGCCGATTTTGGTAAAATAAAATCATTGATTTCAATTTTGGAAGGGCAACCTGAATTTGAAGTTTTTGTTTTTGTGACTGGTATGCATTTGCAGGAGGAATATGGCTATACATTATTAGAAATTGAGCGCTGCGGTTTTAAAAACATTCATACTTTTTCTAATCACACCCATGAAACGACTATGGATTTGACTTTGGCCAAAACCATAGAAGGCTTGTCGGTTTATGCAAAAGAAATACAACCTGATTTAATCGTCGTTCATGGGGATCGAGTAGAGACTTTGGCGGGAGCCATTGTAGGATCTTTGAATAATATTTTGGTAGCACATATAGAAGGAGGAGAGGTGTCGGGAACAGTCGATGAATTGATTCGGCATAGTGTAAGTAAATTGTGTCATATTCATTTTGTTTCTAATGCGGAGGCTGCACAACGATTGCAACAAATGGGAGAAATCAAGGAGTCTATTTTTACTATTGGTTCACCTGATATTGATATCATGTTCTCGGAACAACTTCCAGATGTAGCTGTGGCTAAAAACTATTATCAATTGGATTTTGAATCTTATGCTATTGCTATGTTCCATCCAGTAACGACCGAGATTGATCAGATTGAAGCCTTCGCCCAGAACTTCGTTGAAGCCTTGCTTGCTGATCATCATAATTATTTGGTGGTATATCCTAATAATGATTTAGGCAGCCGATTTGTTTTAAAAGCCTACGAAGCTTTGAAAGAAAATCCCAGATTCCGCATCATACCTTCTTTGCGTTTTGAATGTTTTCTGACCTTATTAAAAAACAGTCAATTCATCATTGGTAACAGCAGTGCTGGGATACGAGAAGCACCTTATTACGGCATTCCTATTATAAATATCGGAACTCGTCAACAAAATAGAGCGGTGCATGCAGATATCCTTCATGTAAATTATCAAACAAAGTATATTTTGGAAGCACTCAATACTATCGATACTCATAAGGTAAACGTAGGGGATTCGGATTTTGGACAAGGGAATAGCGCACAGTTGTTTTTGGATTGTCTTAAGGAAGAAACGATATGGAATAGTAATCATCAGAAACAGTTTAGAGACAGCTGATTTTCTCTAAGCCTATTTTTTAACTCTTTCATAGTTTTGAATTCAGAAAATGTAAAAAAATAATAAAATTATAAGCAGAAAGAAATGAAAAAAATAGGAATTGTAATCACAGATGGAGTAGGGTTTAGAAACTTTATAATGAGTGATTTCGTGAATGAAGTAATACTAGAATTTGATAAGGTTTTTATCTATTCTGGATTGCCAATAGAATGTTATTCAGATTATGTAGTAAGTCCTAAAGTCACCATTAAAGAATTGCCTATTTTTAAAGAAAGGAAAGGTACCTGGTTTTTTAGAAAATGGAAAGAATTAGCACATTTGCAAAGGCACCAAGATTACTACGGCATGAAAGATAATTTGGTTTCGGGTTATCCAAAAAGCAATTCTATTCGTTCCTTATTGATCAAAATACTGTACTTTTTTACTCGATATATACATTCAAATACCAGTATACTGTTTGCTGAAAAAATGCAATTTTTATCTTTTTCACGTCATGAAATAACCAAAGAATATAGTGATGTACTTGATAGAGATAAGCCCACTCATTTGTTTTTTACGCATCAGCGTCCACCCTATTTAGCCCCTTTCTTGTATGCTGGAATTCAAAATAAAATCCCAACGAGCACTTTTATTTTTAGTTGGGATAATTTAGCTTCAAAAGGAAGGATGTTAGGTACTTTTGATTATTTCTTGGTGTGGAGTGATTTAATGAAAAAAGAGTTACTCTATTTTTATCCTAATGTAAAATCAGAAAATGTAAAAGTGGTTGGAACACTTCAGTTTGAGCCTTATGTGATTGAAAAATATGAAAGCACAAGAGCAAATTTCATCAAAAAGTTTGGATTAGATAGCAATAAAAAAACAATTTGTTACAGCTGTGCTGATGTTTCGATTGGCCCCAATGACCCAATTGTAATTGAAGCAATAGCACAAGCAATACAAAATAATGAAATTAATTTTCCAGTACAGCTCATCGTAAGAACTTCTCCCGCTGAAGATGATAGTAGATTCAAAACGATAAGAGAGAAATATCCGGAAATTATTTGGAATGTGCCGAAATGGGTTTTGACGCGTGAGAACCATGTCGAAAGTTGGTCACAACGTATCCCAAGTGAAGAGGATATTATTGATTTGCGGTCACTACTGGAAAATGTAGATTTGAATGTCAATATGTGTTCAACCATGAGTTTGGACTTCATGTTGTTTGATAAACCAGTAATCAATACTGTATTTGGAAATTTGGAGAATGGACGTTATAATGATCAACGATTTTTAGAGTACAGTCATTTTAAAAAAGTGGTCGATAGTGAATCGGTTTCCATTGCTAAAAATGCAAGTGAACTAACTGCGCAAATTAATGAGGCGCTGAGTAAACCTGAAAAAAGAAGGTTGCAAAGAAAGGAATTGATTGCTCTTCAAATTAGTCAGGATTTAAAAGGAACTAGCCAAAGAATTGCAAAAACGTTGGTTAAGTTTCATTAAACCATAGTAAGAATTAATGATTGTTTATTTTATCTAAATGGATGTAACACATACAAATCGGATAGCGGTATTGGACAGTTTTCGGGCTATTGCAATTTTAGCTGTTGTTTTTTATCACTATTTTTACAGATGGAACGATTCTAATGTGCCTTATTTTGGAGCGGATTTTTTTCATTATGGGTTTAAAGGAGTTCCTTTCTTTTTTATGATAAGCGGTTTTGTAATTTGTTATACCCTAGAAAACACGACTAGTTTTATATTGTTTTGGAAAAAAAGATTTGTTCGCCTATTTCCATCAATGCTTGTGGCTTCAGTTGTTACTTTTGCTTTTTTGCGTTTATTTGATTCAGATCTAATTTTTGAAGACAGTAATCATTTTCGAAATTTGTTGGCAAGTTTAACTTTTTTGCCACCCAATTTGTTCGATTGGATTTTAGGAACTAAGAATCATTTTAGCTATTTGAATTATTCCTATTGGAGTTTATGGCCCGAAATTCAATTCTATTTTTTGTCAAGCACACTCTATTTTTTGGATAAAAATAATTTCAGAAGAAATTTTGTTAGTTGTTGTTTTGTATTTGTAATTCTTTATTTTTTAGTTCTTTATTTCAATTACAATCAAATTAAGATAGTCGAGAAACTAATCAATTTATTCAATCTCATAAAATTTCTCCCTTTTTTTCTTTCGGGATCCTTGTTTTATATTTTATATCGTAAAGGAAAATCCTATATGTTGACCCTTTTGTTATTGATTCTTTTCATGATAATCAATTTTTCCTTATCAATAGTTGAATTCATTTCAAGCTCAATTATGTTTGGTTTGTTTTTTTGTTTTATTTATTATCCAAGCCTTTTGTCTTTTTTAGAAAATAAGGTAATGATGTCTATTGGAGTTTCTTCCTATTTTTTATACCTGATACATGAATACGTGGGAGTGGTCTGGATCCGTAATTTTGTGTCTATGTTTTATTCATTCAGTTTTATGGCACCTATTGTAATGATTGTAATCATGATAATGGTAAGCATTTTTTATACATTAGAGATTGAGCCAAAAATCACTTTGCGTTTAAAGAATTATTTATTAAAAAAGTAAAATGACAAAAATAGCCATTCTTTGTAATTATATCCTTTTGCCTGAAAGAGTGGGAGGCATGGATCATTTTTTTTGGCAATTTGATGCCACCTGCAGGGCGAATAACATTCAAGTAGATTGGTTTTTTCCTAATAGTGCTCAGCATGGCGAATATGGTACTTTGACTATTTTTGACAGTAACCATCAAAGTGTGGAGTCTTTTTTTCTTGATTTTTGTTTCCGAAAGGATTCTGGATACACCCATGTTATAACCCATTTTGTGGAGTTGTGCACTCCTTTTTTTAAGAAATTAAAACAAGTAAGCCACGCTAAGATTATTGCGATAGACCACAATCCAAGACCCATAAAAGGCTATCCTTTCAAGAAGAAGTTAGAAAAGAAAGTAAAAGGCTTTTTATATTCAAAATACATTGATCAGTTGGTTGGGGTTTCAAATTATACTGTAGGAGCGATTATAAAAGATTTTGGATTTCAAGTAAAATCTAAAACAACGACTATCTATAATGGTGTTCTTATTCAGGATATAGATGTGAGAACAGAAAGAAATTGTAATACTCTTACTTTTTTGGTAGCTTCACATTTGCGGGAGTCCAAAGGAATTCAGGATTTGATTATGGCAGTTCAACTTCTTCCTTTAGAAATAAAAAACGAAATAAAAATCGACATATATGGAGATGGGCCGTACAAAACTCAGTTAATAGAAAAAATTAAAAAGTACCAACTTGAAGATTGTTTTTCTTTTAAGGGAAACCAATCGAATCTAAATGAAATTTTTTCGCAATATGATTATATGTTGCAACCTACCCATATGGAATGTTTTAGTTTGTCTATACTAGAGAGTTTAGCTGCTAATGTTCCTGTCATTACAACCAATGTTGGTGGAAATGAAGAAGCGGTAGTGGACGGTAGTAATGGCTATGTTTTTAAAGCCAAGGATACTATTGCATTAGCAGCTATTCTTGAAGAGGTTTTTTTAGGTACAAAGAAGATTCATGCTAATACAAGAATTGCCATTGAAGATAAATTTTCTTTGGAAAAAATGGTAAGTGAACATTTTGCCTTACTACTGAAGAAATAATCTTATTTTTGCCGAACTTAATTAGTTCGATTCTTTTATGTTTTTCAACTCCCTAGCGTTTGCCATTTTTCTGCCTCTAGTATTTTTTTTGTATTGGTTTGTTTTTAATAAAAACAAAAACACTCAAAATGCTTTACTGATACTAGCCAGTTATTATTTTTACTCCTGTTGGGATTGGCGGTTTTTATTCTTATTGGTGTTTTCTACTTTTTTGGATTATTATACGGGTATCCGAATTGAAAAAAGTACAAATGAAAAAGGGCAAAAATTTTGGTTTTGGCTTAGTGTTATTGTTAACTTAGGACTTTTAGGAGTTTTTAAATATTTCAATTTTTTCTCGGATTCGTTTGCTCAATTACTTACTTCTGTTGGGTTTAAAGCGAGTCCAATACTTCTAGATGTGATTCTTCCCGTTGGGATTTCTTTTTACACCTTTCATGGCTTATCCTACGTCATTGATATTTATTACAAGCGCATCAAAGCGGAGTATAACTTTGTCGATTATTCTTTGTTTGTGAGTTATTTTCCTTTATTGGTGGCTGGACCTATTGAAAGAGCCACTCATTTGTTGCCACGGGTCAAAGTGCAACGTAGCTTCGATTTGGAAAAAGCCAAAGATGGCTTGGCTCAATTCGTTTGGGGATTGGTCAAAAAAGTTGTGATTGCCGATACTTGTGCTACTTATGCCAATGCAGTTTTTGATAACTATCCGGCTATGAATTCGCTATCCTTGATGCTGGGAGCTATTTATTTTGCGTTTCAAATTTATGGGGATTTTTCAGGATATTCCGATATGGCTTTAGGGATGTCAAAACTGTTTGGGATTGATTTATTGAAAAACTTCAATTATCCCTACTTTTCAAGAGACATCGCCGAATTTTGGAGACGCTGGCACATTTCGTTGTCCTCTTGGTTCAGGGATTATTTATATATTCCGCTAGGAGGTAGTCAAGGCGGAATGTGGTACAAGATCCGCAATACTTTTATTATTTTCTTGGTGAGTGGTTTTTGGCACGGCGCTAATTGGACGTATGTCGTTTGGGGATTACTAAATGCCATTTATTTTCTACCTTTATTGGTATTGCAAAAAAACAGGAACAATACCGGCCCTGTAGTAGTTAACTTCGATTGGAAGGGATTACAAACTGTAGTAAACATCTTGATTACTTTTCTTTTAAGTACTATTGCGTGGGTCTTTTTTAGAGCAAAATCCATAACCGATGCGGTTTTGTATTTAAAGCAAATGGTCATCAACGGAGATTTTAGTTCGCAGTATTTGTCAAACGAAAGGTACAATTACGAAATACTCCTTTTAATTGGTGCTTTTGTAGCGGTAGAATGGAATAACAGAAACCGAGTAGAGCCCTTATCAGGACGCTATAGTCTTGTGAAATTTGGTTTAGCCATTGCAGCGATTATGGCTTTAGGGACTTTTTCGGATTACAAAGAGTTTATTTATTTTCAGTTTTAAGAATAAAGCGTCTCGACTACGATCGACTTGACAGAGTGATATGATTTAATTAGTTGTCAAATCGAGCGCAGTCGAGATTGTCAGGAACCGGACTTTTCTCTGTAAATAAAAATATCGCTAGGGCAATTGTCAAATCGAGCGCAGTCGAGATTGCTTTATTAAAAAGGAAAATTGCTGTTTAAAAGGGCCTCGACTGCGCTCGACCTGACAGTTTGAGTTGAGATTATTTGTTGTCAAATCGAGCGCAGTCTAGATTGTTGTTATAAAGGAAAATTGCTGTTTAAAAGGGCCTCGACTGCGCTCGACCTGACAGTTTGAGTCGAGAGTTTTGTTGTCAAATCGAGCGCAGGCGAAATTGTCAGGAACCGGACTTTTCTCTGTAAATAAAAATATCGCTAGGGCAATTGTCAAATCGAGCGCAGTCGAGATTGGTTCATTAGAAAAAAATTTGAGTATACAGTAGAGTCTCGACTGCGCTCAAACTGATATAGAGCATAAAATATCATAGGAATAAAATAGAATCACAAGAATCACAAATGAAACAGTTTTTACTATATACATTTAAAATAGGATTACTTACAGTTTTTATCGCTGTCGTATTGGATTTTGGGTATACCAAAGTTTTTTTGCAATCTTCGGATAGAGGGAAAATTGAAAAAGTATTCAATTCCAAAGACGTAAAGTATGATGTGGTAATTTTAGGTTCATCAAGAGCTAATAATCATTTTGTGTCCCAAATGTTTGAAGACAAAGGATTAAAAACTTTTAATTACGGTATGAGTGGCGGCCATTTGTTTGAAGCTTCGTTATTGTTAAAACTGATGATAGAGCGCAACTACCAAATTAAGGATGTGGTTTTAGAAGCCGATTTGAACTTGTCAAACGACCATCAAGCGGAAGGAATATCCGCAAAATTCTTACCATTCCTCCACGAATCCGAAACGATAAGAAGGCATTTTGAAAAGGAAGTAGATTATAGAGAGTTGTATTATATTCCATTTTACCGTTATGTGAAATACGATGTCAAAATAGGAGTTCGTGAAATTTTCTTTACTTCGATTGGGAAAAAAACGTCTCATCTAGACAACCAAGGATACTATCCTCTGGGGAAGAAATCGAATGCCAATATGAAAAATAATATTGCGAATTTGAACCCTTTGCAAAAGAATAAATATTATAATGAAATTAAGCAGCTTTGTGAACAAAAAGGAATTAAATTTATTGCTGTAATGACCCCAATGTGTGAAAACACCAAAGGGATGAATTATTTTGATAAAGTAAAACAATTATATCCAGAAATTCATAATTATGAAAATGTAGTATTTGAGGATCAATATTTTTCATCTTGTGGACATTTAAATGATGCTGGGGCTAGATTGTTTACGGCTAGAATTTTAAAGGATTTTTTTAATACCCCTAACTAGTAATTTTATCAGTTTTTAAACTTGAGTAACGAAAAAATGAATATAGCTTTTTTAACTCCAGAATATCCTCACCCCAATACGGGCCACTCTGGTGGTATTGGCACCAGTATTAAAAATTTAGCCATTGGTCTTTTGGCTCAAAAATGTAAAGTACGAGTATTAGTGTATGGGCAAAGAGTAGATGCTGTTTTTGAGGATGAAGGTATTTGTATTCAACAAATAAAAAATGTAAAATTCAAAGGATTATCTTGGTGGTTGACTCGAAAAAAGATTCAAACAATCATCAATCAATTGTATGAAGCTAGTGAAATAGATGTAATTGAAGCTCCTGATTGGACGGGTATCACTTCTTTTATTACACCCAAGAAATGTCCAATTGTAATTCGATTGCATGGATCTGATACTTATTTTTGTCATTTGGATAAACGTCCTGTGAAATGGATTAATAAATTTCATGAAAAAAGAGGTATACAAAATGCTGATGGATTACTGTCGGTGAGTGACTATACGGCTGAGGTTACCAATGTCCTTTTTGGATTGGATAAAGAATTTACAATTATTCCAAATCCAATTGATACTCTGTTGTTTAGTGCTAATGCTGAAAAATCAAATGAAGAAAAAAGCATATTGTATTTTGGAAGCCTGATTCGAAAAAAAGGGTTGTTGGAATTGCCTTTGATTTTTAATAAGGTTATAGAAAAAAATCCTAAAGCAAAATTGGTTTTGGTAGGCAAAGATGTTCCTGATATTACTACAGGAAATTCTTCTACTTGGCAAATGATGCAGGTTTTATTTTCGGAAGAAGCTAAGGAAAAAGTGCTGTATTTAGGAAGTATTCATTATACTGAAATAAAAGCTAAAATAGCTGAGGCCACGCTATGTGTTTTTCCCTCATTTGCAGAGGCCTTCCCCGTTTCATGGTTAGAAGCGATGGCAATGGAAAAGCCAATTGTAGCTTCTAATATTGGATGGGCCACAGAAATGATTGATGATGGTAAAAGTGGTTATTTGGTAAATCCTAAAGACCACAATTTATTTGCAAATAAAATAATTGATTTATTAAAAAATGAACACTTGCGATTAGAGATGTCTAAACAAGCTAGATACAGAGTGGAGTCCATTTTTGATATCCAAAAAATAGCTTTACAAAATGTCAAATATTATCAAGAAATAATTACTAAATCACTTAACTAAAATGAAGTTAGACGAATACAAAACGAATTCGGGTGAAATTATTCTCTATGTTGGTCAGCCTAATTTTGAAAAATTAGAACAGCTTGCATTAGGAACTGGAGATATTTGGCACAGTTCTTTTGAACAAGGCTATAAAAATGTTTTTCCTGAATTGGTGTATCAAACGGCTACATTTTTTTGGTATTTAAATGATTTCGAGGAATTAGAACAATGTGTAAGTTGGAGGGTAAATCCGTATGCATTTGCAGTTCGAAAAACAGTTTGGGATACCTTAAACGGTTTCGATACGGAATACAAAAATCCTCAAATGCAAGCTTTGGATTTTGGTTATAATTCAGTACGAAATTCTGGAGCAGTTGCATTATATGTAAAAGATTTATTTGCCACTAGTGAAATAGAAAAAATAAATATAACGACAAGAGACCGTTATACTTTTTTTATAAAAAATTTTAAGTTAGATCATGCTTTATTTATGATTTATAGGCAAGGTTTATGGAAATGGAAGGAATGGGATGCTTTTTTTTATGCAAAAAAGAATTTAAAAAAATCTAAATTAAAACCAAAAGTTAAACCAAAAGTTTTAAATGCAATAGAAGGAAATCCAAAGGTGAGCTACATCATTCCTACTATGTTTCGCCAGGAGTATACCTTGCAATTACTTGAGGATTTGAGTCAACAATCTTATTTGCCTGCACAAGTTGTGGTCGTTGATGCTACCCCAATCAATAATCGTGAAGAGAGTTTGTACTCACAAAAAGGATATTCGTTTGAATTAATTGTGAAATGGCAAGAATCCAAAGGGAGCTGTAGGGCAAGAAATGAAGCTATTGATTTGTGTACGGGAGATTATATTGTTTTTGGAGATGATGATATTCGAGTTCCATCAAATTTTATAGAAAATCATATTCGATTTTTGCAAACCAATAAAGCTGGAGCGTGTAATGGATTGGATATTAGAGCGGATCATCAAAAACAAAATCTACAAGATTTGGAAGATAAATTGCAACAGCTAGGTGATAAAAGATGGATTGCTGGTTGCTCACAAATGTTTAGTAATGCCAATTCATGTGTAAAAAGCGATTATGTTAAGCAGTTGGTCGGTAACGATGTCAATTTTGATGGTGGTTACGGGGAAGACAGTGATTTTGGGATGTCATTATCAAAAATTGGGGTTGCGGTATTGCATAATCCTTTTTCAGTAAATTTACATCTTAAACCTCCCACGGGGGGCTACCGATTTTGGGGTACACAAGCAAAGATTAGAGGGAAGAAACGAAAATCACAACCTTGGGAATTGGATACTCCTGTAAAATGGATTACTCCTGTGCCAAGCCCAACAGTAATGTATGGAATTGTCAAACATTTTAGCCCACAACAAGTAATCGAATACAAACAAAAGCATTTTTTCTTATACCTGTTCAAAGGAGCAAAAAGCTCTTTTTTATATCGATTCATTCGATTGCCTTACAAAAATATTCAATTCAACAAATCCCTTTTTTATGCTAAAAAATTAGTAGCACTAGGAAAAAGAACTCAATAATCATGAAATTCTCTCTAATTATCTGTACTTACATGCGTCCAAAACCTTTGTTGCAATTATTGCACTCGGTGAAGGAACAAACTTTATATCCTGATGAAATTTTAATTATTGATGGGTCTACTAATGATGAAACAGAGCAAATACTAGCAAACAACTCTTTCCTAAATTTAAACTATTTTTTAATACCCAAAGAACAAAGAGGATTGACCAAACAACGTAATTATGGTATAGCAAGGGTAGGTTTTGACAAGGAGTTGGTCTGTTTCTTAGATGATGATACGGTTTTGTCAACCGATTATTTTGAACAATTAGTTAAAACGTTTGAATCAGATGCAACGATATCAGGGGTTGGTGGAGTAGCTACTAATGAAAATAAATGGAAGGCTAAAAAGAAGGAAGAATATTTGAATCCTAACCACTATTATGAGTGGGAAGGATATGTTTATAAAGAAGGACAACGCAATGTACTGCGCAATTACTTGAGACTTCAATCTAATGAAGGACCCGCAAAGATGCCAAATTATTCCCATGGGCGAACCTGTGGATTTCCTTTGAATGGTAAAACATATGAAGTTGATTTATTGATAGGGATGTCAATGGCTTTTAGAAGATCTATTTTTAATCAAATTCAATTTTCTTCCTACTTTGAGGGATATGGATTATACGAGGATGCTGATTTTAGCATCAGAGCCCAGCATTTTGGGAAAAATGTCATCAATACAAAAGTACAATTAAGTCATTTTCATCATCCTTCAGGCCGCCCCAATCAATTCCATTATGGGAAAATGGTCGTGCGAAATGGTTGGTACGTTTGGCGGGTGAAAAATCCAAAACCTATATGGAGAGACCAATGCAAATGGCATGCGATTACTTTGCTGTTGACTTTCATTCGATTTAGCAATACCTTTACTTCAAAACAACGTAAAGCTGCATTTACTGAAGCTTGTGGAAGAACCGTAGGGTGGTGGAGTTTGATGTTTAATAAACCAAAAGAGAAGTAATGAAAACACTAGAATCAACCGTCGCCATAAATAAAAAACAAGCGGAATTTTACAATACCAAAGAGAAAAATTGGGTTACTAAGATTTGGTCTGCATTTAGAAATGGGACTTTGAATAGGATAAAAAAAGGTGTAGGCATACAAGATCAGGCTTATCTAAAACACAAGGAATGGTTTGGTGATTTGAGTTCGAAACGAGTTTTGGATTTAGGGTGTTTTTCTGGAAATTATTGGTCAATGTACTTAGCTGAGCATTCAAAAGTTTATATTGGAATTGATTTGAGTGATGTGGCTATTGAAAAGCTTCGTCAACGTTTAATTCCTTACCCCAATGCTAGTGTTTTAGCTATTGATTTTTTATCATCAGAATTTAAAGAAAAGGATTTCGATTTAATATACGCCTACGGTGTTTTACATCACTTTGAAAGTACAAAAATCATAATTGATAAGCTCAATGAAAAATTAGCACCAAAAGGGCAAATTATAAGTTATGACCCTTTGCAAACAAGTTTACCCATAAAAATAATCCGATGGCTATACCGTCCATTTCAATCCGATGCTGCATGGGAATGGCCATTTACTAAAAAAGTGTATGATCAGTATAAAGATGCTTTTGCAATTATAGAAAGACATGGACTTTTAGGGAAATCAAAATGGATGGCTTTGATGTCATTGCTGCCGTTTTCTGAAAAATGGAAAACTAATTTGGGACAAAAGTGGCACAAAGGGGACTGGGATAATTCTAGAACATCAGATTCCGTATTGTTTAGTTGTATGCATTTGACTATGTTAATGCAAAAAAAATAACTTCAAATGAATTTATTTCAACTCATATTAACCGACTTCAAGAAGCATCAAAAATATGGAGGACATTTTTTTGGGATTGTGTTTTTTACCCAAGGATTCTGGGCTGTTTTTCAATATAGATTAGCGCATTTTACTTATTGCAAAATAAAATGGCAACCTTTTCGATTCATATTCTTAATGTTATTTCTCATATGGCAAAAAGTTATAGAAATTACTACTGGAATTTCAATTCCTGCTTCTGCAAGAATAGGACATTCATTTTACATTGGACATTTTGGAAGAATCATCATTAATGCTGATGCTTTAATTGGGAATGATTGTAATATTTCACAAGGGGTTACTATTGGTGTTAGTGGAAGAGAAGAAAAAAGGGGGACTCCAAGTATAGGTGATAAAGTGTATGTTGGTGCCAACGCAGTTGTTTCAGGAAATATTACCATCGGTAATGAAGTTTTGATTGGGGCTTGTTCTTTAGTAAATAAATCTATTCCAGATAGTTCGGTGGTTTTGGGTGTTCCAGCCATAATCATTTCTGAAAAGGGATCTAAAGGATATATCTAATGAAGTTACTCATTGTTTCAACAGCTCCATTCGTTTTTAAAGGTAAAAAATGTTTTGCTTACAGCCCGTATGTAAAGGAGTTGGTCATTTGGAAAAAATATGCCAATGAAGTTTCATTTTGTTGTCCAATTTGGCAAAATCAAAACGGATTATTAGTTGAAGAAGTTTCATTTGAAATAAAAAAGCATTATAAATTAATTGAGTTGAACTTAAATAGTTTTACAAATGTCATCCAAGCTTTTTTTTCTGCTTTCTGGAATGGTTTACTTATTTTCAAAGCGATGTACCAAGCCGATCATATTCATTTGCGTTGTCCTGGGAATATCGGTTTGATTGGATGTTTGGTTCAAATTTTATTTCCTTTCAAATCGAAAACGGCCAAGTACGCTGGCAACTGGGATCCTAAAGCCAAACAACCTTGGAGCTATCGTTTGCAAAAATGGCTCTTGAGTAATACCTTTCTAACTCGCAACATGCAAGTATTGGTCTATGGAGAATGGGAAGGCAGTAGTAAAAACATACTCCCTTTTTTTACTGCCACGTACTGGGAAGCCGAAAAAGAACCGTTACAATCTCTTAGTTTTACTAACACCATTCGATTTGTTTTTGTAGGGACTTTATCTAAAGGGAAACGTCCCTTATATGCTGTAAATTTGGTTCAAGCTTTGTTTAAACGAGGGTATGACGTTCAGTTAGAATTGTATGGCGAAGGGTCAGAAAGAGCAGAATTAGAACAGCATATCAAAACTAATCAGTTGGGAAGCTTTATAGCATTGAAAGGTAATCAATCAAAAGAAATTATTAAGGTAGCTTACCAAAACAGTCATTTTGTACACTTGCCCTCTCAAAGCGAGGGTTGGCCTAAAGCCATAGCGGAGGGGATGTTTTGGGGATGTGTCCCACTGGCGACTTCGATTTCCTGTGTCCCATTTATGTTGGATTATGGCAATAGAGGGGTGGTGTTAACTACTAATTTAGAACAAGATGTTCAGCAAATAATTGTCATTTTGAATGATGAGGTAGATTATTTAGAAAAAAGAGAGCAAGCCTCTGAGTGGTCCAGAAAGTATACTTTGGATGTTTTTGAAAATGAAATAAAAAGAATAGTTTTTAGTTCTCAGTGAGTAGTCCTTAGTTTCTTATTCCATTAAATTTAATATCGTTATATGCGCATTTTACAACTCATAGACTCCTTAGAAGCTGGTGGTGCAGAGCGAATGGCTCTAAATTATGCCAACGCACTTGCGGATATCCTAGAGTTTTCAGCGCTTGTAGCTACACGAAAGGAAGGGGCTTTGTTAGAACAAATCGATTCGAAAGTGACTTATCTTTTTTTGCATAAAAAAATGCAACTCGATTTTAGAGCGCTATGGCGTTTGCGTTCTTTTGTTCTGCAGCATACTATCACCCATGTTCATGCCCATAGTACCTCTTTTTTTATGGCCTTTCTTCTTAAACTGACTTTACCATCTTTGAAGATAATTTGGCATTATCATTATGGAAATTATAAAGGAATATCAAAAAAAAGAATTTTTATTTTTAAGAGTATAATCCCCTTTTTTAATGCGGTAATTTCAGTAAATCTGAATTTGAAAAGTTGGATTGAAACTGAGCTAAAATCTAAAAATGTTACTTATTTGCCCAATTTTTCAGTGATAACTAAAGTGGAGAATAATACCAATCTACTAGGTAATGAAGGTAAACGGATACTGTCCTTAGCTAATTTTAGAGCGGATAAGAATCAATTCTTACTTTTGGAAATTGCTACTATGTTTAAAATTATTCATCCTGATTGGACGTTTCATTTGGTAGGCAAAGATTTTGAAGATGAATATTCTCAAGAAATTAAAAGTAAAATAAAGGAATTAGAACTAGAAAATCAGGTATTTTTGTATGGTTCTAGAACTGATATCAGTTTTATTTTGAATCAAAGTGATATTGGAATTTTGACTTCTGTTTCAGAGGGGTTGCCTGTAGCTTTGCTAGAGTATGGGATGCAATCGTTACCTGTTGTAGTAACAGCTGTGGGCGAATTGCCGAATATTATAAGTAATGGTGTCAATGGTTTAGTTGTGCCTTCGAATGATGCTGAGTCTTTTTGCAAAGCCTTAGTTGCTTTAATTTCAGATGGCTCAATGCGTAAAAGGATGGCTTTGGCATTACATCAAACAGTTTCAGAGGAATATTCTTCAAAAGGGGTTTTACATCAGTATCTTCAATGGTTAGAAAGTTTATAAAATGAAAAAAGAAGAGGTCGTTTATCTTTATTTATTAGCCCTACATGCTTTTTTAGGCTTTGTGTTTTTTTTGTTTCCTTTTCTTAGTAAAGTGTATGGTATTGCGATATTGGTTTTCGGAATATATTACATTACTCAATCCAAAAATAAACAAAATGAAGCGCTATTAATGGCGGCTTATGCAGTAGGTGCCGAAATCATGCTCCGAATGACGGGAGGAGCTTTTGTTAATGAGTATGGAAAATATCTCGTCATGATTTTTCTTTTTTTAGGAATGCTTTTTTCAGGGTTTTCTAGAAATGCCTTGGTGTATTGGTTGTTTTTGTTTTTTTTAGTGCCAAGTGTGGTACTTTCAACTATAACTTTAGATGTTACTACTGACGTTAAAAAAGCCATAGTTTTTAATATATCGGGACCAGTTTGTTTGGGGATTGCAGCCATTTATTGCTTCAAAAGAGAGCTTACTTTTCAGCGATTGCTTGGAGTAATCACAGCTTTTTCTTTGCCTTTACTTTGTTTGATTACCTATTTATATTTTTACACCCCCAACATACAAGATGTAGTTACGGGTACACAATCTAATTTTGAAACTTCGGGCGGATTTGGCCCAAATCAAGTTTCTACCATTTTAGGTTTAGGTGTTTTTATCTTTTTTGTGCAATTGATGCTCAATTCTTCTAATGGATTACTTCAAATTATTAATGGAGGTTTAGTGTTGTTTTTTGCTTACAGAGGGTTAATTACTTTCTCTAGAGGGGGCGTTTACACTGGTGTAGCCATGATTCTTTTGTTATTAGCGATTTTGTATTTTCAAGCTAATTTTAAAACTAAGCCCAAAATTGCAGGGATTATATTGTTGTCTTTTTTAGCGACTTTGGCGGTTTGGAGTTATAGTTCTATAAAAACCAATGGGTTGTTAGATAAACGCTATGCCAATCAAGATGCGGCAGGAAGAGAAAAACAAAGTCAACTTTCAGGAAGAGAAGTTTTAATAGAATCGGAATTGAAGATGTTTTATGAAAACCCTATTTTTGGTGTGGGGGTAGGAAAGAATAAAGAGCTTAGAAAAAGTCAAACAGGTATTGATTTGGCTACTCATAACGAAATTACTCGAATGTTGGCAGAGCACGGAACTCTGGGTGTGATAGGGCTGTTGATTTTAGTATTGACACCACTTTATTTATTTGCGGTGGACAGACAAAACATACTAGCGCTTTCTTTTTTTATATTTTGGTTATTGACCATCAATCATGCTGCTATGCGTTTAGCAGCACCTGCCTTCATTTATGCCTTATCACTTTTAAAAGTTCACCGCGTTGAAGCACTTACTGTACCTCGGGAATAAATTAGCTCAAAATGGGGCAAATCCAACGACTATTGACACCTTGGGGCCACTACTAGAAAAAGAGGGGTTCAAAATAAGCTATGCTTCTACTAAATCTAACAAAGTAGTGCGCCTACTAGACATGATTTTTACCACTTGTTTTACTAGGAAAGTAAATTATGTATTGATAGACACTTATAGTACGACAAATTTTTGGTATGCTTTTATAGTGAGCCGAATATGCTACATGAGGAATTTGAAGTATATTCCCATTTTGCATGGTGGCAATTTGCCTCATCGATGGCAAACTCATCCTAAAAGTTGTAAGTTACTTTTTCATCATGCCTTTCGAAATGTTTGTCCCTCGCCCTATTTATTACAAGTATTCGAGGAGTTGGCATGCCCGAATTTAGTGCACATACCAAATGCTCTAGAAACAAGAAACTATACTTTTAAAGAAAGAACTGCAATACAGCCTAAACTCCTATGGGTGCGCGCTTTTACCGAAATATATAATCCTACTATGGCCATTCAGGTTCTGGATCGACTAGTTAAAGAATTCCCTGAGGCGGAACTTTGTATGGTAGGACCCGATAAAGATGGGAGTCTAGAAAAAACGAGACTATTAGCCCAAAGCTTAGGCTTAAAAGTCACTTTTCCGGGACAATTATCTAAATCAGCATGGATACAACTTTCGGAGCAATATGATGTTTTTCTCAATACTACCCATTTTGACAATATGCCTGTGAGTGTTATTGAGGCTATGAGTTTAGGATTGGCTGTAGTTTCTACTAGAGTAGGAGGTATTCCATTTCTGATTGAAGATAGTAAAGAGGGACTTTTAGTAGACGACAACGATATACAATCGATGAGTGATGCTATTCAGTTTTTATTGGAAAATCCTTCAGAATTTAGTAGAATTACAAAAAAAGCGAGGAAAAAAGTGGCTCTTTTTGAATGGGAAAGGATCAAAGAAAAATGGGTCACAATTTTGAATAATCCCTGCTAGTATAGTTAAATTTCAGTAACTTGCGTTCGAATACCACCGTTTATGAACAAGAAGAGAATGCATTTCGAACTTTCGGAAAGAAAGTTTCTATTACGTATAATCGATGTCCTCGTAGTAATGGGTGCATTGTATTTGTTGACCCAAGTATTTCATTTTACTTATTTTAATTTTTCTACTGAAACATTTTATTGGTCAATTGTTTTTTCTATTTATTTGTTGCTCTTTGGTGGTGTTTTTGAAATGTATAATCTTCAAGTGGCTAGTAATCCATTTCAGATATTGAAAAGCACCATTTTGACGACTACCGCTACTGTTTTCGTCTATTTGCTGACACCTATTTTATCTCCTCAATTGCCCAAAAGTAGATTACAATTGATTGTTTTTTATGCCACTGTTTTTTTAGCCTTATATCTTTGGCGTATTTTTTATGTAAAATTTTTAGCCACAAATAGGTTTGTGCAAAATGTAGTATTGATTTGTGATAAGGGGCAGTTAGAACAATTAGTGGTTGACTTAGAAGATGCAGATCCTTATTATAGAATCATAGGATATGTAAATTCAGATAAATCAAATGTAAAAGAACAAGAGTACAAACTTAAAAAAGAAATTCCAGTAGAACTGTTAACCAAATTTGTCACTAGAACTGGTGTCTCAGAGATTGTGGTCGCTTCTCAAAAAACAGATGGTATTACCACAGAATTGTATCAGCAACTCTTGCATTTACTCGAGTCTGGTAAAAGCATCAGAGAATATGTTCATGTGTATGAAAATAAAACACAGCGCATACCAGTACACCAAATAGCTGAAGATTTTTATCGTTTTTTTCCTTTTAGTAGGAGCAATCAAAACAAATTGTATTTGTACCAAGTTCGATTATTTGAACTTTTGTTTTCTTTTACGGGTATTATAATTGGTGCGCTGCTAGTTCCTTTCTTGGCAATCGCCAATTGGTTTTGGAACCGAGGCCCTTTGTTTTATACTCAGGAACGAGTAGGGAAAGATGGTGTTTTATTCAAAATCTATAAGTTCAGAAGTATGGTAGAAAATGCTGAGAAACATGGAGCAGTGTTCTCTATGATTGGCGATACTAGAGTTACTCCCTTTGGAAAATTTTTGAGAAAAACCAGAATTGATGAAATTCCACAGTTTTTGAATATTCTAAAAGGGGATATGGGGGTTATTGGCCCACGTCCTGAGCGACCTATGTTTGTAGAAGAAATTTCGGCTATTATGCCATTTTATGAAACCCGACACATCATCAAGCCAGGGCTAACCGGATGGGCACAAGTAAACTATAACTATGGAGAGTCTATAGAAGAGAGTTTAGTCAAACTTCAATATGATTTGTATTACATCAAACATCGAAGTGTTTTTATAGATGTTAGTATCATTTTTAAAACCATCTCCACTGTGGTGTTTTATCGAGGGCAATAAGGATCTTAAATCTTAAAAGAGTAAGAAGGCAGAAGTAAAATGGAAAGATTCCTTACTCTTAAATCCCATCACCCATCACCTAATACCCAACACCCAATACTTAACACCCAATACTTAACACCCAATACTTAACACCCAATACCTAACACCCAATACCTAACACCCATCACCTAATACCCAACACCTAATACCCAACACCCTAATCAAAAAATCACTTGTTGCTTTGATGTATTCGGTAGACTAAAAATGAAGTAACACCAATTAAGGGGAATAGGAATAAGAAAGGTGCTTTATTGACTAATAATATCGTGTACAACAAGAAGCATCCCCAGTTAATATAAACCAACCATTGCGTAGCTTTTTTGTTTTTTTGAAGGACAAAAAACACCAATAAAAGTAAAGTGGGATTAAATAAAAGGACATTATAATTATTAGCCAATTCAGGATGCAAAGAATAGCAACCCATAAATAGGAAGAACAGTCCCAAAATCCCCATCAAAGTCAAAAAAGTCAACATAACACTTCTTTTTCTCCAGAATACCAACACTAACAAAAAGGCGCCATACGTATAAGCATTATTCCACCAAGAATTTGGAATTGAGGGTGTAACTGTTAAAAGAGAAGCAACAGGTTCGCTAAGGGTTTGGTTATGAAATTTAGCCGATGTAAGACTTTCCAATAAATCAAAGGGAAGAAAAAGAGTAGTCGCTTTTTCGTCTACTTTTGTGCCAAAGATAATGCTGGTGCCCAATTGCTCATAAAAATGATGATTGAAATAAGGAAATAACACACTACGATACGTACTGTCGCTAGCTTTGGTTTTGGTTATCACCTTGGAACCTAGAGCGTCATTAAGTAAATCGACTACCATTGTAGTACAATTTTTATCTATGAATTTATAGGTGTAAAAGCGCTCTTCCGATTGTAAAGTATGGTTGAGTTGATCAAAAAGGTGTTGTTTTAAAGGGAGTGCTATGCGCAATTTTTGTTCATACACACTTCTTTCTTCATATTGGTATTGGTTGATGAAATCCAAATAGGAGTGAGCGACAACAAAATATTGTAAATCACCCTTAGCAAATTGCGCCACAAAATTGGGCGTCGAAAAATCAAAGGCGCCGTAATTATAGACTACATCTAAAGATTGGTTAGGATCACTAATTCGAAGTGCGGTATGTCCGAAAAGAGAATAGGATGCATTACCCGTTGAACACGTCAACACACTCACTGTCGCTTTTGGTGAAAGTGGTGAAAGTTGTGCTGAAGCCCATGAACTCCATAAGATGAGAACTATGAGTGAAAATTTATTTAGAGCAGCAGATGAAGGAATCCAATTCATAAAAACAAGCCAATTAGTAGTGGTGTAAAAATAGCGCATTCTATTGAGTTGTTAGTATTCTCAACGAAAAATATATGTTTAAGTTTTCATCAGAAATTGAATCTAATTTGGTTAATCGTGTAAATGTTTAATCGTTTAACCGTTTGTTTACTTTGTTGTTAAGTTTTAGCCACGTATTTTGGGCATAGCATTTATTTGTAAATTAGTTAATCGTTTAATTATTTTAAACTTTGTGTAAATCTTTGCGCCCTTTGCAGTTAAACTTTTTAACCAAGTATTTTTAGCTAAACTTGAATGTCCTTTTCTATGTGCCGCATTACAAAGCAGCAACAGTTTGTAGGAACCTACATGTCTTATATGTTTGTTTTTTTTGGTGCACTTTGCTTAAACCTTTGCTCACTTTGCTGTTAAGTTTTAGCTACTATTTTTGCTGTTATCATTCCCTCTTCTTGGGGTTAGGGGGCTTTTTACTTTCTAAATTGACCCAAATCGACTTTTACCGAAAAAATATTCGAATACAAAGCTACGCCTTGGTTACCTAAATTGGTCAAGGCATAATCTATTTGGATGCCTTTGTACTGAAATCCCAATCCGATGTTGGGTTGGAAATTGGTTTTTTCGCTAGCGTCTAATTGAGTTACTTTTTGAAAATTACCCACACCTGCTCTCAGAAAAACCAAATCCGTATAGCCCAATTCGAAGCCCAAAGCCGGATCAATACTCACAAGGTCAGTTGCTATGATATCATTCGTTTTGGTGAATCGCATGTTGAGGTTGGCAGCAGCCAATAGGCTATAATCGTAGTGAATAATAAATTTTTTAGAAATCCCTAATTGTGCTTTTGGTGCTGTAATTTCAGTGCTTTCAGGAAGTTCTTGGTTTTGTCCCGGAATGGCATCGGCAATGGCTTGGTATTTTTTTTCGTCGATATTCCAGATATTATAAGTGGTGGTTAAGTCTCGAATAAGCAAACCGAATTGCCAATTGTTGCGTTCGAATTGTAACCCTACATCAAAACCAAAACCCCAAGAATTGGCAAAATCTCCAATAATTCGACGCACTACTTTGGCATTAACACCATATTGAAAACCAGGAACCGGGAGTTTTCGAGCATAGGAAAAAGTAAAACCGTAATCGGCAGTAGAGAATAACTCAATACGATTGTAATCGATATTTCCTTGATTGTCTATTAATTCGGTGGTATTTAATATATCATCTACCCCAAAACGAATCAATGAAATTCCCCAACTGCTTCTATCGTCTATGGGTGTGGCATAAGCCAAATAGTCATATTGCGCAATATTAGCAAAATAATTGGCGTGCATAGCCGCTACCTGATGGTCTTTGAGATGCGTCAAACCAGCAGGATTCCAATAGCCAGCATTGACATCGGCCGTGAAAGAAACGGCGGTATTCGACATGCCCAAAGCTGCCGCATCTACTCCAATACTTAAAAACTCATTAGAATATTTCCGAACCGATTGGGCATATAATGAGCAAGTACCAAGTACTAAAAAAAACGAAAGAATCTTTTTCAAAAGCTATGAGGGCTAGTTGTGGTGAATAATTTTTCAAAAATAGAATTTTTTAGGGAGCTTATTCCTCACTTTCAACAGAATTCTGTTTTCTTTGACTACTATAGAAGAAACTCTGATAAAAAACGTACTTCTCTTTCAGTTATTATCTTAATTTTGCCCTTTACATATTTTAATTAAAATCTAAAATGGCTATCAAAAAACACATTCCTAATATCATTACGTTGTTGAACTTATTTTGTGGTTGTATTGCTGTAACTTTTGTAGTGCAACAACAATTCGAAATGGCTTTTTATTTTGTTTGTTTAGGCATTTTTCTTGATTTTTTTGATGGTTTCTTTGCACGTCTTTTTCAGGTTGCAAGTCCATTAGGACTGCAATTAGATTCTTTGGCTGATATGGTGACTAGCGGTGTGGTTCCTGGTTTGACGATGTTTTACATGATGTTGGAAGCCTTTGGTTTACAAATTAGCGATCCATTTACCGGCCAATATGCATTGGCTTTTTTGGGTTTTTTGGTTACGCTGGGTTCTTGTTATCGATTGGCTAATTTTAATATTGATACACGACAAACCGACTCTTTTATTGGTTTACCAACTCCAGCCAACGCTTTGTTTATTCTGAGTTTGCCCTTGGTTATTCGTCATTTTGATTCGTTTATGCTGTTCGAATTATTGTCGAATTATGGGGTGCTTTTGGTAATCAGTATAGGAAGCGCTTACATCCTGAATGCTGAAATTCCTTTGTTTTCCTTGAAAGTCAAAAAGCTGACTGTTAAAGATAATAAACTAACTTTTTTCTTTTTGGCCGTTTCTTTGTTGTTATTGGTAACCCTACAGTTTTTAGGAATTCCGTTGGTTATTCTTTTTTATGTTTTTCTTTCTATTATTAATAATAAATGGATAAAGCAATAGGGATTTCAATATGAGGAAAGTCACAAAAACCTATTCCAATCGTCGTTCGAATAAAAAAAATAAAGGAGTAATCACCTCCCTAAAAAAATATGTATGGGCGGTAGTACTACTGCTTTTTTTGGGATGTATTGGCTATCATTATCGTACGGCCCTTGCTTATTACTTGGGTTTTAAATCCGATAAAATAAGTAAGATGGATGTTTTTTCGGAAGCCAGAAATTTACGAGTACTCGAAAAACATGAGGGAATGACCGTTGGGATTGATGTTTCTGAGTACCAAGGAAAAATTAGCTGGTCTTATGTAGATACGATTGAGAAGAAATATCCTTTGCATTTTGTCTTTATCAGAGCAACTGCGGGCAATAATGTGGTTGACAGACGATTCAAACGCAATTGGGAAGGAGCCAAAAAGAATAAAATGATTCGTGGCGCTTATCATTATTATCGCCCTAATGAGAATTCTTTGGAACAAGCCGAGTTATTTATTAAAACAGTTCGATTGAAAACCGGAGATTTGCCGCCGGTGTTGGATATTGAAAAATTACCCAAAAATCAATCGATGACCAATCTCAAGAAAGGACTTCGAAGATGGTTGCAAGCCATTGAAAATCATTATAAGGTGAAACCCATTATCTACACTGGGGAGAGATATTATGATGATTTTTTAAAAGAAGAATTCAGCGATTATCTCTTTTGGATTGCCAATTATAATTTTTATAGGGAAGAAATTCAGGACGGTTGGCTGTTCTGGCAATTTACAGAAAGAGCTATCGTTCCGGGAATTAAAGAAAATGTCGACGTTAATATCTATAATGGTGACTTACAACAATTGCAGTTTATTACAGTTGAGTAGAGGATTAATGAGTAAAGTTGTTACTAGTAATTTAATTCTTTTATTTGATTCGACCTATTTTGGCGCATTGAAATCAATCTTGGTTTTTCTTAATTCAAAATTTTGACCCAAGTATACTCTTCTAACCATTTCATCTTCTACCAGTTCTTCTGGAGTTCCTGCTTTTAAGATACCTCCTTCAAACATCAAATAGGTTTTGTCGGTAATGGCTAAAGTCTCTTGTACGTTATGATCGGTAATCAAGATACCAATGTTTTTGTTTTTTAATTGTGCTACAATACGTTGAATGTCTTCTACTGCAACAGGGTCAACACCCGCAAAAGGTTCATCTAATAAGATGAATTTTGGGTCGGTAGCTAAACAACGTGCGATTTCGGTTCTTCTTCGTTCGCCTCCTGATAGTAAATCACCTCGATTAGTTCGGATGTGTTCTAAACTAAATTCGGCAATTAGGTTTTCCATTTTTGCAATTTGTTCTTCTTTGGTATAATTGGTCAATTGTAAGACACTCAGTATATTATCTTCGATACTCAATTTTCTAAAAACAGAAGCCTCTTGTGCCAAATAACCTACGCCTTGTTGCGCACGTTTGTACATCGGATATTCAGTAATATCTAAGTTGTCTAAGTAGATATGACCAGAGTTTGGTTTTACCAATCCTACAATCATATAAAAAGAGGTGGTTTTACCTGCGCCGTTTGGTCCCAGAAGACCAACAATTTGTCCTTGGTTTACTTCCAAAGAAATACCCTTTACAACACTACGTCCTTTATACGTTTTTATGAGGTTTTCTGCTCTTAATTTCATGGTGTTTGAATTGCTAAGATCTTGATTTTTATTGATTAATAAGTGGAAAAGGTTACGTCATGGAAAAACTTAGTTGCTAAGCAACTTAGAAAATCAATAACTTCAAGTCTAGTGTTGCTCTTCCAACGCTTCCCAAAATTCGTAGGCTCTACGTAAATGAGGTACTACTATTGTTCCTCCTACCAAAGTAGCGATTCCCATAGCTTCCATCATTTCTTCACGTGTCACTCCTTCTTTATAGCTGGTTTCTAAATGGTATTTTACACAGTCGTCACATCGTAAAACCGCTGAGGCAACTAAGCCTAATAGCTCTTTGGTTTTTACATCCAAAGCACCAGCAGCATAGGCATTAGTGTCTAAATTGAAGATGCGTTTTACAATTTTATTATTATCTGCTAATAATTTTTCGTTCATTTTTGAACGGTAGTCGTTGAATTCTTGAATTATATCAGCCATTTTGTTTCTTTTGGTTGCGAACAACAAGTTTTGAAATTAATATACTTACTTCATAAATCAATAGCATCGGTATAGCTACGATAGTTTGACTTACTACATCTGGAGGGGTAACAATGGCAGCAACAATCAAAATAATGATTACGGCATACTTCCAGTATTTTCTTAAAAATTCGGGGGTAACTAAGCCTAGTTTGGTCAAGAAATAAATTACGATAGGTAATTCGAAAAATAAACCACCTGCTAAAACAGAAGTTTTCACTAGACCTATATATGATTCCAGTGTAAATTGGTTTTTAACGACATCGGATACCGTAAAGGTAGCCACAAAGTTGACCGACATTGGGATAATTACAAAATAACCAAAAAGGACACCCAAAAAGAAAAGTACCGAAGAAACTCCTATAAAGAACTTGGCTCCTTTTTTTTCTTTGTCATATAAAGCAGGACTAATGAATTTCCATACTTCAAACAAAATATATGGAAAACTCAAGATAAAGCCCGCTAATAAACACATCCAGACGAACATATTCACTTGTCCTTCCATTTGGGTATTTTGAATGATAAAAGGAAGTTCTGTAATGCAAATGCTATCAACAAAGCCTAATTGATGTGATAGTTCGCAAAAAAAACGATAAGTGAAAAAAGTGGGCCGTGTTGGTCCAAAAATAATATCGTTGAACAAGAAATCACTGATAAAATAGGTCACAAAAGCCATAATCAATATAGCAGTTGTACTTCTTACTAAAACCCATCTTAATTCTTCAAGATGGTCTAAGAACGACATTTCGTTTAGGTTTTTCTTCGCCATTATACAATTCCTTCTTTTAAAATGTCATGTAAATGCAAAACCCCTTTGTAACTCCCGTTGTCAATTACAATTAATTGAGTAATAGAGAAATCTTCCATTAAGTTGAAGGCATCAATGGCCATGGCTTCTGAATGGATTTGTTTTGGATTTTTAGTCATAATATCTTTTGCAGTTAAATCCGCTATGCTGTCTCGATCGTTTAGCATTCTTCTAATGTCCCCATCGGTAATAATACCTATCACTTTCTCGTTATCTACAACAGCGGTTACTCCTAATCTTTTTTCTGAAATTTCAAAAATCGCTTTTTTGATAGAGGTTTCTGGAGTTACCATCGGTTTAAGGGAATGTTCAATTAAGTCTTTTACTTTTAACAAAAGTTTTTTTCCAAGGGCACCACCAGGATGGTATTTGGCAAAATCTTCGGCTTGAAACCCTCTCATTTCCATCAAGCAAACCGTAAGAGCATCTCCCATTACTAATTGTGCCGTGGTACTATTGGTTGGAGCCAAATTCATAGGACAAGATTCCGCATCAACAGTAGTGTTCAGTACAAAATGAGAGCCTTTCGCTAAAAACGAACTCATGTTACCGGTCATACCAATTAAGGTATTTCCGAAACGTTTTAACAATGGGACTAACACCTTGATTTCTGGACTGTTTCCACTTTTAGAAATACAAATAATGACATCTTCATCTTGTATCATTCCTAAGTCCCCATGAATCGCTTCTGAGGCATGCAAAAACAGCGATGGAGTGCCAGTAGAATTAAGAGAGGCTACAATTTTTTGAGCAATAATAGCACTTTTCCCAATACCAGTAATGACTACACGACCTTTGGATTGGTATATTTTTTGAACGGTTGATAGGAACTGATCATCCAAAAAAGTGGTCAATTTGGCAATAGATTCACTTTCAGAAAGTATTGTTTTTTTGGCCAAAGCCAACAGGTTTTCGTTGCTTATCAAAACAGAATGTTTAAATTTGTATGTATAAAAGATTTTTGTATCTTTAGTGATGCAAATTTATACAAAATACCACATAATAAAGAATGAATTCAAACGAAATTGATATACACAAAGAATTAAAAAAGTATTTTGGCTTCAGTCAATTCAAAGGATTGCAAGAGCAAGTCATAAAAAGTCTCCTAAATAACGAGAATACTTTTGTAATTATGCCAACCGGTGGAGGTAAATCGCTTTGTTACCAATTACCTGCTTTAATTCTAAACGGAACAGCAATTGTAGTTTCCCCATTAATTGCTTTGATGAAAAATCAAGTGGATGCCATAAGAAGTTTATCCTCGGATAATGGCGTGGCGCATGTGTTAAATTCTTCATTGACAAAAACTGAGATTACTCAAGTTAAAAAAGACATTACTTCAGGTGTGACCAAATTATTATATGTGGCTCCAGAATCTTTAACCAAAGAAGAATATGTACAGTTTTTGCAACAAGTTCCGCTCTCTTTTGTGGCTATCGATGAGGCGCATTGTATATCAGAATGGGGACATGATTTTAGACCTGAATATCGAAATTTAAGACATATTATCAAGCAATTAGGAGAAGTACCTGTAATTGGTTTAACAGCTACGGCTACTCCAAAGGTGCAAGAAGATATCCTGAAAAATTTAGATATGTCAGATGCGGTGACTTATAAAGCGTCTTTTAATAGACCCAATCTTTTTTATGAGGTACGCACCAAAACCAAAAATATAGAGTCAGATATTATTCGATTTATTCGTCAACACAAAGGTAAATCAGGAATTATTTACTGTTTGAGTCGCAAAAAAGTGGAATCTATTGCCGAAGTACTTCAAGTAAATGGCATAAGCGCTGTTCCTTACCATGCGGGTTTAGATGCTAAAACTAGAGCCAAACATCAAGATATGTTCTTAATGGAAGATGTTGATGTGGTGGTGGCTACTATTGCTTTCGGAATGGGAATCGATAAGCCAGATGTACGTTTTGTAATCCATCATGATATCCCAAAATCTTTAGAAAGTTATTATCAAGAAACAGGTCGTGCCGGAAGAGACGGAGGCGAAGGACATTGCTTGGCTTATTATTCTTATAAAGATGTAGAAAAATTAGAAAAGTTTTTGTCTGGAAAACCTGTTGCAGAACAAGAAATAGGTTTTGCATTGCTGCAAGAAGTAGTGGCTTACGCCGAAACATCTATGTCAAGGCGTAAATTCTTACTGCATTATTTTGGTGAAGAATACGACAACGAGTCTGGTGAAGGCGGAACTATGGATGACAATGTTAGAAATCCAAAGACCAAAGTAGAAGCCATGAATGAAGTGATCAAATTACTTCAGGTTGTTAAAGAAACCAAGCATATTTATAAGTCCAAAGAAATTGTTTTTACATTAATTGGTCGTGTTAACGCAGTGATTAAAGCACATAAAACAGATACGCAATCTTTCTTTGGAAGCGGTGCTGATCATGATGAAAAATTTTGGATGGCTTTGTTGCGCCAAGTCCTTGTAGATGGATTGTTGGCAAAAGATATTGAAACCTACGGAATTGTAAAAATCACCAAAAAAGGACTAGCCTTTATTAAAAAGCCGGAATCGTTCCTAATGTCTGAAGATCATGAATACAACGAATCCGAAGACGAAGCTATTGTTACTGCGGCTAAATCAACGGGTACTGCTGATGAAACCCTGATGGCAATGCTAAAAGAATTGCGAAAAAAAGAAGCCAAAAAATTAGGGGTTCCTCCTTTTGTAGTATTCCAAGATCCTTCTCTAGAGGATATGGCATTAAAATATCCAATATCTCTAGAAGAATTAATAAACATTCATGGTGTTGGTGAGGGTAAAGCTAGAAAATACGGAAAAGCATTTGTTACATTGATACAACGCTATGTTGAAGATAATGATATTGTCCGTCCAGACGATCTAGTGGTTAAATCCACTGGTGTTAATTCGGCCAACAAATTATATATTATCCAAAACATCGATAGAAAATTAGCTTTAACAGATATAGCTTCTGCGAAAGGACTTTCAATGGGAGCGTTAATTAAAGAAATGGAGCAAATTGTGTATTCTGGAACAAAACTGAATATCAGTTATTGGGTAGATGAAATGTTAGATGAAGATCAACAAGAAGAAATTCACGATTATTTCATGGAATCCCATTCAGATAACATTGAAGAGGCTTTAAAAGAATTTGATGGCGAATATGATATTGATGAATTGCGATTGATGCGTATCAAATTTATAAGTGAAGTAGCGAATTAAAATCAAATCACAATATTTTAAAAATCCAAATTCCAATTTGCTCTTTTGAGTATTGGAATTTGGTTTTTTTTTATTGGAATTTAGCTTTCATAAACTTCACCACGATGCGGCTTCAAGGCATCACGCACTGTAATCATATCTTTCTCTTCCACTACCATAAAGGCTATAGCATGCATTTCTCCATAGGTTTGGAATCCTGTGATTTCAAGCGGTAGTTTTTCAATTCTTATATATTCCTTTAGATGAATTTCGTGGTGTTCGGCAGTTTTTGCAGAAGCAGGGCCACGAAAATCCCAAATGAGTTTTATTCTCCTAGACATTGTATTTGATTTAAATAGTGCACAAAACTACAAAGACTTATGATGAAAATCTTCGTTTTTTGGTTACAAATAATCAAAGCGACAATTTAAAGGATTTTCATAAAACCTTATATGACTGTCCGTAACTCATACCAATAGTCTAAATAATGACAATATACTTTGCGTCTCTGCGCCTTTGCGTGAAATTGGGCTCGCAAAGTCGCGAAGACGCAAAGATCAGAAAGGATTATATTTGTGAAAAACATTCAACAGCTAATTTATTCTGTGAAATGGTACTAGTCACGGATAGTCATAAAACCTTATATGCTCTTCAATGTCTTATATGGTTTAAAACCACACACACTTCGATTCAAGTAAAGACTTCAATGCCTTCTATGTTTTATAATTTTGACGCCCCTTGCGGTTATTTTTTTTTAATTTTGATAAGTTTTTAGTAAAA